>DATIYL010000217.1:0-6593 GCA_035517635.1 Allostellaceae bacterium | reverse complement strand
GAAAACGCGCTCATTCACCGCCGGGTAAAGGTTTGCCGCTAGGCTCCCTCGAGCCGGTTCGTCAGGGCCGGCCGTGGAGGAGCGGCGGGTGCGGCGCATTCTGACCATCGATGGCGGCGGGATTAAGGGGGTATTCCCGGCTGCGTTTCTCGCCGAGATCGAGGATTGGCTGGGCACGCCGATCCACGACTATTTCGACCTCATCGCCGGGACCTCGACCGGCGGCATCATCGCCATGGGCCTGGCGCTCGGCCAGACCGCGGGGGAGCTGCTGCAGCTCTACAAGGAGCATGGCCGCGCTATCTTCCCGGCGCGTCCGGTGACGAGCAATCTGCGCCGGCTCCTGCGCGCGAAATACAGCCTCGCGCCGCTGCGCCAGGCGCTCGACAAGGCCTTCGGCGATCGCCGCGTCGGCCATTGCCGCCGGCGGCTTCTGGTGCCGGCGCTCGACGTCGCGTCCGAGCGCGTTTACATCTACAAGACGGCGCATCATCCGAGCCTGGTGCGCGATTACACCGTGTCCGCCATCGATGTCGCTCTGGCGACGGTGGCCGCGCCGACCTACTTCCCGATCCACCTGTCCGACGAAGGCGCCTATGTCGATGGCAGCCTCTGGGCGCGCAATCCGCTGGCGCTGGCGGTGGTGGAGGCGATCGGCGTGCTCGGTTGGGCGCGCGAGGATATCCGCGTGCTGAGCCTCGGCTGCACCTCGCGCCCGCTCGGCATCGCCTGGCACAAGCGCGTCTCTCTCGGCGCCTCCTATTGGGGCGGGCGCATCGCCGATGTTTTCATGAAGGCGCAATCCTCTTCGGCCATCGCCATGGCGCACACGCTCGTCGGTTCGCACAACGTATTCCGCATCAGCCCCGACACCTCGGCGCAGCATTTCACCCTCGACGGCGTCCACCACATGCCGGAGCTCGAGGCGCTCGGCCGCGACGAGGCCCAACGCGCGCTCGATGACCTCGGCGAGGTGTTCTTCGCAACGCCGGCGCCCCCGTTCGATCCCTGCCACACCCTCGACGAGCCCCAGCCGCTCGCCGGCAGCGTCGCCGCCTGATATGCAGGTGACTTTCGGACGCGGCGCGCCCAAGCCGCGCTCGCGGCGGCTCGGGGTCGCTCTATCGGGCGCCTATGCGCCCGCCTGGAAGGGCTGACGATAGTGGTAGGCGTCTGATCCGCCCGGCGTTGGCCTGAAGCCGAGCGAGGCACAGCCGGCGAGGGTCAGCGCCAAGGCGGCAAGAACAAGCGCGAAGCGCGGTCCTCTGCGATGCTCAGCGCCGGTGACCATATCCGCCCGCTCCCGATTCGCCAATAGCACCGGCGCGTATCACACGCGGCGCGCGGCCAACGCCGGGAAATTCTCATTGGCGGCACGGACCGTCGGCGTGACGTTGCGGCGACGACGCCAATCGCGCAGCTCCTCGCGACAGAGGCCGATGAAGACGATCAGATCCGTCAGGAAAACGACGCTCAGCAAAGCGACACGCCACACCATATCCTCCGACACGATTCCCGCTCCTTGCTCGAGGACCGAGCGGCCCTCTTGTTCATCACTGTCAGGTAGGTAAGAGGCCGTGGCACATATCGGTGTGATGCGCTTCACAGCCTCGCCATGGCCGCCTCGATGGGAAGGGCAGGATGTGGCTCCTGCAGCGATTGCGCCGAGCTGCGCATACCAATGAATGATGATCTTTCTCGCCCCCGCCTTTCGTGCAACGCTGGCGCTCATGGCTCTCCGACGGCGTTCGTCGATGCGCGCGGCCCTCCTGGCCGCGACGCTGCTATGGGCTCAGCCTGCGGCGACGCAGCCCGCGAAATTGCCTGCCCTGGGCGCTGACCCGGCCAGAATTTCCACTTCGGGCTTATCGTCCGGTGGCTTCATGGCCATGCAGTATGCGGTGGCGTTCTCGGCCGGCACGATGGGCGTCGGCGTTGTCGCGGGGGGCCCGTACAACTGCGCCTTCGTCAATCTCGGAGGGATCGCGACCTGCATCGACGGGGCGCCTGTCGGCGCCGCCTCTTACGACGCCGCCGTCTCTTTCGCGGCGCTCGGTCAGATCGATCCGGTCGATCCGTTGAAGTCGCAGAAGGTCTATCTGTTCAGCGGCACCGAGGATGGCACGGTCAAGCGCACGGTGGTCGATGCGGTGCGCGACTTCTTCACCGTCGCCGGAGCCTCGGCGAAGAACGTTGAATACGTTGATGACATACCCGCCGGCCACGCCTTCGTCTCGGTCAATTTCGGCGCGCCTTGCGGTACGACGGCGACGCCCTATGTCGATCAATGCGCCGTCGGCGGCGCGCCGTACGACCAGCCTCGAGCGATATTGACCAAGATCTATGGGAGGCTGTCGCCGAAAGCGGCGAGCCTGTCGGCATCGCCGATGCCGTTCGACCAAACCGAGTTCGCCGCGCCGGTCGCCGGCATGTCCAAGACCGGCTACGTCTATGTGCCCGCGTCTTGCGCGGCGGCCGGCGCAAGCTGCGCGGTGCACATCGTGCTCCACGGCTGCCGGCAGGGGGCCGGCGTGGTTGGCGATGCCGTCTACAGCCGCGTCGGCTACAACGAGTGGGCCGACACCAACGGCATCATCGTGCTCTATCCGCAGGTTGAGCCCAGCACGATGCCCGACAACCCGGAAGGCTGCTGGGATTGGTGGGGCTATACCGGATCCAATTTCCAGACCCGGTCGGGCCCCCAGCTCGCCGCCTTGCGCGCCATGGTGCAGCGCCTGGTCGCGCGGCCCGGTCGGTAGCTGCGCGCGCCGGCGGGTCCAAGTAGTCTAAAAAGCGGGAGCGATTTTGCTCCGAGGGTTTCGCCAGGAGGTCCGCGCCATGAGGTACGGTTCGACGCTCATTGTGCTGGCGGTCGGTATTGTCGCCACCGTGGGCACCGCTTCCGCCCAGTATGTCCCCCGCTTTTCACTGCTCCGGGCCGAGCAGGCCGCCGGGCGGAAACTTTTCGATGATCATTGCGCCGCATGCCATACGCAGAGTCCCGGAACGCGGGTCGTGTTCGGCCCCAACCTCGACGGCGTGGTCGGCCGGCGTGCGGCATCCGCGGCGGGTTTCCCTTATTCCGAAGCGCTCCAGAAATCGGGGCTGGTCTGGACCGAGGACAATCTGCGCAAATGGATCGCCGACAGCGCGCAGATGGTTCCCGGCACGCTCATGCCGCATGCCTCGATCACCGATCCGGCGGAGCAGATCTACGTGATCGCATACCTGAAAACCCTTAAGGGTTCTGCGCCGCGCTGAGCTTCGCGGACCAATCCAGACCGCGCTTGGTCAGCGAAGGGGAGCACCGCCGAGCTTGATTGACCCTGGTTGCGGGCGGGTTTCTCGCGGGCTGTTCGTACAGACTTTTCAACCTTTGGCTCCGTCAGCCAACCGATGACGTAACCTTTCGCGCCCGTTGCATCATTGCGTTGGCATGTTGCCGACCGTGCTCCGTCAATTCGGGGCGCGGGATGGATGCGTGTCTTCCGGTTCCATCCTCATCGGTGAAAGGTCCGCGCAAAATGAATAGGATCCCATCAAAGGCTTGGTTGGTCACCGGCCTGGTGCTATCGCCACTGGTACTCTCGGGTTGCGTGTGGAAAAGCGACTACGACGCCCTGCAGACACAGAACCAGCAACTGCAAGCGCAGAACCAGCAACTGCAGCAGCAGCTCGCGGCCAGCAACGAGCACGTCGCTCGCCTGCAGCATGCCATCGCCTATACGGTGAATAGCGACATGCTATTCAGGTCGGGAAGCTGGGAGATGACCACCCGGGGCAAGGACATGATCGCCAGGTTGTCGAAAAAGCTGGCGCCGACGCAGCAGAACAAGCTGATGGTCAGCGGCTTCACCGACAATGCCCCGATCGGCCCGAGGCTGCAGCAGCAGGGCGTCACCAGCAACCAGGAACTCTCCGAGAAGCGGGCCGACGCCGTCATGCAGTTTCTGATCTCGCAGGGCGTGAGGCCGGAGATGGTGGCGGCGCAGGGCTTCGGCGAGGCCGATCCGGTCGCCACCAACGACACGCCGCAGGGGCGGGCGCAGAACCGCCGCGTGGTACTGAGCGTGGGCGGCCAGGCAGCCGAGGGCAGTTCAGTTCCGCACTGAACGACCCTATTGCGCCCTGAACGACGTTCTGGCGGCCGGCGGAGCTTGGTGTGGCGGAGCCGGCCGCGGGACGTGATCGATTTTCCGCAGCGGCGCTTGCGTGCTACGAGGCGGTCGCCGCCTCGGAAACCAGTTCGGCCGGCTGGCGCCCATGCGCTGATGAAAGCGCGTCGGTCACGCGCCTTTCATGGGTCCACTCGACAATCCGGAGCGGGTCGATCTCCTCGGTGTAGATCGTGCGTTCCCGGTCCATCCGGTTGACGACGCGCACGTAAACCCGCTCATCGCCGATGGTGACCCGCCGCTCATCTCCCTCTCGCCACAAGGGGATGTCGATGTAGCCGGAGGCGACGTGCTCGGTCTGCCCCTTGCGCTTCAACATGTGGTGGAAATTTGCCATTCGGGTCCCCCGGCAGCTTTTGACGCCGCTGCGCCGTTGTCGTGCGGGGGGATGATCGCCTCGAGATGGTTAACAGACGGTATAGAGAGCGAGAATGCACCCGGGACGGGTCCCCACGAGGATGTTGCCATCGAACGTCGTCATGCGCGGGCTTGTCCCGCGCACCCACGTCGCACAGCACGCTCGTTGAACGGCGTGGATGCCCGGGACTCGGCCTGCGGCCGGCCCGGGCACGACGAGCGGGGGGATTCGCGATGATCGCGGGAGAGGCGCGATAACGCCCTACACCCCCTCCCTGACGATCTGCTCGTAGGCGGGGAGGGTCAGGAATTCGACGAAGCGCTCGGCGTCGATGAGCTCGCGGAAGAGCTTCGCCGCGTCGTCGAAGCGGTGGTCCTCGGGCGCGGCCTGCCGCAGCTTCTCGAGCTCTTCCTCGAGCGTCTGATGGGCGAGGGCGCGGGTCACCTTGCGGCCGTCGGCAAGGCTCGCGCCGTGGCGGATCCACTGCCAGACCTGGCTGCGGCTGATCTCGGCCGTGGCAGCGTCCTCCATCAGATTGTAGAGCGGCACGCAGCCGGTGCCGCGCAGCCAGGATTCGACATAGCCCAGGCCCACATTGATGTTGGCGCGCAACCCCGCCTCGGTGATGGTGCCGCTCGGGACCCGCAGGAGATCGGCGGCGGTGACGTGCACGTCCTGGCGCTTGCGGGCGATCTGGTTCGCCTCGGGCATGCCTTTGTCGAAGACTTCCTTGGCGAGCGCGACGAGACCGGGATGCGCGACCCAGGTGCCGTCATGCCCCTCGCTCACCTCGCGCTCCTTGTCAGCGTGCACCTTGGCCATCGCCGCTTCATTGGCCTCGGGATCGTTCTTGATCGGGATCTGCGCCGCCATGCCGCCCATGGCATGAACGTTGCGCCGGTGGCAGGTCTTGATCAGCAGCCGCACGTAGCTCTGCAGGAACGGCGTCGTCATCGTCACCTGGGCGCGGTCCGGCAGGACCATGGCCGGGTCCTCGGCGAATTTCTTGATGACGCTGTAGATGTAGTCCCAGCGGCCGCAATTGAGGCCGCCCATATGCTCGCGCAGCTCGTAGATGATCTCGTCCATCTCGAAGGCGGCCATGATCGTCTCGATCAGCACCGTCGCTTTGAGCGCGCCGCGGCCCAGGCCGAGCTTCGCCTCGCTATGGACGAAGATCTCGTTCCACAGCCGCGCTTCGAGATGGCTCTCGAGCTTCGGCAGATAGAAATAGGCGCCGGTGCCGCGCTGCGCCAGCTCCTTGGCATTGTGGAAGACGTAGAGCCCGAAATCGAACAGCGCGCCCGCCATCGGCTCGCCATCGATGAGGCAATGCGCTTCCGGCAGGTGCCAGCCGCGTGGTCGCACCAGCAAGGTCGCGGTCTTGGCGTCGAGCCGATACTGCCGGCCGCTGGCCGGATCCGCGAAGGTGATCGCGCGGCGCACCGCGTCGGCGAGGTTGATCTGCCCCTCGATCAGGTTCTCCCAGGTGGGCGTGCTCGCATCCTCGAAATCCGCCATATAGACATTGGCGCCGCAATTGAGCGCGTTGATCACCATCTTGCGATCGACGGGACCCGTGATCTCGACGCGCCGGTCGAGCAGATCCTTCGGAATCGCCGCCACGGTCCAGTCGCTGTCGCGCACGGTCTTGGTCTCGGCGAGGAAATCGGGCTTCCAGCCGGCATCGAGCCTGGCCTGGACCTCGGCGCGGCGCGCCAGCAGCCGCTCGCGCTCGCCGCCGAAGCGCCGCTCCAGCTCGGCGATGAAGGCGAGCGCCTCCGGCGTCAAGATCCGCTCATAGCCGGGGCGGATGGCGCCGCGAATGTCCATGCCCTTGGGCAGGGCCGAGTTTTTCAATGCCATGCAAATCCTCTCGACAGAACGGTTTTGGGCTGATGCCGGCGCCGCCCCGCGCCGGGCGGGCGGTCTTAGCACGAAATCCGGCCCCTGTTCAGGGGGTCAGAACTCCAGACGCTCGATCACCATCGGCTCGTTCCGCGCGGCTTCGGCCCATTCCCGCAGCGCCGGCAGTGCCCAGACCGCGTCGCAATAGTGCT
>DATIYL010000216.1:0-2120 GCA_035517635.1 Allostellaceae bacterium | reverse complement strand
CGGATGGGGGTGCCGAGCAGCTCCGCGAGGTTGCCGCCGAGCGCGGCGTTGGTGCGCGCGATGCGCTCCACCTTGCCGGTGTACATGTTGCCCGAGGGCATGACGAGGCTGGACTTGCTGACGGCCGAGATGGCTTCATCGGGAGAGATTCGGTACTGAAGAAGCTTGTCGGGATTCAGGGTGATGACGATGGTACGCTGGTTGCCGCCGAACGGCGGGGGAGCGGACACGCCGGGCAAGGTCGCGAACAGGGGGCGGACGCGGTTGAGAGCGAAGTCCTGCATCTCGCCCTGGGTGTGGCCGGCGCTGCTGAAGATCAGCAGGCCCACGGCGACGCTGCCGGCATCGAAGCGGGTGACGAAGGGCGGCACGGTGCCGGGCGGCATGAAGGCGCGGGCGCGGTTGACGTAGCCGATGGTCTCCGACATCGCCTGGCTCATGTTGGTGCCCTCGTGAAAGACGAGCTTCATCAGCGCCGCGCCTTGAAGACTCTTGCTTTCGACGTGATCGATGCCGGTGATGTAGAGGAAGTGATACTCGTAGTAGTACGTGAGGTAGCCTTCCATCTGCGCGGGGTCCATGCCGCCGTAGGGTTGAGCGACGTAGATCGCGGGATCGCCGACCTGGGGAAAGATGTCGGCGGGCATGCGCTCCAGGGCCAGCACCGCACAGAGCGCTATGGCGATCAGGGCGACCACGACCGTGATGGGACGGGCCAGGGCGGCGAGAACTAAGCGCATCGCGGGGCCTCCCTCATCGGCTCACCTCGGCGAGAAACGGGTCCAGGCTGCCGGTAGCGGCGGCGATGTTCAGCAAGGCGCGCCAGACATTCAGGCGGGCGAGCGCGTCGTCGATTTCGGCCTGTGTGAGCAGGCGCTGCGCTTCGGCGACCTCGTCGATGTTTCCCAGGCCGGCCTGGTAGCGGGCGGTGGCCTGCTGGGTGGCGTCGCGGGCGGCCTTCACCTGAATCGGCGTGTTGGCGGCGATGCGGCGCGCGCCCGCGTAGGCCGCTGTGGCACGATTCCACTGCGCCTGGAGGTCGACCGCGATCTGATCGGCACGCGCCGTCTGGGAGCGGATGGCAGCCGACTGCGCCGCCTCGCGGGCGCGGATGGAGGCGAGGTCCATGATGGGAAACGTGACGGAGAAACCGAGGGCGGCATTGGCGACGGTGGGCGCGAGGCCGTTGGCTCCGCCGAGCCGCTCGCCATCGAGCTCGGCGCCGGTGCCGCGGGCGTAGACGCTGCCTTGGGCGTAGAAGCGCGGGAAGTAGGTCCGCTCGATGGCCTTGAGCTGGGCGCGTGCCTGCTCGATGGCGGCAGTCTGCTCGACCATGCGGGGGTTGGCCGCGGGGTCGAGCGGTGAAGCGGCGCGTTCGGTCGGCATCTGGAGCAGCGCCGGCGCGGAGATGGCGAGCTGTGCGGGATTGCCGCCGGTGAACTGCGCGAGGCCGGCGCGCGCGATATCGACCGCGGAATCGGCCTGGATGAATTCGGTGCGGGCGGCGGCGACCTCGGCCTGGGCGCGCGAGAGATCGGCGCCGGGCCGGAGCTGGGCGCCGGTGAGCGCCCCGATGGTTTTGGCGATGGCTTCCGCGCGGTCCACGCCGGCCTGCGCGGCGCGGACGGTCTCCTGGGCCGCGGCCAGGGTGAGGTACGCGTCGGCCGCCGCGGCTGCGATATCGAATTGAGTACGCTTCAGGGTGGCTTCGCTCTGGGTGCGGGCCGCTTCGGCGGCGGCGACGTTGGCGCGGCGCAGACCGAAATCGAACGGCTCCCAGGTGACCAGCGCGCCGAGGGCGCTACCCCAGACGGTGCCGGAATTATTGCTGCCGATGACGGGGCCGGAAATCGAAGGAATGACGTTCTGCGGCAGCAGGAGCCCGAAGACATTGTTGCGGGTGGCGCGGTTGACCTGGGCGAGGGCGTCCACGCGCGGCAGGTAGGACGTGCGGGCCAGGGCGATGCCCGCGGCGGCGGCGTCGATCTGCTCGCGCGAGACGCGGATCGCCGGGTAGTTTTTGAGCGCGGCCTCCACCGCGGCGGCAGGCGTGAGCGCGGCCGGTGTTTGGGCGCACGCCAGGGGCGCGGCGATTACGAAGACGGTCCGCAGCAGGTTCA
>DATIYL010000215.1:0-29648 GCA_035517635.1 Allostellaceae bacterium | reverse complement strand
CATAGTGGGGGCGCAGCGTCCAGCCGAGCTGCAAGGCCGGCGACAGGTTCCAGCCCAGCGTGGCGTCGAGCAGGACCTGCTCATTGGTATAGTTCGTCTGGGCGCTCTGGCTCGAATCATTGCCGATGCCAAAGAAGCGGGCCGTCGCGGATCGATCGTACTGCAGATGCGCTGAATACGACCACGACGTCTGCCGCGAGAGACCCGTCGCATAGCGGAAGTCCGCCCCCCGTTCGATGTGCTCCTTGGCTTTGAACTCGACGGACCACTGCGTGTCGCCTGACGGATATGCGAGCACGCGCGCGTGACCGCCGTAGCCGAGATACTGATTATACGTGACGTCCGGCGCTATGATTTCTGTGATCTCGCCTCGCGAGTCCTTGACGAGATAAACCGGAAGCACGCCGACCGTCGTTCCGCCGTTGGGATCCGTTCCGACCTCCGGAATCGGGATGATCGGCGAGGTGCGCGGATCGAACAGCTGCCACCAATCCGTAGCGGGTTGCGCATCCGAAGCGGCTTTGCATGTGCCGCCGGGAAACGCCAGGCACAGCAACAGACACGCCACGACGACGGTGGCAAAACGTGCCGATAAGCCCTGCCGCGAGAAAAATGCCGACATCGTCGATCGCGGGAAGGAAAACAGCCTGCCTTTCAATCATATAGGCGGAATGCCCGGCGCGCGATACGGCTGCGTGAGGAATCGCAAAGGTGCTTTCGCTGACATCGTGCGGCTCAGAAATGGACCCCCGCTTTCGCGGGGGCGACGAATGCTAAGGCAAAATCAAATTATTCCGTCATTCCCGCGAAAGCGGGAATCCACACGATGTCAGAGCGTCACCTTCGTCCACTTCGATTTCTTCACACGCCCGAAAGCGGGCATCCAGGGCCTCAAATGCGATGGCCGGGGCGTGTACCCGATACGGATCCTAAGCGTCCTCGGCGCAGATCGCTGTGCCTTCGGCAATGAGCCCTCGGATTTCCGAGGCGGTGAAGCCGTATTCGCTGAGCAGCGCGGCGGTGTGCTCGCCGAGACGGGGCGCGTGATGCCTGACCTCGGGCTGCGCTTCACTCCAATGCTGCGGGATGCCCATCTGGCGGATCCGGCCTTCCGAGGGATGATCGACCGTTTGGAAGAAGCCGATTGCCCGCATATGCGGATCGTCCATCAGCCCTTCGGGCGTGGTGAGCCGCATCGCTGGGATGTCAGCCTCACCCAAGAGGCGCAGCCATTCCTCGGTACTGCGTGTGGCGAAGGTCTCGGCCAGGAAGTCGTAGAGGGCGGCAATGTTCTGCGTACGGCTGAACATCGAGGAATAGCGCGGGTCCTGCGCCATGTCCGGTCGACCCGCGAGGGCGAAGAACCGGCTCCAATGCTTGTCATTGTAGACCAGCACGCCGATATGGCCGTCCCGGGTCCGATAGAGGCGGCGCTCGCGCATGCGCACATACTCGGCGGGTCCCAGGGGCGGCTCGAAAGTGTGGCCATAGAGATGGTCGCCCATGACGAACTCGGTCATGGTCTCGAACATCGGCACCTCGATCGCCTGACCCTTGCCGGTGCGCTCTCGGTGATAGAGCGCAAATCCCACCGACGACGCGGCCATGATGCCGACGACGCGGTCGGCGATCGCGGTGGCGACGAAGCTCGGCTCGCCGCCGCGCCCCTGCAACACCGGCAGCCCGATCGCGGTCTGGATCAGATCGTCATAAGCGGGCCGCGCCGCATAGGGGCCGTCCTGCCCGTAGCCGAACGCACCACAATAGATGATGCGCGGATTGGCCGCGGCGACCTCGTCATAGGCGACGCCGAGCCGCTTCATGGCCTGCGGCCGGAAGCTATAGAGCAGAACGTCGGCCTGGCGCAGCATGCGCTGGAGCACGGCCCGCGCCGCGGGCTTCTTGAGATCGAGCACCAGGCTTTGCTTGTTCCGGTTGAGATTGAGGAAATAGGGCCCCATCCCCTGGCTCCGCGACGGGCCGATGCCGCGCAAGGTGTCGCCTTCGGGCGGCTCGAGCTTGCAGATATCCGCCCCCATGTCGCCGAGAATCTGCGCGGCATAGGGACCCATGACATTCATGGTCATGTCGATGATACGGACGCCCGCCAATGGACCGCTCACGCTCGTCTCCTCTCGATGTTGGATGCGTCCCTCACCGCTCGCCGGCGCGAGCGAGGAGACGCTGGGCCATCACCAAATGCGGCCGGTCGAGCATGCGGCCCTCGACACCGACCGTGCCCAAGGTGGGATTGGCGGCGAAGGCGCCAACGACCTGTCGCGCCCAGGCGAGCTCCTCCGTGCTGGGCGTGAAAGCGCTGTTGATCACCGCCACTTGCGACGGGTGGATGGCCATCTTGGCAACGAACCCCGCGCGCCGCGCCGCCTCGCATTCCGCGGCGAGCCCGGCCTCGTCGCGAAAATCGGTGAACACGGTGTCGATGGCCATGACCCCGGCGGCATGGGCGCCAAGCACGCAGAGCGCCCGCACGAGACGGAACACGTCGTCATAGACGCCGTCGGGACGGCGATTGACGGCGCCCAGCACCGCGGCGATGTCCTCGGCACCCCAAGTCAATCCTTCGAGCCGCGTCGCGACGCCGCGATAGCCGCCGAGCTCGAAGGCGGCCGCGGGAGTCTCGGTGGCGATCGCAATGACCCGCGTGGCGCCGCGCGCAATCCCGTTCGCCGTCTCCAGCGCGAGCAAATAATGATCGAGCACACGGACATCGGCGGGCGTGCTCTTGGGCAGGATGATGCCGTCGGGTCGACCGGGCATGATCGCGGCGAGATCCGCAAGTGCGTCTTCACCGGCGAGCGGGTTGATCCGCACATAGAGTCGCTGCCGGGCGCGCGCTGGACCGCCGAGGAAGGCGCCGGTGATCCGTCGGGCCTCCTCGCGTCGCGCCGACACGACGGAGTCTTCGAGGTCGAGGATCAGCGCGTCCGCGCCGGACTCGCCCGCCCGGGCGAGCTTGCGCTCGCTGTCGCCGGGGACGAAGAGCAGGGAGCGCATGCTCACGCCGCCACCGGCCGGGACTTCATGAAGGCGGCGCGGCTGCAGACCGCCACCACCTCGCCCCGCTGATTGACCGCCCGATGCTCGAATTCGATGATGCCGGCCTGAGGACGCGACCGGCTCCGGCGCTTGGACTTGACGATGGTACGGACGCGGAGCGTGTCGCCGTGGAACACGGGCTTGGGGAATTCCACCTTGCTCATGCCGAGATTGGCGATGGTCGTGCCCAAGGTCGTGTCGCCCACCGTCATGCCGATCATCAGCCCCAGCGTGAAAAGGCTGTTGACCAGCCGCTGGCCGAACTCCGTGCCTTTGGCGAATTCCTCGTCGAGATGAAGCGGCTGGGGGTTGAGCGTGAGCGAGCTGAAGAGGACGTTGTCCATCTCCGTGACCGTGCGGCTCAAGGCATGCTCGAAGACCTGGCCTTCGCTGAACTCCTCGAAATAGAGACCGCCCATACGCTCCTCCTCGATCTCGTTGCCAATACCTGCTCCGCCTATCCGACATAGCTTTCGAGGATGCGCGGATCGCGTGCCACCTCTGCGGCCGGACCTTCCAGCATCACGTGGCCAGCCGCCATCACATAGGCGTGGTCGGCGCGACGCAGCACCTCGCGCGCATTCTGCTCCACCTGCAGGATCGCCAGGCCCTCGCTATGCAGCGCCGCAAGCCAGGTGAAGACCTGGGTCACCAGCAGCGGCATCAGGCCCCACGAGATCTCATCGACGAGCAGCAGCTTCGGCTTGACCATCAGCGCGCGCGCCAGCGCCAGCATCTGCTGCTCGCCGCCGGACAGCGTGGCCGCAAGCTGGCGGCGGCGCTCGGCCAGACGGGGAAAGAGCGTGTAGACCGTGTCGAGCGCGCGGCGCAGCTCGATCTCCGGCTGGACATAGCCGCCGACGCGGAGATTCTCCTCGACGGTCATCGCGCCGAACACCTGGCGTCCTTCCGGAACATAGGCGATGCCGCGGCGGTGCCGCTGCCAGGCGGGAAGCGTCGACACATCTTCGCCACCAAGGCTGATGCGCCCGCGATGCCGCGCCAACCCGGCGACCGCGCGCAACAGCGAGGTCTTGCCCGCCCCGTTGGCGCCGATCACCGCTACCCAGGCGCCCGGACCGACCTGCAGGCTGACCCCGGCGACAGCGATCGCCTCGTCGTAGCGGACCTCGATGTCATGAGCCTCGAGCATCGGCTACGCCGCATCCTCGCCGAGATAGGCGCGCACGACCTCGGGATGGCGCCGGATCTCGTCCGGCGCGCCCTCGGCAATGACGGCGCCGGCCTCCATGACGACGGCACGGTCGCAGGCCGGCAGAGAGAGCCGCACATTGTGCTCGACCATGACGATGCTGGTGCGCGCCTTGAGACCGCCGATGAAGGCGAGGAGATCGGCCGCTTCGCGCGCCGTGAGCCCGGCGAGCGGCTCGTCCAGCAACAGCAGGCGTGGCTCGGTCGCCAGCGCGCGCGCCACTTCGAGCCGCTTCAGCATGCCGAGCGTGAGTGCGCCAGCGCGGTCGTTAGCCCGGTCGGCAAGCCCGACATGATCGAGCAGCGACCACGCCGCCGCCACGCCGTCATGCAGCGAGGCGCCCTCGCTCGGCACCGCTGCCAGCACGTTCTCGACCACCGTGAGATCGCGGAAAGGCCGCACCACCTGAAAGGTCCGGGCGATGCCCAGACGCGCGCGGCGAAAGGCCGGAAGGCGCGTGATGTCTTGGCCGGCGAAGCGGATCTCGCCTCGGTCCGGCAGATGGGCGCCGGCGATGAGGTTGAAGAGCGTCGTCTTGCCCGCGCCATTCGGCCCGAACAGGCCCAAGAGCTCGCCGGCTTCGACGCGGACGGCGACGCCGCGCACCGCATCCACCCCGCCGAAACGCTTCTGAAGCGCCGATGCCTCGAGCAGCGGCATGGTCAGCGGCTCCCCTCGGGGGCGGGGCTCGGGACCGCCGCGCCGCGCACGCGTCGCCGGATGCTCCCGGCCACCGCCGGCGCGATGCCCTCGCGCAAGAAGAGCATGACGAGGAGGAGCAGCAGGCCGACGATGGTGAGGTGGAGCTGCGGCGCGACGACCTGCAGCAGCTCGCGAATCCCGACATAGAGCACGGCACCGACGACCGGACCGATCGCAGTGGCGACGCCGCCGATCATCGGCACGGCAAGCGCGACGAGCGAGATGTCGACCGAGAACACGACGTCCGGATAGAGCGATGCCGCAAAGAGCCCATGCGCCGCGCCGGCGAGCCCGGCGATGGCGGCGCTGGCGCAGAACAGCGCAAGCTTGATCCGCGTGGCGTCGATGCCCAGCGCGACGGCGGCGGCCTCGTCGCCTTTGAGCGCAAGGATGCGCAGGCCGAGGCGGCTCCGCCGCAACATGGCGACGGCGATCGTCGCGGCGGCAGCGAGCGCGATCATCATCACATAGGGCAGCCAGGTCGGAAGGATTTGCTGCAGAACCAGCCCGCCGGGGCCGCCGGTGAAGGGCAGCTTGCGCAAGATCAGCAGCGTCAGCTCCTGGAAGAACAGCGTCGCGAAGGTGAAGGCGATGCCGCGCAAGCGCAGGCTCGTGGCGCCGATGACGAGCGAGGCCAGCACCGCTGCCACCGCGGCGGCGAACAGCGCCGGCAGCATCCGCCAATCGCCGTTGAGTGCGATCACTACGGCATAGGCGCCGATGCCGGCAAAGGCGCCATGGGCAAAGGACACATAGCCCGTCATTCCGGACATCAGGTTCCAGGCCTGGCCGAGCGCCAGGTAATAGGCCGCGTAGTAGACCAGGGTTTGGCCGTAGGACGAGACGCCGAGCCAAGGCAGCGCCGCCGCCAAACCGGCGACCGCCAGCGCCGCCGCGATGCCGCCCGGAACGGCGCTGCGCCGGTTCGGCACGCTGATCACGCTTCGGCTCCCCGCCGGCCGAGCAGCCCGTGCGGGCGCAGCAGGAGCGTCGCGTAAAGCAGCAGATAGGTGATGATCTTCGCCCAGGAATCGTCGAGCGCGAAGCTGGTGAAGCTCTGGACGAGCCCGATTGCCAACGCGGCCGCGAGCGCGCCGCCGATGCTGCCCATCCCGCCGAGAACGACGACGACGAAGCCGTCGAGCACCCATTCATGTCCGACCGTGGGCGTGGTGGTGCCGATCAGGCTGATCAGCGAGCCGGCCGCGGCGGCAATGCCGACGCCGAGACAGAACGCGACGCGTTCGCCGGAGACGACGTTGATGCCGCAGCTCGCGGCGGCGTCGCGGTTGAGCGCGAGGGCGCGCAAGGCAAGGCCGATGCGGGCGCGTTGGACGAGCAGCAAGGTGGCGCCGCCCATGGCGACGGAAAACAGCAGCACCGTCAGGCTGCGCCAGCCAATCATCACGCCGGCAAGCGACACGCTGCCGGAGGGGCCTGCGGCGTAGCTGCGGAAATCGCCGCCGAACCCCTGGGCGAAGAGACCGAGCCCGATGATCGACAGCGCATAGGTCACCATCAGCATGTCGAGCTCGGGCCGGCTCGTGACCTGCGCTATGACGGCGACCTGGACCACCCAGCCGACAAGCGCGCCAAGGGCGAAGGCGACCGGGACGCCGATGAGCGGCGAGAGGCCGGTTTGAGAGACCAGAAGATAAGTGGCGTAAGCACCGAGAGTGATGAACTCGCCATGGGCGAAGTTCACCACCCGCATGACGCCGAAGATCAGCACCAGCCCCAGCGCGACCAGGCTGAGCAGCCCGCCGACGACGAGGCCGTTGACGAGGAGCTGGAACAAGAGGGTGATGCTCATGGCAGCCCTGCCGGTTTGCGCTGTCAGGGAGACGCCGCGATCACTGCCATTTCGGCTTCGGCCATTCGATCGGCGCCGTCGATGCACCGCCCACCACCTTGGACACCCCGCCCTGCCATTGGATGGCGACGTAGCGATAGCCCTCCTGCTGGCCAGTGGCGTTCACCTGATACTTGCCCAGGACCGTTTCCGGCGTCGCGCTGGCGAGGAAATCGCGTATGCCGGCGCGGTCGGCGCCCTTGGCAGCGATCGCCGCTGCATAAAGCTGGCCAGCCGCATAGGCGGCAGCGGAATGATAGGAGGGCACGCGACCGAATTTCGCCTGGTAAGCGGCGACGAATGCTTTGTTGGCCGGCGTCTCGACCGAGGCCTCCCAGGCCGAGCGCCCGAAGACGCCTTCGGTGTTGGCGCCGAGCGCCTCCTTGGTCACGCCATCGGCCGCCTGGATGAAATTGTAGGCCACCGGGTTGAAGCCGCGCTCGATCATCTGACGCGTCAGCGCGATGCTCGGCTGGTAATAGCCGCCCATGGACACCGCCTCTGCGCCAAAGGCGACGATATGTTCGAGGATGGACCGGAAATCTTGTCCGCCGGGGGCATAGCTGTAGGTCTCGACACTCAGCCCCATCTCCTTCGCCGTCTTGACCGCCCAATCCTTGGCCGCGACCGAAAACGGCGCCTCTTCAAAGACGATCACGAGCTTCTTCAGGCCGTTGCCCTTCCCGTGGAGGACCTTGAGAAAGCCCTCATGATCGTAGTCGGACGAGGGAAAGCCCTGGAAGCTCCAGTGCAGCTTGCGCCGGCTCCAGATGCTGCTGTCGGAAGCAATGGTGCCGACCATCGGCACCTGGGCGCGTTCCGTCGCCGTCGCCATGGCATCGGTGATGGGGCTGGAATAGGGACCGAGAATGGCGAGCACGCCGTCGCGGTCGATGAGACGCTCGGCCAGGACGCGGCCGGTGTCGGGGTTGCTCTCGTCGTCATAGACGACGATGTCGACCGGGCGGCCGGCGATCCCACCCTTGCCGTTCACCTGATCGGCCCAGAGGTCATAGCCCTCCTTCACATATTTGGCGGAATCCGAGAAGCGGCCGGTGAGCGACAGCGACGCACCGAGCTTGAGGGGCTCGGCGGCGAAGGCAGAGCGGCGCCAGGGGGTGGCGGCCCCGGCGGCGACCACCGTTCCGGCGAGGCTGAGAAGCGTGCGGCGTGAGAGCGTCGTCTTTGTCGTCTTCATGATGTTTCCTCCTGATTTCCGTGTCTTTTTGATCCTTGCCCGCCATACGCGCTACGGCTCGGGCCCGGTGGAAAGCTCGACAGCGATGCGGCGCAGCTCCTCGCCCACTTGCTTGACGCCGGCGCGCCGCAGCTGCTCGCTGAGGCCGACCGCAACCACCGCGTGGGAAACGCTGCCGTCGCTCGTCACCGGTGCGGCGATGATGGTGACGCCGCCGATGTAGTTACCCTCGTCGACCGCGTAGCCGACGCGCCTCGCGCTCTCGATGTCGGCGCGCCACTGCTCCAATTTCGGCGCATTGTCCCAGCGCAGGGCATGGAACCGCCGCTCGATCTCGCTCCAGGGCAGGCGGCTGTGAGCGGCGATGCAGCGGCCGGTCGCGCTGATCAGTGCCGGAAATCGGCTGCCGATTTCTGAGTGAAGATGCAAGCCCTGTCCCGCGCGGGATATCGCGACGACGACGATATGGTCGAGGCCGACCACCTGGACGCCAATGGCCGTGACGCTATAGCGCCGAGCCAAGCCATCGACGGCCGGCTGTGCCCGCTCGGCGAAGCTGTTGCGGCGCAGCGCGCTGCGCGCCAGGCTGATGATCCCGACATGGAGGCTGTAGCGCTTCGTCTGCGGATCGAAGGCGATGAGCTCCTCCGCCACCAGCACACGGAGGATGTGCAGGCAGGTGCTGGGGACGAGGCCCAGCGCGCGCGCAATCGAATTGACCCCGAGCGGCGCCTCGCTCTTGCCAAGCAGACGAAGAATGGCGATCGCGCGCGTCACGGCGGGCACTTGGCGCTCGCGGCGTCGCGGCGGCGCCTTGCGTCGCGCCGGCTCGGCCTTGGGTCGCGGCCCCTTGAGCACCATCGTCGGCGATCCCTCCGAAACTTATTGTCCTAATACAATGACATGCGCCTATTGACAATGACGGTTTACCCATGATCGGATGCCCGCGCAAGCGCAAAGGTGAAGCACCCCGATGCCGGATCCGAAGCTGACGGAATTTGCGGACTACGCCGACGCCCAGCGCGAATTCTCGATGGCCCGGCTCTGGGAGCTGTTCGACGGCGATCGCGACGGGCTGAACATCGCGCATGAATGCATCGACCGGCATGCGTCGCAGGCGGATCGCGTCGCGGTCCGCATCGCTCATGCCGACGGCCGCGATGAGAGCCTCACCTTCCGCGAGATTGCCGAGCGGTCATCGCAGTTCGCGCATTGGCTTGTCGCCCGAGGCATCGGAGCCGGTGATCGCGTGGCGATCATGCTGGAGCCCTCCCTGCCCTTCTATGCGGCGATGTTCGGCGCGATCAAGCGCGGCGCCATTGCCGTGCCCCTCTTCACGCTGTTCGGGCCGGACGGGCTCCGGCTCCGGCTCGACGATTGCGCGCCGCGCCTTCTCGTCACCAATGCCGAAAAGGCGCCGATGGCGCGCGAGGTCGGCGGGCTCGAGGTCGCGGTTGCGGACGAAATCCTGCAGCACGAGCTCGGCCGTTATCCCGGCGAGTACCGCACGGCCACGCAGCCGGACGACCTCGCCGTCTTCCAATACACCTCCGGCACCACGCGCGAGGTTCCCGCTGCGGTCCGGCATACGCATCGGGCGATCGTCGTGCTCATGATCGCCGCGCTCTACGGCACCGGCATCCGACCGGGAGACGTCTATTTTTGCCCATCTTCGCCAGCCTGGGGACATGGGCTGTGGCATGGCACCCTGGCGCCGCTCGCGCTCGGGGTTACCACCGGCGCCTATGCCGGAAAATTCGACCCGGTCCGGCTGCTGCGCGCCTTAGCGGATTATGGCGTCACCAATCTTTCGGCGGCGTCGACGCATTATCGGATGATGAAGGGATCCGGGGCGGCCGGGAATTTTCGCTACGCCATCCGCAAACTCTCTTACACCGGCGAGCCGATCGACAGCGCGACGCTCGACTTCGTCGATGCGACGTTCAAGGTGCCTGCGTGCAGCATGTACGGTACGACGGAGGTCGGCGTCATCCTCGCGAACTACCCGGGCGCCGGGGACTTCCTCGTCAAGCCCGGCTCGCTCGGCAAGCCGGTGCCGGGCACGCGCGTGGAGGTGCAGCGCGCCGATGGGACCCCGACATCGCCAACAGAGATCGGCGAGATCAAAGTCTGGCGGCGGGGCGCGTGGTTCCCGACGAAGGATCTCGGCTATGTCGATGCGGACGGATATTTCTACCATGCGGGCCGCGCCGACGATGTGATCATCTCCGCGGGGTGGACCATGAGCGCGGTCGAGATCGAGAACGTTCTCCTGCGCCATCCGGAGGTGCGCGAAGCGGCGGTCATCGGCGTTGCCGACCGCGTGCGCGGCCAAGTGGTCAAGGCGTTCATCGTGAGCCCGCGCCCGGGCGATGACGGCTTCGTCCGCGAGCTGCAGGAATTCACGCGCAACCGCCTCAGCCAGCACGAATATCCGCGTCAGATCGCCTTCGTTGCCGAGCTGCCCAAAACGCCGGCGGGCAAGGTCAACCGCAAGGCGTTGCGCGACCGCGAAGGGCTGGACGGCACCGCCGCCGGCTGAAGTGCCA
The DNA here is from genome assembly GCA_035517635.1 of Allostellaceae bacterium. Lineage (GTDB taxonomy): Bacteria > Pseudomonadota > Alphaproteobacteria > ATCC43930 > CGMCC-115725 > DAHUYF01. Next base: position 19,077 of record DATIYL010000215.1, on the reverse strand, counting down.
TAGAGGGAGAACGTCATGAGCCAAGCTGCCCGATTGTTTCCGAAGATCACCGAGCGCGGACTCGACGAATTGCGCGAGCGTATCGGGATCAAGATCGAGGACACGCTCGAGCCCTGGTGTCATGAAGCGACGCGCGACAACATCCGGCACTACGCCCATGGCATCGGCGACGACAATCCGCTGTGGTGCGACCCTGAATATGCGGCTGGCACCAAGTACGGCGACGTCATCGCGCTGCCGAGTTTTCTATTTGCCTGCAGCCGCATCATCTCGGGCTATGTGGGCGGCCTTCCCGGCGTCCACGCCATGTGGGCCGGCGCCGATTGGCAATGGCACCACACCGTCAAGCGCAACGACGCGATCACGACCGAGGCATGGCTCAAAGACCTCATCGAGCACGAGACCAAGTTCGCCGGCCGCGCGGTTCAGCAGATCTACCACGTCAATTTCTACAACCAGAAAGGCACGAAGGTCGCGGAAGCCGACAGCTGGTGCTTCCGCACCGACCGTGATCAGGCACGCGAAGAGGGTACCAAATACACCGAGCTCAAATCGAAGCCGCCGCGGCGCTACACGGATGAGGAGCTCGCTCGCCTCTACAAGCTTTATGCCGGCGAGGAGGTGCGCCGAGGCACGCCGCGCCGTTGGCAAACCGTGGCGAGCGGCGACCCGCTGCCGACCATGGCCAAAGGGCCGATGACCGTGACCGGATTCATCGCCTTCGCCCAGGGCTGGGGCGGTCTCTACATTCGCGCCAACAAGCTCGCTTGGAAGCAGATCCACCGCCATCCCGGCCTCGGCATCAAGAACCGCTTCGGCATTCCGGATTGCCCCGAGCGTGTCCATTGGGAGAACGACTTCGCGACCATGGTGGGAGCGCCGGGCGCCTACGATTACGGGCCCGAGCGTTGCTCCTGGCTGACGCATCACCTCACCAACTGGATGGGTGATGACGGGTTCCTGCGTCGCGCCCACTGCAAGATCCGGCGCCACAATCCCGAGGGCGATCTGCTCGTCATCGATGGAAAGGTCACGCGTAAATATATCGAGGACGGGCGGCATCTGGTGGACATCGAACAAGAGGCGCGCAATCAGGACGGCGAACTGTCCGTCATCGGCGGTGGGACGGTGGAACTGCCATCGGCGGGTTGACCACGGCGAGCATCGCCGCGAGGACTACTCCCAACTGTCATCGAGTTCCGATAGGTTCTCCGCGGCCACCCCCTGGAGCGACCCTGCCGCCATGACCCCTTCGGACAGCGATACCAGCCCCGAGCTCAGTCGCCGCAAGCTGCTCGCCGCCGCCGGCATCGCCGCGGTCGCGGCCCCCTTGATCGGAACCGGAGACGCCGAAGCCGCCGCCGCGACAGGTCTGCCGCCTGACCCCATGGCAACGCACCCGGTCGCGGGACTGCACCTGCAGTTCGGCGCGGACGCGTCCTCGGAAATGGTGGTGTCCTGGCACACGCTGCAGCCGGTGCACCGTCCCCGCGTCGTCCTCGGGCGGCTCGATGGCCGGCTCGAGCATACCGTGGACGCCAAAGCGACCAGCTACACCGATGCCAAGTCGCGCCAGGTCGTCTACGCCTATCACGCCAGGCTCGCCGGACTGCAGGCCGACTCCGGCTACCTCTATGGCGCCCTCCATGACGGCGCCGCGCCGGAGTTCGGCACGTTTCGCACCTCGCCGCGGGGCCGGGCGCCATTCACCTTCACCAGTTTCGGGGATCAGGGCACGCCCACCCTGGGCAAGACCTACCAGCCGCCTGAGGGCGTGACGCTCGCCCACCCGCTCTATATCAACGACAATCTCGGCTCGCCGGCGGCCGCCGACACGACGCTCGGCGTGGAGCGGCTGCGGCCTCTGTTCCACCTGTTCAACGGCGATCTCTGTTACGCCAATCTCGCCGAGGATCGGGTGCGCACCTGGTGGGATTTCTGGGAGAACAACAGCCGCAGCGCCCGCAACCGTCCCTGGATGCCGTCGCCCGGCAACCACGAGAACGAGTTGGGCAACGGACCGATCGGCTACCAGGCCTATCAGACCTACTTCTCCTTGCCGCCCGCGGCCGGCCAGACCGACGTGACGCGGGGGCTCTGGTATGCCTTTACCGCCGGCTCGATGCGCGTGATCAGCATCGCCAATGACGACATTGTCTACCAGGACGGCGGCAATTCCTACGTTCGCGGCTATTCATCCGGCGCTCAGAAGGCCTGGCTGGAAAAGGAGCTGGCCGCGGCGCGGCGTGATCACAACGTCGACTGGATCGTGGTGTGCATGCACCAGGTCGCCATCTCGACGGTCGACAAGTTCAACGGCGCCGATCTCGGCATCCGCCAGGAATGGATGCCGTTGTTCGATCAGTATGGCGTCGACCTCGTGGTGTGCGGGCATGAGCACCATTACGAGCGCTCGCATCCGCTCCGCGGCCGCCAGGCGAACGCCACCCTGACGCCGATCCCTGTGGCCACCGCCACCGACGTGATCGATACGACCAAGGGAACCGTGCACATGGTCATCGGCGGCGGCGGAACGTCGGTGCCGTCGAACCAGCTATTCTTCGATCCGCCGGCCTGCCGGGTCATCACCGCCGTCGGCGAACGCGACGCCGCGACCGGCAAGCGTCCGCCGATCTACGTGCACGAGGAAGCGCCGTGGTCCGCCGTGCGCAACGCTGCGCATGCCTACGGCTTCGCCGCCTTCACCCTCGATCCGGGCGCGCATCGCGGCGATTTCACCACGATCAAAGTCACCTATTACGACGTGGTGGGGACCGACGGCCACGTGGTCCCGTTCGAAAGCTTTACCCTGCGCCGCCCCCGCCGCGACTAGACGTTGATTCCACAACCAACGACGCGCGGCTCAGCGCGATCGTGCTGCGTTCATCGCGGCGGCGGCGGAGGCGGCGGCAGAGACGCCGCGGGCGGCGCGAAGCCCGCCACTTGGTTGCCGTGCGCGTACATGCATTGCGCATAGGCGTTGTCGAAGATCTGTTGCGCGGTGAGAGTGCCACGCTGGGCCTGGCTCGAGCCCGACATCGTGCCGCCCAGCGCCCCGCCGGCGGCGCCGATTGCTGCACCCCGACCGCCGCCGATGGCAGCACCCAACCCAGCGCCGAGCACGGTGCCGAGCACTGCGCTGCCTATTTGCTGGTTGTTCCCGGCTTGCGCGACGCCGGCGCTCTGCTGCTGCGCGAATTGGCGGCAGAACGCGTCGTCCTGCTGGAACGCGGCAAAAGGCTTGTTCGGCCCCGGCATCACCCCGCCGCGTGGCCCCATGGGCTGCTGCGCGCAGCCCGACACAAATGCGAGCGCCGCGACGGCGCCGACGATTGGCTTGCTATGCTTCACGACACCCTCCGCATCATGAGGCCGGCATGGCCGGAAGCTGGCGCCAGCCGCGGTTGCACCGCTCTGAATTCGCTGCCATCGCGGAGTATCTCAAGAAGTGTGAACGGCAGCCACGGCTGCCCGTTCATCGGCATCGCGGGCGCACGGGCGATGACGAGGCCGGCGCGCATGCAATCGCATTGCGCTCACTGCCATATTGCCGACGAGCACACTTCGTGGTCCAAGCCGGTCGTGTAAAAGTTGAGGCAAAATTTGATGTCCTTCTTGTCGGTACTCGCGATCCAGTAGCTCCCAGCCCAATCAACCATCGATGTAGCTCCCGTTGGGATCTCCCGGTTCCACCCGCTGCGAATCCGGCTCACGCGCGTCGCCGGGGTCGAGCCGGCCTGCGGCGTCGCCGGGGTTGAGCCTGCTTGCGGCGGCGCCTGCTGAAAATCACCGGACGCCGGGGCCTGTCCCAGGGCGATCGCATAGGCTCCTCGGGGGAGGTTGGGCAATTTGAGTCGCTGGCACACCACTCGACCCGGCTGGTCCGGTCCCACCGACTGGGCCATGCAGCGATAGGCTTCCATGGTCGAACGATCGAAATACATCGCCGCCGCTTCGCAGCTGGCCGAAGCGGACTGGCCGGTGGCGCCAAGACAATTCGCGCCCAAAGATTCGATCGCCCAGGACGGCGCTTCGGCGTGAGCGCCGGATGCGCCGAAAAGTGCGACCGCGATCAACGACATCGATGCGGATATCGCTCGCCTAGCATGCGAATTCATGGTCGTCCTCCTTCCCTGGCGGCAGCCCGCCCGCCGCTTCAGCACTTTCGCGACCAACAGACCCTTTCTCGATGGAGCGGACTTCTACCGTAGATCAATCAGCCAACGGCGCTTGAGAATTCTCGCGAGGGCCAGAGCTCGGCACGCCGCACGCCCGCTCGCCGTTCGCCGGAACGATTACGGATTCGCGGCGTTGGGCAGCGCGCGGCATCACCGTCCGCGCAAGCGAATACACATCGGCGCGGCGAGCCCGGCGATCTTGATCGGGCCGAGCATCACATCGTTCCGGGAGGACAGACATGAGCAACCTCGTCGTCTTCGACTTTGACGGCATCCACACTGCTGATGAAGTGCTGAACAAGCTTCGCTCAATGCAAAAAGAATATCTGATTGATTTGGAAGATGCGTGCGTGGTGGAGCGGGACAAAGCCGGCAAGGTCTTCATCAAGCAGGCTGTCAATCTCACCGCGGTCGGCGCCGTCGCGGGTGGCAGCAGAGGCATGCTGTTGGGCGCTCTGGTCGGGCTGCTTTTCTTGAACCCGCTTGTCGGGATAGCGATTGGCGGCATCACCGGCGCAGGCTTCGGTGCCTTGTCGGGATCACTGGCCGATTACGGCATCCGCGATGATTTTGTCCGAAAGATCGGTGAGACAATTCCCGCAGGATCATCCGCGCTGTTCGTGCTTTTCCGGAGCGTCACGGAAGACAAGGTTCTTCCCGAAATTGCGTCGTACAAGCCCCGGATTCTGAAGACGTCGCTCTCGAATGAAGCGGAGACGAAGCTGAGGACGGCGTTGAGCAAGGCCGCATAGCGGCGGCATCTCAGAAGGACCCGTAGAAAGAGCCGAGCACGATGATGACGACGAGCGAGATGATCGGCCCGAGCATCCCGACGAAGATGATGTCGCGATAGCTCTCGCGATGCGTCGAGCCGCAGATGGCCAGCAGCGTGACGACCGCGCCATTATGCGGCAGGGTGTCAAGCGTGCCTGACCCGATCACCGCGACGCGATGAAGCACCCCGGGGTCGAGCCCGATCTCGGCTGCGCGCGACATATAGGTAGCACCCAGCACATCGAGCGCGATCGTGAGGCCGCCCGATGCCGAGCCGGTAAGCGCGGCGAGCACATTGATCGCGACCGAAAGCGAAACGAGCGGCCCGCCGCCGATGCCGAGCACGGCATCGCGCACGACGGCAAAGGCGGGCATCGCCGCCACCACGGCGCCGAAGCCGACGAGGCTCGCTACGCTGACGGCCGGCAGGACCGAGGCGTTGACGCCTGCATCGATGCTCTTGCGCAGCTGGGGAATGCGGCGACGGTTGACCGCGAAAACCGTTGCGATGCCGCACGCCAGGGCTGTCACCACGGACCACACGCCACCCACGGCGGAGAGTGACGTTTCGCCCCAGTTCGGCTCGGCAAGAAAGCGGGTGTCTTGCGCGGGCAGAACGAACAGCGACATGGCGAGATTGACGCCGATCACGACCACCAGCGGCAGGATTGCGAGCATCGCCGGCGGCGGCGTGGCCGCGATCTCTCCATGGACGATCTCCGCAGGATCGAATTCGTGGGCCATGGTGGCCCGCGCGCGCAGACTTTCGTCATCGGCAACCTCTCCGGGCGAGACGGGCGCGCCATCGCCGAAGCTTTCCCCGCCGCGCCGCGCAGCCTTCGCCGCGCGGCCGAGCCACCACAGACCGAAGCCGAGCATGATCACCGATGCCACCGCGCCGAGGCCGGGCGCGGCGAAGGGTGTGGTGCCGAAGAACGGCATCGGAATGGCGTTCTGGATGGAAGGCGTCCCCGGCAATGCCGACATGGTGAAGGTGGAGGTGCCGAGTATGATCGCGGCCGGCATCAGGCGCCGCGGAATATTGGCAGACCGGAACAGCTTCAACGCCATCGGCGCCAGCACGAAGAAGGCGACGAAAAGGTTGACGCCGCCATAGGTGACGATCGCGCCGGCAAGCACGACGGCAAGAATGGCGCGCCGCGGCGTAAGCAGCCTTATCATGAGCTCGGCGATGGCGGTGACGGAGCCGCTGTCCTCCATCAGCTTGCCGAACAAGGCACCGAGCAGGAAAAGCGGGAAGAACTGGGCGAGGAACGTCCCGGCGCCGCCCATGAAGGTCTGGGTCCAATGGGCAAGCAACGGCTCATGGCCGAAAAACGCCACGACCATGGCGGCGAGCGGCGCCAGCAGAAGCACGCTCCAGCCGCGGAAGGCGAGCCCCATCAGCAGGCCGAGCCCGAGCAGGATGCCGATCAGACCGAGCAGGGTCATAGGCTCAGCATTCCGCCAGCAGCAGGTCGATATCGGCGGTCGACCTTACGCCGATATCATCCGCGTAGGCGGCGAGAAATTCCTCCGCACTGCGGCGGCCCTCGGCCTTTAGCATCATCAGGAACTCGCGCTCGGCATTGAATTTCGACGACGCACCGAATTGCGCCAGCCGGTCGGTCATGATCCTGTGCATGCGCATCTCCGCCCAGCGCGCGCCCTCGCCATGCCCGGGATCAACCACTTGGCGCAGCAAAGCGATCATGCGCAGCTCCTTCATCAGCGGGGAGTTGAAGGAAATTTCGTTGAGGCGGTCGAGAATCTCATTCGCCGTGCGCGGCGTGTCCGACCGCTCGCGGGGATTGATCTGCACCAGGATCGTGTCGTGCGCATCGCCTTCGCGCACCAGCGGCGTGATGGTCGGATTGCCGGCATAGCCGCCGTCCCAGTAGGCCGCGCCGTCGATCTCGATGGCGTGAAACAGCGTCGGCAGGCAGGCCGAGGCGAGGAGAACTTCGGGCGTGATCTCAGCGTTGCGGAAGATGCGGCCGCGCCCCGTGTGCACATTGGTCGCGGTGACGAAAAGCTTGATGGGCGAGTCCGCGAGATGATCGAAATCGACGGACTCCGACAGGATCGTGCGCAGGGGATTGAGCCCGAAGGGATTGAGATCATAGGGCGAAAACAAGCGCGCCATCATCTCCATGGCGATGTAGGCGGGCGCGGTGTCCATCGTCCAGCGGCCCATCAGCCGATCGATCGGCGAGCGCTGCAGCGGGCTGAAGGCGGCGGCCTGCGCCACGCGCTGCCAATAGGCATCAAGCGCCGCGCGCGCGCCCCCGGCGGCGCCGTGCGCCCATCCATGGGCGAGCACCGCCGCATTCATTGCCCCCGCCGAAGTGCCGGAGATCGCCGCGATCTGAAGCCACGGCTCCTCCAGGAGCCGGTCGAGCACGCCCCAGGTGAAGGCGCCATGAGACCCGCCGCCTTGCAGGGCTAGGTCTATCGGGACCGTGTGCCTCTCGGCCATGCCTCACGCCCCCTAAGACGATGCGGGAAAAATAGCTGCGGCGAGTCCTTCTAGCTACGCACGGCGGCGCCAGACCGCGCAAGCGCCACCTGCAAGCAATCCGGTATCTCCGAGAACGATAGCGTGCGACGCGTCCAAATCGTGGCGGTTCCTTAGCATGACGCTCGCCGGCGGCGGGAAAACGTCGATCCGAGCGAGCCCGCGATCCTCTGTGACTTCAGTCACTGCTGCGAAGGGTTTTCATGCGCACGTCCTGGTCCATGAGGAATGCGCCATGAAAGCTTACACGCTTCTTGCTCTGGCCGTCATTGCCATCGGGCTTGCCGCGTGCGCCCCGGTTGGCCCGAAGGGACTGAGCGCCGCGACCGTGCCAATTCCTGCCGACCGGGCACGCGTGTACGTCTACCGCGATCTCAATCCCTATGACACGACGGAATGGACAGCCGTGTCGCTCAATGGCCAGAAGATAGGCAACAACGCCCCCGGCACCGTGTTCTATCGTGACGTCCTGCCCGGCACTTACGAGATCGAGGTCCGGAGCGATCTGCCTTATCCCAATCAATTCAGGACCGTGACGCTCGCGCCAGGCAGCACCGTATTCGCCAAGATCCAGCAGGTCCGGCATTGGGGCACAACGTTCGGAGGGGGCGGAGAGACGTTTGTCGTCACCATCGTCGACCCGGCGACGGGCCATCGCGAGATCGGCGGGCTCCTCTGGCAGGAGACGTTATGGTGAGCCTGCCGACCTCGCTGCCGCCGCCCACCGCATCCGCTCGCGCTCGGGGCGTATCAGCGCCATCCCAATGATGCCGCCCGTAAGCATGATGAAGCCGCAGATCATGAAACCGGTGTTGAAGCCGTCGAGCGGCGTCACCGCCCGCTCGAGCACACGGCCCATGACGTAGGGCGCGAGGAGCCCGGCCGAAGTGCTGATGGCGGTGCCGATGGCGAGCAGCGCGCCGCGCTGCGCCGTCGGCGTGATCTCTGCGACGACGGCATTGCCGATGACGTAGATGAACGAGGGCAGCGCTACTCCGATCGTGGTCAAGGCGATCTTCAGGGAGGCGTTCGCCACATCGGGCATGATCGCCAATGCTGCGCCGCCCAGTGCGACGCAGGCGCCCCCAAGCAGGCCGCGCGCCGCCCGGCTCGACACGCCGTGCGCCAGGAGTTGCTGGGAAAGCCAGCCGGCGGCGATCACCACGACGACGCTGGTAGCGGCCGGAAGCGCGCCCAGCAGGCCGATCGAGCCCTGCGCAAAGCCCAACCCTTTGATCAGGAATGCCCCCTGCCAGGAAAGGGCTTGCGACAAGCCCCAATAGGCACCGAACCCCGCGCACCAGCTCGCCAGGATCGTCGGGCTGAACAGCAGCTTCGTGTAGGCGACCCGTTCGGCGCTCGGCGTCCCTTCCCTTGCCGCCGCCGCGGTTAGCGGTCCTTCGCCGCCGAGTGCCAGCCACGCCGCCACCCAGGCGAGGCCGACGAAGCCCAACACGCCAAAAGCCCAGTGCCAGGAATAATGGACGATGACCCGGTTGAGGAGCGGCAGTGCCACCATGATGCCGACGCCACCCCCTTGCACCAGGATTGCGGTCGGCAGCGTGCGCAGCTCGTCGGGAAACCATTTGTAGGCCGCGTGCAGCGCCACCGGATAGGCCGGTCCCTCGCCGGCGCCGAGAGCAACCCGGCAGGCAAGGAGGGTCGTGAACCCGACCGTCCCGAGCATCGGGAACTGGGTCAGGGCCCAGACGATAGCCAAGACCAGCAGCACCCAGCGCGTTTGCACTCGATTGGCAATGAAACCGGTAACCACCGCCGAAGCCGAGAAGAGCAGGAAAAAGCTCGAACCGATGAGCCCGAACTCGCTCGGACTGAGCTTCAATTCCTGCATGATCGGAACCGCGGCGATCCCGATCACCGCCTTGTCGGCGAAGTTGATGACCGCGAAGAGGAACAACAGAGCGATGATCAGCCAAGCCTTGCTCCGGTCCGCTTCACGGATGCCGCTCAGCCTGTCCGCGCTTGTAAGCTCGGGATTTCGGACGCTCATGCCGCTCGACCATTGTCGAAGGAGGCTCCTACCAAAATACGCACTTCAACTATCGGAGTCACTATGATTGCAATCACAGGCGTGTTACCGTTCCGCCAAACGACCAAGCGAGAGCCGATTCGATGCCGATGTCCGCGCCGTATGACATGCGATGCCCGATCGCACGCACGCTCGACATCATTGGCGAGCGCTGGACGATGCTGATCTTGCGCGATCTCGTCGTCAGCGGGCCACGGAAGTTTCAGGATTTTGAGCATTCGCTCCACGGCATCAGCCCCAACACCTTGTCGACGCGACTGAAGCGTCTCGAAGAATCGGGCATCGTCGAACGCCGCTTTTACGCGCAACATCCGCCGCGCGCGGAATACGTACTGACCGAACAGGGCAAGGAGTTGCGTCCTGTGCTGCGCGCACTACGCGAATGGGGGCAGCGCCACACCAGATACTGAGGCTCCGCCCCCGATCGACGGACGGGGCTGCCCTCTGCCTACAAGACCGCTTCGGCAACGACGCGCAATGCTTCGGTGGTTGCGCCGCCCAGCAAGATCGACCCGACCTCGTTCCGCTTCGCCGCCGCCTTCCAGGCCTGGAGGCGGTCCTTGATCCGATCGGCGCTGCCGACAAGCGACGTCTCGTCGATGAGCCGATCGGGGACCGACGCTATCGCCTCGTCGCGCCGACCCGCTAGATAGGCGTCCTGGATCCGGACCGCCGCCTCCTCGTAGCCGAGACGCTTGATGAAATCATTGTAGAAGTTCTTGCCGCGCGCCCCCATGCCGCCGACGTAGAGCGCGATGTCGGGCTTCAGGGCATCGCGGCAGGCCTGCAGATCATCGCCCATCCTGATGCGGACAAAGGGGGCGATGTCGAAATCCGCGAGGCTCTTGCTGCCGGCCGCCTTGCCCATCCCCTCCAACACCGGTTCGGTCACGATTTTCGGGTTCTCCGGCGACATGAAGATCGGCAGCGCCCCGTCGGCGATCTCGCCCGAGGTCCGCAATCCGGCGGGCGTGATCGACGCGGTATAGATCTTCAGGTTCGGATCGGCATGCAGGATGCTCTTCAGCGGCTTGCCGAGACCCGTGGCGCCAGCCCCCCGATAGGGGATCTGGTAGATTTCACCATCGTGCTCCAAGGGCGCTTCCCGCTTCAGGATCTTGCGCACGATCGCGATGTATTCGCGCATCCGCGTCAACGGCTTGCCGAAGGGTGCGCCGTGCCAGCCCTCGACGACCTGGGGGCCGGACGTTCCGACGCCGAGAAGGAAGCGATTGTCGGACAGCGCCTGCAGCGTCATCGCCGTCATCGCGCAACAGGCGGGCGTGCGCGCCGGTATCTGCATGATGCCGGTTCCGACCTTGATGCGCGTCGTCTTGGAAAGGATCCAAGCCGCCGGCGTAACGGCGTCAGTCCCGTAGGCCTCGCTGGTCCAGGCCGAGTGGTAGCCGAGCCGTTCCGCCTCGAGCACCTGTTGCAGATCCGGGCCCGTCGGCGCACCGGAATAACGCAGAAGCATGCCAAGTCGCATCGAACCGTCCTCCCAGGATCTCGCCGACCGTCGCCTCGATGAGGGGCGGGGTCGCGTCGTTTAGGTCAGGGCCGGGTCCGTTGCTTGGTACGACCCTGCATCGTCAGCCCGCCCGGCAAATTGATCGATGATCATACCAGGATAATCGCACCGCGAAAGAATGCATGGGCGTAAGATTGGCGGTCAGGGCCGGGGGCAGCAAAATCCATCTCGACTCTTTATGCGCAAAGGGTCATTTGATGGGTACCCAGCCGCCACGGGCTCACCAACGGGGAGTTCGTCGGGTGAGGGGGAGGTTCGTGACATGAGAGAAGATGACGTCGCCGAGGTCGCCCGGACGATGCTCCGGCACTACGGGGAGCGCGCGCACGAGCTGATGCAGGACCGCGCGCGCAACTGCCGCCGGCACGATGAGCAGGCGAGTGCCGCCTACTGGGATGGGGTGGCGCAAGAGGTGCGGCGGATCAGGGGCTTGCACGTGCCCGCGTATGAAGGCACCAAGGCATCCGGAGAGGTGAGCGGCTGAGCCGGCATCATATTGATACGCCCTCGGATCAGCGTCGCCAGAGGCCAGCATGACCGTCATCGAGGAAATCGTCGAGAAAGCCAGGGGCTTGTCTGCCGCCGGCAAGAGACCCCATGAGGTGATCGAGGCGGTGCTCGATTTGGGGCACGCCGCCGGGTTCACCGTCATCGGCGAGACGATCACCAACGGCCGACTTGGTCTTGATTTCCACAACGGTGAGGCCGTCGAGTTCGACGGCACCGAGTGGCACTACAAACGCGTTTGATAAGGCGGCGCCGACGCGACGGGATCAAGACCGAACTTCCTTCGGTACAATCGACATATTCTGGTTCTGCGAAGGGTTCGCCGCCATCACGTTGCATCCAAGCGCCAGAACACCTATCTATAATGTCACGGGTCGCACAACGAACCTTTCTCCAAGCGAGGTCTCGAGACGAGCGGCAACCAAGCAGCCGGTAAGACCGGCGGGCTGGGATGGCGTTGCGACGCCGCTCTGCAATTGAAGGGTTCTTCGATGCCGCAAGACTTGAGTTATGAAGGCATCGCACTCCTGACTTCGGTAGGCGTGCTCGTCATCATCATCGTCGGGCTCGAGATCTTCGGAATTCTAAGGAAGAAGTAGCGACCACTTCGACGAAGAGCCGCGCTACACGCGGCGTTCCCACGCGCCGCCGGCAAGCGCTGCCGCGATCGTTCCGCCGAAGACCAACAGTCCCAGCGCGACCATCAGGAACAGTCCCGACGGCCCAGCGCCGACCAGGCGGAACGCCACCCAGCCGCCGCCTGCCGCAAGCAGGATGCGCAGCACGCCGGCGGTGAACGGCCAGGCCATGCGCCCCGCGCCCTGCGAGCTGAAATAGAGCGCCATGCCGCCGCCAAAGGCGCCGTAGAGCGGCGCTACCCGGTGGAGATAGAGCGTGCCGATGGCGATTGCTTCCGGCGTGCGGTCGAAGAGGCCGATCCAGGCTGCGGGAAAGAGCGCGGCGGCAAGGCCGATCGCTTCGGTCATGGCGAAGGCGAGCGCCGCGCCCGTCCACGCGATGCGCTGCGCCCGCTCGACCTGCCCCGCGCCGATATTGGTGCCGACCATGGCGACGAGCGGCGCGCCCAGCCCGAAGACCAGCGGGATCAGCAGGTATTCGAGCCGCGAGCCGATGCCGTAGCCGGCGATGGCCGCGGCGCCGAAGCTGCCGATCATCGCGGTGACCAGCACGATGGTGAGGTTGGTCAGCACGGTATTGGCGGCGGCGATGCCGCCGACGCGGAGGATCTCGCCGATGGCGCGCCAATCCGGCCGGAAGAGCCGCCAGCGGAAGCGCACCAGGCTGCGCCCGGCAGCGATGTAAAGGGCGAGCGCAAGGCTGCCGGCGCCGTAGGTGATCAGCACCGCCACCGCGCCGCCCGCGACTTCGAGCCGCGGAAACGGCGGCCAGCCGACGATCAGTGCCGGCGACAGCACGAGCAGCGCCAGCGTTCCGGCACAAGTGACCAGCGCCGGGACCAGCATGTTGCCGGTGCCGCGAATGACGCTGCTGAGTGAGTTGAGCAGCCAGAGCAGCGGCGCGCCGAGGAAGAGCGTATTGGAATAGCGCAGCGCCGCGGCCAGCACCGGCGCATCGTTGCCGCCCATGGCGCGGTAGAGCGCCGGACCGAAAGCGAGCGCCGCCACGCCGAACACCACGCCCAGCATCAGTGCGATCAGCACGGCCTGCATGACCAGGACCTCCGCCTCTTCGCGCCGGCCGCCGCCGAGCGCCCGGGCGATCGCCGAGGAGATGCCGCCGCCGATGGCGCCGCCCGACATCATCTGCATCAGCATCAGCACCGGGAAGACGAGCGCCACGCCCGCGAGCGCAGCCGTGCCGAGCCAGCCGACGAAATAGGCCTCGATCAGGCCGACGGCGGCCTGGGCCAGCATCACCGCGACGTTCGGCCAGGCGAGGCGCAGCAAGGTCGGCACGATCGGCGCCTCGAGCATCAGCTGCGTGCGCGGCGCCGTCCCGCTCCGCACTCGCGGCGGCGCGCTCGTTGCGACATCGACAGCCTCGCTCATCCTCTCCTCTGTCCCGACGGCACGCGCCGCCGATCAGCGTATATACCCATATTTGGGTACGGAGCGGTCCTGCAGGAGATGCCCCTCTCCATGCTTAGCCCGCGACCTCGGTCAGCGTCACGTCACGCAGCATGGCGCGCAGCCGCGACGCCTCCGCCGGACCGTACTCTCTCTCGAAATGCTGCTGCGCCCGCCGCCACAGCGGCAGGGCCGCTTCGATCGCGGCGAGGCCCTTGTCGGTCAAGCGGATCTCGCGCCGGCGGCGGTCGGCACCGGCAGCAATCGTCACGAGACGCTGGCGCTGCAGCGGCTTCAGGTTGCGCGCCAGCGTGGTGCGGTCCATCACCATCGCCTCGGCCATTTCGCCGATCGGCACTTTGCCCTGCCGCCGCAGCCGCGCCAGGATCGAGAATTGCGTCCCGCGCACGCCGGACGGCGCGAGGAAGTGGTCATAGACCTGCGTCAGCCGCCGCGTCGCTTGGCGCAGGGCGAGCAGGTTGCAGACCTCCGGCGACGGCTTGGCGGCGGCGCTCATGGCCGCGATTATGTGCATCTCCCCCTATTTTCGCCTCCGCCGGTTCGGCATGGCAGGGCTGCGCACCCCGCGGGCGGCCGCGCTCAGCGGGTGAGCCAGGAGCGCGCGCGCACCGTCAGCAGCGCGTAAGGGAAGATCCAGAACAAGGCAAAGAGATAGAAATACGTGTAAAAGACGCCATAAAAGAAGTCGAACGAGCGCTCGCTGCGCAGGTAATAGACCATGTTCACCAGCGAGACGAGGGCCGTCCCCGCCAGCATCCTGACGAGCACATGCGGCTCGTGCCCCACGAGGTCGAGGAGCAGGACGAGGCTCGCATATTGGATGGGAAAGCGCAGATTGGTGACGAACCGGTCGTAGAGCGCGATGAAGCGCGTGCGCAGCGGCCGCTTCCAGACGATGCGCGCAAAGCGCAGCTCCTCGCGCACATAGCTGCGATCCCAGCGGATGAACATCTTGCACAGCTTCGAATAGACCTGCGGCACGACGGTGCGCACCACGGCGCTGCGCTGATAGACCGTGTCATAGCCCGCTTCGAGCAGGTAGTTGGTGAGCGCGCGATCCTCGCCGAAGGTGCACTCGCTGCCGAGGAAGCGCTGCTTCTTCCAGCGGCCGAGCACGCCGCGCACGGCGCTGGCGCGCAAGCCGGTCAAGGCGCCGGGACAGCAGAAGACGTTGCGATAAGCGGATTCGACCGAGCGCAGCAGATCGAAGGAAAGCACGAAGCGGACATGCAGCATCCGCGGAATGAGCCCGCGCCGGTTATAGACGAGCACCTTGCCGGCAACGGCACCGATGCGGCGATCGCGGAACGGGCCGGCGATGGCCAGGAGCGCATCGGGCTCGATGACGCTGTCGCTGTCGAGCGTCACCAGGATGTCGCCGCGGGCGCGTTCGAAGCCGAGCGCCAGCGCCGCGCGCTTGCCGCGGTTGCGGTCATGGCGCAGGGCGGTCACGAGCCCCGGATAGGCGGCCGCCGCTTCGCAGATATAGCGCCAGGTGTCGTCGCGGCTGCCATCATCGATCACCAGGATCTCGAGCCGGTCGCGGGGATAGTTCGCCTGAGCTACCGAACGAATGGAGGTCAGCACCATGGCGCCTTCGTTGTACGCCGGAATGACCACGGTGAGCGGCGGCGCCGCGGCGAAGTCCACCGAGGAAAATGGGCGATAGAACATCCAGACGATGGTACGGAAGGTGATGAGGGCCAAGCCCATCACCACCCAGAGCGCGCTCGGATAAATCAGGAGACTGAGCGAGCGGTGCTCGCCGAGGAGGCCCATCACCCGCCGGCCGATGCCGCTGATGTTGTAGTAATAGACGAAGCCCAGACCGGCCAGGATCGCGGCATAGAGTAGCCAGGCCCAGATGTCCCTTGGCTCCCTCCCCTGCGCCGCCTCGTCCCCACCGCCACCATCCTGCGCGGCTTGTGCCGGCATGGCATGGCGCTCGATGCGGCTCTGCGGCGTAGCGGTCGCGCGGGCAGCCTCATCGGCGCCGGCTTCCGCGTCATCGAGGCAGCTCACGGCAAGCTGTTGGTCATCGTTCATGATATGAGCGTGTTGTGTCTTCCGAGGGTCGCCGAGAGAGCGCCTGGCTCGCCTTTAGATAGGCATCGTCGGGGCGTGCTATCCCCGCGGCGTCTGCCTAGCACCTATGCAGGCCGCCGCGCTAGAGCAAATCCAAATGAATTGAATTTTCTCAGTTTCTTGGCAGGCGAGCGGAAAGCCTCGCCGGCGTTCGAATGGGCGTCGAACGCTCGGTCATCGGCGCGCCTCCCGGGCGACGATTGCACGATGCCGCGTCAACACCTGCTTGGCGCGCTCCACCACCGGCACGTCGATCATCTTGCCGTCGAGCTCGATCGCACCGATGCCGGCCGCAACGGCGCTGTCATAAGCGGCGACCGCGCGCTCGGCCGCTTCCACCTCCTCAGGCGACGGCCGATATTCCTCGTTGAGGATCGGCACCTGGGAGGGATGGATGCAGGAGGCGCCGGCAAAGCCCAGCCGGCGCGAGCGGCGGATGGTGGCGCGGAAGGCGTCGAGATCGCGAAAATCGGCGACCGTGCCGAGGAAGCCGAGCGGCAAGATGCCGGCGGCACGCGCGGCGATGATCATGTGCTGCTTGGGATAGAAGAGGCCCTCCGCTTCCGGCAGCATGCCGAGCGCCAGCGCGAAATCTTCGGCGCCGACCGAGAGTCCGACGAGGCGCGGATGCGCCCGCGCGATCTCTTCCATGCGGAAAAACGCGCCCGCCGTCTCGACCAGCGCCACGAGCTTGGTCGCCCCCGGCGTCATGCCGCGCTCGAGCTCGAGCTCGGCGACGATCTCCGCCACCATGCGCAGATGGTCGGCGCTTTCGGCCTTGGTCACCATCAGCGCCTGGACCCGCGGCGAGATCGCGGCTTCGATGTCCTTGAGCGCCATCCGCCAGGGCCGGTTGATGCGCACCACGACATCGGCGCCCTTGCGCGCCACCGTCGCCGCCGCTTCCTGCAGCAGCTCGCGTCCACGCGGCTTCTCGGCCACGGGCACGCTGTCCTCGAGATCGAGGATGATCGCATCGGCACTGCGCTCGGCGGCGCGCTCGACGAATTTCAGTACCGTCACCGGCACGAACAGCATCGACCGCCAGACCGGCAGCTCCGTCATCGCTTCGTCTCCTTTGCGCCGCCCGTTCCGAGGCGGATGGTGCCGGCCTTCGCCAGCGCCTCGATCTCCGCCGTCTTGCAGCCGATCCCTTCCAGGATGGCGCGCGTGTGCTCGCCCAGCGCCGGCGCCGGCGTCCGGATGTGACCGGGGGTCGTCGAGAGCCGCGGGACGACGGCATGCATGGGCACCGTCCCCAGCTCCTCATCCGGCAGATCGACGATGATCTCGCGCGCCCGCACATGCGGATCGGCGAGGAATTGGTCGATGTCGTAGATCGGCGCCGCGGTGACTTCCGCCTGCTCGAAGAACGCTAGGTTCTCGGCGAGGTCGCGCGCGGCGATGAAGGCGGCGATCGGCGCCTCGCATTCATCGGCATGCCGGACGCGGTCGGCATTGGTGCGAAAGCGCGGATCCTCGATCATATCGGCGCGGCCGATGGCGCGGAAAAGCCGCTCGGCCATCGCCTGGATCGAGGCGGAAATGGCGATGTAGCGCCCGTCCTTGGTGCGGAACGCGTTGCGCGGCGAAGTCGTGGCGGAGCGGCTGCCGGTGCGCGGCTTGACCTTGCCGGTGACGCGGAACTCGGCGGCGTCGGGACCGAGGATCGAGAAGATCGGGTCGAGCAGCGGCAGATCGATGACCTGCCCCTTCCCGCCCTTCACCTCGCGGTGCCTGAGCGCCAGCAGCACCGCCGACATGCCGTAAAGCCCGGCAATCATGTCGGCGAGCGCCAGCGGCGGCAGCACCGGCGGCCGATCGGCGAAGCCGTTCTTGGCGGCAAAGCCCGACATGCCTTCGACCAGCGAGCCGAAGCCCGGCCGTTCCCGATAGGGACCATCCTGTCCCCAGCCGGAGACGCGCACGACGATGAGCCCGGGATTGCGCGCCTGCAGCGCCTCGGGCGCCAGCCCCATCGCTTCGAGCGTGCCCGGCCGGAAATTCTCGATCAGCACATCGGCCGTGTCGATGAGCCGCGCCAAAAGGCTCAGCCCCTCCGGCGAGCGCAGCGCCAGAGCGAGGCTCTTCTTGTTGCGGGCATAGACCTTCCAGTGGATGCTGAAACCCTTCACCCGCCAGTCGCGCAAGGGATCGCCGCGCTCGGGGTCCTCCACCTTGATCACCTCGGCGCCGTAATCGGCAAGCTGCAGGCTCAGCATATTGCCGGCGACGAGGCGGCTCAGATCGATGGCGCGAATGCCCTGGAGCGGGCCTTGCGCCTCGGTCTCGAAAGATTTCAAGATCCTGTCCATCGCGCGCAAGTTTAGAGGGCGCCGCGGGTACGGCCAAGGGAGCATGCGCGTTCCCCGCCTGCCTGGCGTGGAGTAGTATCCGGTCGCAACATGTCCACGAATACCCCCAAGCCCCCGCCCCCGGTTGAGCTTCGGACCTTCGATGACGCGCTCGGCCGACGGATCATCGACCTCCATGTCTGGGCCGTCGAGGCGGGGCTGCACGGAGCTGGCGCCGAGGCGCTGTTCGATGGCTTCTGCCAGCGCCTCGTCGCGGTCGGCGTGCCGCTCTGGCGCGCTTTCACCGCCATGGAAACACTCCACCCACAATGGTCGGGCTACAGCTACACCTGGCGGCGCGACCTCAACGCAATTCAGCCCGCCTCATGGGATCGGACGGAGGATCTCGGCTCGACCTGGAGCGACAGCCCATTCGCTTACCTCTTGCGTCAGTTGGACCCGGCTCGCTCGGCCAATATCCGCCGGCGCCTCGTCGGTACTGACGCCGCGCTCGAATTCCCCGTCCTCGCCGAGTTTGCCGCCGCCGGCGCCACCGACTATTTCGCTTCGATCTTCGGCTTCGGCGCCAAAGGCGATCCTTCCTATGGCTCAGGCGTTGTCTACTCCTTCCTGACGCAGCGCCCGGACGGCTTCGCCGATGATGACCTCACGCTGCTGAGGGCGGTGCTACCGGCGGTCTCGCTGGCGATGATGAGCCACGCCGCCCATACCATCGCCGCCAGTCTTCTTGCCGCTTATCTCGGCGGCGATGCCGGGCGGCGGGTCCATGCCGGCGCGATCGAGCGCGGCTCGGTCGAGAGCATCCATGCCGTGCTGTGGTACGCCGATCTGCGCGGCTTCACCGCCATCGCCGACGGTACCGAGGGCGCGGTCGTGATCGAGCTCCTCGACGATGTCTTCGAGACGCTTGCGGCGGCGCTCAGGCCGCGCGGCGGCGAGGTGCTGAAATTCCTCGGCGACGGCATGTTGGCGATCTTCCCGGTGATGCCGGCCTCCTCCGCGGCGACCTGCCGCGCCGCGCTCGACGCCGCGGCCGAGGCGATGCTGGCT
>DATIYL010000214.1:0-5401 GCA_035517635.1 Allostellaceae bacterium | reverse complement strand
CGGGCAAGCTCGCCGATCTCGTGCTCTGGCAGCCGGCGTTTTTCGGCGTCAAGCCGGAGATGGTGCTGAAATGCGGCGTCATCGCCGCGGCGCCGATGGGCGATCCCAACGCCTCGATCCCGACGCCGCAGCCGGTGCATTACCGGCCGATGTTCGCCGCCTTCGGCCGCGCGCTCGCCGCCAGCGCCGTCACCTTCGTCAGCGGCGCCGCGGCTGCGTCCGACCTCGCAGCGCGGCTCGGCCTCGCAAAGCCGCTGCTCGCGGTCGAGAACACGCGCGGCGGCATCTCGAAGAAAAGCATGGTGCACAACGACAAGACGCCGCGCATCGAGGTCGATGCCGAAACCTACGAAGTGCGCGCCGATGGCGAGCTGCTGACCTGCGCGCCGGCCAAGGAGCTCGCGATGGCGCAGCGGTATTTTTTGTTTTAGGTGCGCGATGTCGGTGCGGTTGCCACCCCCCACCCTGACCCTCCCCCTCAAGGGGGGAGGGGATGGCAGAGTTCTTCCCCCTCCCCCCTTGAGGGGGAGGGAGGGGAGGGGGGACCGCTGATGCTGCGCGCAACGCATGTCGAGCGGGCGGGGCAGTGGCCGAGCGGGGCGGCGCGGGGCACGGTGACGCTCGGCTATGATGATCGCCATCGCCGGCGCTTGCGGCTTACCAGCGATGCAGGCGAGGCGTTCCTGCTCGATCTGCCGCGCGCCTTCGTGCTCGAAGAGGGCGACGGCATCGCGCTCTCCGACGGCACCTGGCTCGGGGTGAAAGCGGCGCCGGAGGCGCTGCTCGAGGTGAGGGCAGCGAGCCCGGCGCTGCTGCTGCGCCTCGCCTGGCATCTCGGCAACCGCCATTTGCCGGCGCAGATCGAAGCGCACCGCATCCTGATCCGCGCCGACCACGTCATCGCCGCCATGCTCGAAGGGCTCGGCGCGCAGCTCGCGCGCATCGAGGCGCCGTTCACGCCCGAGCGCGGCGCCTATGCCGGCGAGCACGATCACTCCCATGAGCATTGAGGGCGCGCTCTATCGGCTGATGACCTGGCTCTCGCCGAGCTATCCGCTGGGCGCCTTCAGCTACAGCCACGGCCTCGAATACGCCGTCGAGACCGGGCTGGTGCGTAATCGCGATGCGCTCCGCGGCTTCGTCGCAACGGCGGTGAGCGCCGGGGCCGGACGGAGCGACGGCGCGCTCCTTGCCGCCGCCTGGCGCGCGACCAAAGCGGGCGATCGCGCCGCCCTCGACGAGGTCGCGGAGCTCGCCTCGGCCTGGCGCGGCACCGCCGAGACCGCGCTCGAAAGCCGCGCCCAGGGCGCCGCGTTCCTGGCGACGACGCGCAACGCCTGGCCGCATCCGCTGCTCGATGCGCTGGCGCTGCGCCATCGCGGCGAGGTCGCGTTGCCGGTCGCGGTCGGCGTCGCCGCGGCGGCGCATGAGGTGCTGCTCGCCGAAACGCTCACCGCCTATCTCCACGGCTTTGCCGGCACGCTGGTCTCGGCCGGAGTGCGGCTCATTCCGCTCGGCCAGTCGGATGGGCAGCGCGTCATCGCCACGCTCGAGCCGGTGATTGCCGATGCGGCG
Source organism: Allostellaceae bacterium (assembly GCA_035517635.1). GTDB lineage: Bacteria > Pseudomonadota > Alphaproteobacteria > ATCC43930 > CGMCC-115725 > DAHUYF01. The sequence goes on along the minus strand of DATIYL010000214.1, from coordinate 3,826 downwards.
CGCGCGGTGCTGGCGACGCCGCTCGAGGAGATCGGCACCGCCGCGCCGGTCATCGACCGCTGCTCGATGCGCCACGAAACCCAATATACGAGGCTCTTCCGCTCATGACGCGCTCTCTCCACGGCCCGCTTCGCGTCGGCATCGGCGGCCCGGTCGGCTCCGGCAAGACCGCGCTCGTCGATCGCCTGTGCAAGCATATGCGCGGCCGCTACGACATCGCCGTCGTCACCAACGACATCTACACCAAGGAGGATGCGCAATTCCTGACGCGCTCGGGCGCGCTGGCGCCGGAGCGCATCACCGGCGTCGAGACCGGCGGCTGTCCGCACACTGCGATCCGCGAGGATGCCTCGATCAACCTCGCCGCGGTGGCGGAGATGAGCCGGCGCTTTCCCGCGCTCGACCTGATCTTCGTCGAATCCGGCGGCGACAACCTCGCCGCCACCTTCAGCCCCGAGCTCGCCGATTTGACGCTCTATGTCATCGATGTCAGCGCCGGCGACAAGATCCCGCGCAAGGGCGGCCCCGGCATCACCCGCTCCGACCTCCTGGTGATCAACAAGATCGATCTCGCGCCCTTGGTGGGCGCCAGCCTCGAGGTGATGGAGCGCGACGCCTTGAAGATGCGCGGCCCGCGACCTTTTCTCTTCACCAATCTCAAGGCCGGGCAGGGGGTCGCCGAGATCGCGCGCTTCATCGCCGAACAGGGTGGGCTCGACGCCTAGCCGGGCATCTTCGCGAAGCGCTTCATCTCCCCGCCAAGCTGCACCCAGGGCTGGGCGCTGTTGCAGTAGATCTGCGAGATGGGCTTCACCCAACTCCGGTCATCGAGGGTGCCGGCATTCACCATTGCGATGCCGGGTAGCGCATCCGCCTCCTCGACGATGCCGGACCCGCACTCGGGGCAGAAGCGTCGGTGGATCGGCTTGCCGCTGCCGCCGGTCTTGGTGAAGGTCTTCGGTGTTCCGCTCACCTGCAATGCCGGCCCGGGCACGCCGACAACCGTCGCAAACGCGGAGCCGCTGAACTTCTGGCAGTCCGCGCAGTGGCAGATACTCACAAACGCAGGCTCCGCATCCGCGCTATAGCGTACCCGGCCGCACAAGCAGCTACCTTCGATATGGGCCATGCCATTCCTCCTGTCCGCCTGGGTAAGCCTGCCACGGCGGCGCCGCCGGTCGCAATCGAGGAGCTGCGCGCACGATGGGTCGCCGGCGCTCGGGGTCAGGGGACAGATGCTCGCGTCAATCGCACCAGCGGTTTTGTAAGTACGGGCCTAGCCCTTATAGCCCGCTAGCGCAGCGCGGCGGATGAGGCGGAAGGGGGCGCCCCGTGCGGGCTCGGCGAAGAGCGCGAGCTCGGCGATCTCCAGCGGCAGCGTCAGGATCGGCGCGAACAGCGTCTCGAGCGCCGGTGCGAGCCGGTCGGCCAGCGCGGTCTCGATCGCGCCGGTCACGGTGACGTGGAAGCGGAACTCCTCCATCACATAGGGGTAGCCCCAGCGCGCGAGATGTTGCGTCTGAGCAGGCGACAGGCCGGCAGCGTGGCGGCGCGCCAGCTCGGCCGCGTCAAGCGGCGCTCGGAATGCGTCGAAGGCCTCGACAGCGGCGGCGGCGAGCGTGTGGAGCGCCGGCGTGCGCGCACCGGGCACGAGCGCGAGGAAGCGGCCGATCCGCTTCAACCGCAGCGGCGGCGCGCTCACGCCGGGCTGGCGCCGGGCGAAATCGTCGAAGGCGGCTTCGAGCGCCGCCGCGCTTGCGCCTTCCGCCAAGCGAAAGGGCGACTTCAAGGTCGCGTGCAAGCCGTAACGCCGCGGCTCGGCGGTGGCCGCCTCGAGCTCGCCCGCGTCGAAGCCCGGGAGCAGCGGCCGCGCGAGCGCCGCGCCGCTTTCGGCGCTGCGGCCGAGCCACGCCTCGCCGATCTCGGCCAGTGGCGCGCTAGGTGGCGGCGCCCAATAGACGGCGAATCGATAGCTCAATGCGGCTTCTCTGGGAGAGTGTGTCTCGGACCTGTCATGCCAACATCACGCGATCGCAACACCGCCAGCGTAGAACGCGCTGCAGCGCACACTGCGCGACGCCGGCCCGGGGGCCGCGATCTTAGCCGACAGCAGAGGAGGGGGAGAATGAGAAATCGGTCCCGAAGCGTGGCCGTAACCGGCGTGGCACTCGCCGCGCTGATCGCCGCAGCATCTGCCGCGCAGGCGGCGAGCGCGGCCGATTGTCCCAATGGCGGCGTCGTGCGCTTCGGTGTCGAGCCCTATGACACGGCGCCGAAGCTGGTGCCGATCTACGAGCATATCGGCCAGCTCATCGCGCAGAAGCTCGGCTGCGAGGTGAAGATCTACGTCACCACCAGCTACAACGCCGAGATCGAGGCGATGCGCAGCGGCAAGCTCGAGGCCGGCGAATTCGGGCCGCTGGGCTATGTTCTCGCCCATCAGGTGGCGAAGGCCGAGGCGGTCGCGACCTTCGCCAATGCCGAGAACAAGCCCGATACCTACTGGGCGAGCCTCGTCACCTGGCCCGGCTCCGGCATCAAGACGGTCGCGGACATCCGCGGCCATTCCTTCGCCTTCTCCGACCCGGCCTCAACCTCGGGCCATCTCTTCCCGGCCTATGGCTTGCGCAAGGGCGGCATCGATCCCGACAAGGATATACGCGCCATCTATGCCGGGAGCCACACCTCTTCCTTCGAGGCGCTCTACAACCACAAGGTCGATGCCGGCGAGCTCAACAGCTCGCAGCTCGAATCGGCGACGCAGCGCGGCCAGTACAAGGATGGCCTCTTCGTCTTCCTGTGGAAATCCGATCCCATTCCGATCGACCCGCTCGTGGTGCGCGGCGATCTGCCCCCCGAATTCAAACAGCGGCTCACCGCGGTGCTGCAGAACCTCGATCTGTCGCAGCTGCCGGAGGCCGACCGCAAGATCATCGGCGTCAAGGGCGTGCGCACCGTGCCGCAGACCGACGCGTCCTATAACGGCATCCGCGCTCTCGTGAAGACGCTCAACATCGATCTCAACAAGTTGAGCTGAGCTTTACCATCGACCGGGCCGGGAGCCGCCATCATGCTCGAGGTGCGTCATCTCTCCTTGCGCTATCCCAGCGGCACGCAGGCGCTCGCCGGCTTCGACGCCGTCGTCCGCCCCGGCGAGCTGGTGATCGTGCTCGGCGGCAATGGCAGCGGCAAGACCACGCTGCTGCGTTGCATCTCGCGCACGCTCGCTCCCGACACGGGTGAGGTGCGGGTGAACGGGACCGATCTCACCCGGCTCACCGGCGAGAAGCTGCGCCGCGCCCGGCTCGATCTTGCGGTCATCTCCCAGCACGCGGCGCTGGTGCGGCGGCGCAGCGTGCTGGCCAATGTCGCGACCGGCGCGCTCGGCCGGCATCCGACCTTGTGGACGGCGCTGGGGGGATTGCCGGCCGCCGAGCTTGTCGCGGCGGAGCGCTATCTCGGCGAAGTCGGGCTCGCCCATCTCGCACGGCAGCGGGCGGGGACGCTCTCGGGCGGGCAGGCGCAGCGCGTCGCCATCGCTCGTGCGCTGGCTCAGCGCCCGCGCGTGCTGCTCGCCGACGAGCCGGTCGCGAGCCTCGATCCGGAAGCGGCCGAGGACATCATGCGGCTGCTGCGCCGGCTCGCCGCGGAGGAGACTCTGGCCGTGCTCTGCGTTCTGCATCAGGTCGAGCTCGCCTATCGCTATGCCGACCGCGTCGTCGGCATTCGCGAGGGGCGCGTCGCCTTCGATCTGCCGCGCGAAGAGGTGTCGCGCGACGCCGTGCGCCGCCTTTACCTCAGTGAGGCGGCGTGAGCAGCAGCGTCG
>DATIYL010000213.1:0-9547 GCA_035517635.1 Allostellaceae bacterium | reverse complement strand
GCGGACATCGACGGTGATCTTCTTCGAGAGATCGCCATTCGCCACTGCGATCGTCACCTCGGCGATGTTGCGCACCTGCGCGGTGAGGTTGTTCGCCATCGAGTTGACGCTTTCGGTCAGGTCCTTCCACACGCCGGTGACCTCGCGGACCTGCGCCTGACCGCCGAGCTTGCCGTCGGTGCCGACCTCGCGCGCAACGCGCGTCACTTCCGAGGTGAAGACGTTGAGCTGTTTGATCATGGTGTTGACGATGTTGGCCGAGCGCAGGAACTCGCCCTTGAGCGGCCGCCCATCGACTTCGAGCTGCACCGTCTGGAGCAGATCGCCGCGCGCCACCGCGGCGATGGCATGCGTCACCGCCGCCGTCGGCCATAGCAGATCGTCGATCAGGGTATTGACCGAGCTTTCCATCTCGGCCCAGGCGCCGAGCGAGAGGCCGAATTTCACGCGCTTCTTGGTCTTGCCTTCGCGGCCGACGACCTGGCCGACCTCCTCGAGCTGCTGCGCCATGCGCTGATTGGCGGCGACGATCTCGTTGAAGACATCCGCCACCTTGCCGGCGATGCCGACGCGGTCGCGCGGCAGGCGAACCGAAAAATCGCCGACCCGCACCGATTGCAGCGCTTCGAGCAGCACCTGCAGATCGAGCGTTTCATCCGCCGGCTTGCGGTGACCGTTCGCCTTTGAGGAGAGCTCGCGCTTTGTTTGCCTCTGATTACGTGTGCCGGCCGAGCGCTTGAGATCGATCTGCATGTCGGCTTTGCTGGTCCGCGGCATCAGCAATCTCCAGGCGCATCTCGGGGGAAAATCGGCTCCCGACTTTACCTTTCTGAATAAACGCCGGATAGGCGCGGTTCCTCCCTCTTTGGGGTTGGGTTTGCGCCACACAGTTTTGTGGAGGGATCTGGTCTCGCCGAAACGGGCGAGGGGCGTGTTACCGGGGCTTCAAGAAATGGCGCCGCTGCAATGCAGCATTGTTTCACCCTCGCCGGGGCGCAGGACCGAGCGCCGGCGGGCGATGATCTCCGCCAGAATCGAGAGGGCGATCTCGCCCGGCTCGATGCCGTGGATGTCGAGACCGGCCGGGGCTTTGAGCTGCGCCAGCCTGTCCTCGCCGATGCCCTGCGCGCGCAGCTGCGCCGCGAGCGCCTCGGCCTTGCGCCGGCTGCCGACGAAGGCGACGTAGCGCGCCGCGCTCTTGAGCGCCGCGGCGAGCGCTTCGCGGTCCCGCTTGCCCTGGGTCGAGACCACGACCCAATCCTCTTCCCTGACCCCGAGCGCCGCGAGATCGAAACCCTCGATCCGCTCCGCCACTTCGGCGAAGCGCGTGTGATCCTCGGCGAGTGCGGCGAGGGCAATGCGATAGCCGAGGCGGGCGGCGAGCCCGGCCAGCGCTTCGGCGACCGGCGAAGCGCCGGCGATGACGAGGCGCGGCGGGCGGCGCATCGGCTCGACGAAGAGGTCGAGCGTGCCGCCGCTGGGACAGAAGCTGCGATGCAGCTCGGTGCCGTCGACATCGACGCCGGCGACGACCTCGTCCTTCGGCTTGACGCGGATGAGCCGCGCCCTGCCATCCCTCAGCACCGCAGCGGCGCTGCGTCGCACCGCGCCTTCGACGCAGCCGCCGCCGAGAAAGCCGCGAATGGCGCCGTCACGCAGCACCACGGCCTTGGCGCCGGCCTTGGCCGAGGTGGCGTTGGCGGTGCGCACCACGGTGACGACGCAGAACTCTTCGCCCTGCTGCCGGAGGCTCGCGATCAGTGCCATGGTCTCGTCGATCGTCTGGCTCATCGCTTCCTCCTGCTCAAACGCGGCGAAGCTCGGTTTCGAGCGCGGCGAGGCTCGCGAGCGAATGCGCGGTCGCGAAGCAGTCGATATAGGGCAGCGCCGCCGCCATGGCGCGCGCCACCGGCGCATAGTCGCGCCAGCCGAGCAGCGGGTTGAGCCAGATGAGGCGGCGCGCGCGCCGCTTGAGCGCGGCGAGCTCGGCTTCGAGCGCCGCCGGCGGATCGGTGTCGTAGCCATCGCTCATGATAATGACGACGCTGCGCGAATTGAGCGTCTCGCGCGCGTAGCGCTCGTTGAACTGCTTCAACGCGCCGGCGATCCGCGTGCCGCCGCCGAAACCTTCGACCATCAGCGACAGCCGGTCCATGGCGCGCAGCCGGTCGCGCTCGCGCAGCACGTCGCTGATCTGAACGAGCCGCGTGTGGAAGACGAAGGCCTCGGCGCGCACCGAGCTGCCGAGCAACCCGCGCACGAAGCTGATGAGATAGCGGCTATAAAGCTTCATCGAGCCGGAGACGTCGAGCAGCAGGACGAGGTTGACGGGGTGCTCCGGCCGGCGCTTGTGCAACAGCTCGAGCGGCTCGCCGCCCTTGCTCAGATTGCGCCGGATGCTGTGGCGGAGATCGACGACATCGCCGCGCCGGGCGGGCAGTCGTCGTCGGCTCAGGCGGTAGCGCAAGGCACGCGCCAGCCGCTCGGCGAGGCGCTCGGCCTCTGCCGCCTCTTCGGCGCTGGCAAGGAGGCGCAGATCGGTCCGCTGCAGCGCCTCCTGCTGGCTGGCGACGAGCCGGCCCGTGCCTTCCGGGAGCCTGTCGTCAGCCGCCTCCGATCCCGGCCGCCCCATCGGCCCCGCCGCGTCGCCGCGCGTCTCGGGCGGCAAGGCCTTGCTCCAGATCTCCGGGCGCTGCGCCGCAGAGCGGGCGCCGCCTTTCGCCTCCAAGGGCCGGGCGCGCTTGATGCCGCTGCCATACCAATAAGCATCGAACAGCGCATCGAAGCGCTCCCATTGGCCGCGATCGCCGGAGAGCATCGTCTTCAGCGCAAGCCGCGACGCGGCCGCATCGTCGAGATCGCCGGCGGCGAGGAAAGAGAGCGCTGCCTCGGTCTCGCCCGGCCCGACGGTGAAGCCGTTGAGCCGCAGATGCGCCATGAAGCCGCGCAGCCGGACAACGGGGCCGGACGCGGCGAGCGGGGCAGGGGCCGGGCTCATGCGACCTTGCCCACGAGGCGCGCCGTCACTTCGGCGGGGACCGATTTCAGGTCGGCCTCGGTCTTGAGCAGGCAGATGAGGCTCGCCTGCAGCGCTTCGGGATCGTCCGCGAGCGAGCGGAAATCGAGCCCGGTGAGGGCGCTCGCCCAGTCGAGCGTCTCGGCGATGCCGGGCTTCTTCTCCAGCGCCTCGCGCCGCAGCAGTTGGACGAAGCGGACGATCTGCTCGGCGAGGCGATGCTCGATGCCGGGGAGGCGGGCGCGCAGGATCGCCAGCTCCTTCGCCTCGTCGGGGAAGTCGAGATAGCTGTAAAGGCAGCGCCGGCGCAGCGCGTCCGAGAGCGCGCGCGTGCCGTTGGAGGTGAGCACGACATGCGGGATCGACTGCGCCGCGATGGTGCCGAGCTCGGGGATGGTGACTTGGAAATCCGACAGGATCTCCAGCAGAAAGGCCTCGAACTCCTCATCGGCGCGGTCGATCTCGTCGATCAGCAGCACCGGCGACGTCGGCTGGGAGATCGCGTCGAGCAGCGGCCGCCGCAACAGGTAGTCGGCGGAAAAGATGTGGCGCTCGACCTCGTCGCCGGAGAGCCCTTCGCGCTCATGCGCGCGGATCGCCAGCAACTGGCGCTGGTAGTTCCACTCATAGAGCGTGGCGTTGGCGTCGAGCCCTTCATAGCATTGCAGGCGAATGAGGCGCGTGCCCAGCGCCGCCGCCAGCGCCTTCGCCACATCCGTCTTGCCAACCCCCGCCTCGCCCTCGAGCAGCAGCGGCCGCTTCAGCGCGATGGCGAGCGCCAGCGCCATCGCGAGCGCGTCGTCGGCGATGTAGCCGACGCCCGCTAGATCGGCCTGCAGGTGCTTGTAGTCGAGCTTCACGGCGCGACGCGAAGCGTCGTCGCCGGGATAGCGGACGGCTGCCGGCTAATAACTGAGAAAGAATCCCCCTCCCCCCTTGAGGGGGAGGGAGGGGTGGGGGGTGCGCAGGGCACCGGCGTCAGCTGACCAGCCCCAGCGACTTTGCCGTTTTCCACACGCGCCAATGATCGTGCGGCATCGCCGTATGGACGAGGCCGAGATGGGCGAAGGCGTCGTTGACGGCGTTGGAGAAGGCCGAGACGCCGCCGACATTGGGCGATTCGCCGACGCCCTTGGCGCCGATCGGGTGATGCGGCGAGGGCGTGGTGGTGTGGTCGGTTTCCCAAACCGGGGTCTCGACCGCGGTTGGCAGGAAGAAGTCGAGCAGCGTCACATTCTTCGCATTGCCGAACTCGTCATAGGCGATCTCCTGGCCCATGGCGATGCCGAGCGCTTCGGTCAGCCCGCCATGCACCTGGCCTTCGATGATCATCGGGTTGATGCGCGTCCCGCAATCGTCGAGCGCGTAGAAGCGGCGGATCTCGGTGATGCCGGTATCGACCTCGACATCGACGACCGCGACATAGGCGCCGAAGGGATAGGTCATGTTGGGCGGATCGTAATAGCTCACGGCTTCGAGCCCCGGCTCCATCCCGGGCGGCACCTTGTTGTAAGCGGCGAAGGCGATCTCGGCCATGGTCTTGAAGCGCTCCGGCGCGCCCTTGACGCGGAAGCGGTCCACATCCCATTCGAGGTCGTCGTCATGCACCTCGAGCAGATAGGCGGCGATCATCTGCGCCTTGGCGCGGATCTTGCGGCCGGCCATGGCGGTGGCGGCGCCGGCGACCGGCGTCGAGCGCGAGCCATAGGTGCCGAGCCCGTAGGGCGCGGTATCGGTGTCGCCTTCCTCGACCGTGATGTTGGCCGCCGGAATGCCGATCTCCGAGGCCAGGATCTGGGCGAAGGTGGTGGCGTGCCCCTGGCCCTGGCTGATCGTGCCGAGCCGGGCGATGGCGCTGCCGGTCGGATGCACGCGGATCTCGCAGCTGTCGAACATGCCGAGGCCGAGGATGTCGCAGTTCTTGATTGGTCCGGCGCCGACGATCTCGGTGAAGAAGCTGACGCCGATCCCCATGAGCTTGCGCGTCTCACCGCGGGCGAAAGCCTCGCGGTTGCGGCGCTGCTCTTCGCGCAGCCCGGCGTAATCGACCGTCTTCAGCGCCTTGTCTAAGGCGGTGAGGTAGTCGCCGCTGTCATATTCCCAGCCCAGCGCCGACTGATAGGGGAACTGCTCCTTGCGGATGAGGTTGCGCCGCCGGATCTCCGCCGGGTCGAGCTGCAGCTTGCGCGCCAGCACATCGACCATGCGCTCGATGAAGTAGGACGCCTCGGTGACGCGGAAGGAGCAGCGATAGGCGACGCCGCCCGGCGCCTTGTTGGTATAGACGCCGTCCACCGTGAGATGGGCGACCGGGATGTCGTAGGAGCCGGTGCAGATGCTGAAGAAGCCGGCCGGATACTTCGTCGGATCGGCACAGGCATCGAAGGCGCCGTGATCGGCCAGCACATGGCAGCGCAGTGCCGTGATCCTGCCCTCCTTGGTGGCGGCGATCTCGCCGGTCATGTGGTAGTCGCGCGCGAAAGCGGTGGCGAGGAGGTTCTCCATCCGGTCCTCGATCCATTTGACCGGCACACCGGTCACGATCGAGGCGACGATCGAGCAGATATAGCCGGGATAGACCCCGACCTTGTTGCCGAAGCCGCCGCCGATATCGGGCGAGATGATGCGGATCTTGTGCTCGGGAATGCCGGAGATGAGCGAGGCGACGGTACGCACCGCATGCGGGGCCTGGAAAGTGCCCCACACCGTCAGATGGCCGTTGATCTTGTCCATCGACGCGACGCAGCCGCAGGTCTCGAGCGGGCAGGGATGGACGCGCTGATAGACGATGCGCTCCTTCGCCACCACCTCGGCGCGGGCGAGCGCGCTTGCGGTGGCATCGGCATCGCCGACTTCCCAGGTGAAGATATGGTTGTGGTGCTTGCGCTTGCCATGCGCGCCTTCGGTCTTGCCCTGGAGATCGTCGCGCAGCACCGGAGCGTTGGGCGCCATCGCCTTGGTCGCATCGTTGATCGCCGGCAGCTCCTCGTACTCGACCTCGATGAGCTCGACGGCGTCGGCCGCGGTGTAGCGGTCCTGCGCCACGACGAAGGCGATCTCCTGTCCCTGGAACAGCACCTTCTCGTCGGCAAGCACCGCCTGGACGTCGCCGGCGAGCGTCGGCATGTAATGCAGCTTGAGCGGCTTCAGCTCGGCCGCGGTGAGCACCGCGACCACGCCGGGCAGCGCCAGCGCCGCATCCTTCTTGATCGATTTGATGCGGGCGTGACCGTATTGCGAGCGCACGAAATCGCCGAACAGCATGCCCGGGAGCTTGATGTCGTCGACATAGTGGCCCTTGCCTTGGGTGAAGCGCGCATCCTCGACACGCTTGCGCTTGGTGCCGAGACCTTCGAGCTTCTGCGTCCGTGCCTCGGCGGTTTCGACGGCGTCGCTCATTCTGCGGCCTCCTTGGACGTGCTTATGCGCTCCGCGGCGGCGCGGATCGCCTTGACGATGTTCTGATAGCCGGTGCAGCGACAGAGATTGCCGGAGATGCCGGCGCGGATCTCGGCCTCGCTCGGATTGGAATTCTCCTGCAGCAGCCGATAGGCGCGGGTGATCATCCCGGGCGTACAGAAGCCGCATTGCAGGCCGTGATGCTCGCGGAAAGCTTCTTGCAGCGGGTGCAGCGTGCCGTCGGCCGCAGCCATGCCTTCGATGGTGAGAATGGTCGCGCCATTGGCCTGGGCCGCGAAGACGGTGCAGGACTTCACCGATTTGCCGTTGAGATCGACGGTGCAGGCGCCGCAATGGCTGGTGTCGCAGCCGATATGCGGACCAGTGAGGCTCAGCTCCTCGCGCAAGAGGTGGATGAGCAGCATCCGCGGCTCGGCCAGCGTCTCGACGGCGCGGCCGTTCACGGTCAGCTTGATGTGCATTTTCGCCATCGTTTCCTCCTGCGGCTCAGGCCGCGCGCGCCTTGGCGCGCTCGATCGCCCGGCGGACCATCACGCCGGCGACATGGGTGCGGAACTCCGCGGGGCCGCGCTGGTCGGCGGCGGGGTGGGCCAGCGTCGTCGCGTGGCGCACCGCCTCGGCCACGGCGCTGGTCTCGAAGCGGGTTCCGACCAGCGCCTGGCCGGAAGCGGCGACGAAGAGCGGGGTCGGCGCGACATTGGTCAGGGCGACCGACGCCGCCGTGCACCGTCCCTGCGCCACCGTCAGGATCACCGCCGCGGCGGCGGTGGCATAGTCGCCGACCTTGCGCTTCTGCTTCTCATAAGCGTAACCGTGCCCCTCGGGCGGTGTCGGTATGATGATGTGGGTCAGGATCTCGCCCGGCTTCAGCGCCGTGTCGAAGCTGCCGAGATAGAAGTCGCGCGCCGCGACCTCGCGCTCGCCGCCCGGCCCTTTGACGCGGTAGCGCGCATCGAGAGCCATCATCACCGCCGGCATGTCGTTGCCGGGATCGCCATTGGCGACATTGCCGCCGATGGTGCCGAGGGCGCGCACCTGCGGATCGGCGATCTGGAGCGCGGTCTCGCGCAGGATCGGGCATTTCGCCGCCAGCAGCGCCGAGGCGATGACCTCCTGCTGGGTCGTCATCGCGCCGATGACGAGCGCCTGCCCGTCGCCGCCGATCCGGCGCAGCTCCGCCACGTCCTGCAGGTCGATGAGATGCTCCGGCGCGGCGAGGCGCAGCTTCATCATCGGGATGAGGCTGTGGCCGCCGGCGACGAGCCGGGCCTCCTCGTCATGGGCCGCCAGCAGCGCGATCGCCTCGTCGAGCGTCCGCGGACGGTGATAGTCGAAAGGCGCGGGGATCACTTTTTGTTCCTCCCTGGGCGTGTCGCGCGCCGAGCGCTCGCCGGAATTCGCATCCGGCCGAGAGCTGGCGCCCGTTGAGCCCAGGATGATCCTGCCCCGCCGCGGGAGGTAGCCGAAATCAACGGCGTGCCGCCGACTTTGCACGAAGTGCGGTATGGCTGCACGAATGGCGGCGGCGCCGCGCCGCCGCTAGATGCCGAGGGCGCGGCGGACTTCGGCGACGTGGAACCGGCTCACCGGCACCATCGCTTCCTTTACAGCGGGGACGACGAGGTAGGCCTTGTCGTCCTTGCGCTGGAAGGCGCGGGCATGGCGGAGATTGACCAGGAAGCTGCGATGGGTACGCAGGAAGGAGTGCCCTGCCACATGCGCTTCGACCTTGGAGATCGACCAGGGGCAGAAATAGACCTCGGCGCCGTCATAGAGCCGGGTGTAGTGCCCCTCCGCCTTGATCGCATGGATGCGCTCGGCATCGACGAAATAGATGGCGTTGTGCTGCTCGTAAGGGAGCCGCGGGTGGCCGGAACCGTTCGCCGCTTCGCGCATCAGCGCTGGCTCGACGTCCTCGGGAAGCAGCGCGGGCGTATCGCTGGACGGGCGAAGCTCCGCAGCAGGAGCGGAAATGGCCGCGGCCGGCGGCGGGCTGGCTTCTCTCGCGGCGCCTTCCAGCGGCAGCGCCGTCAGCAGGAAGACGCCGCAGACGCAGAACGCCGCCACCAGCACGATGAGCGCCAGATACTCCGACTGGATGACCGGCGTCGCAACCGGTGCTGCGTCGGCGAGCTCGGTGAAGCGGGTGAAGGCCATCGCCGAGTAGTGCATGCCTGAGATGGTGACGCCGAGCACCACCGCGCCGAACGACAATTGCGCGAGGGTATGGCGCCCGGACACGAGGCCGAGCGCGCAGATCGAGAACAGGATGGCGATGCCCGAGGAAAGGAAGAACCCGACCGGCGCATAGCTGACCGAGCAATAGCCGGAGACCGCCGCCATGCCGACATAGTGCATGCTGACGATGCCGAGACCGGTCAGGGTGCCGGCCCCGACAGTTCGCGCCAAGGTGCGCTCGCCGACGAACATGAGGCCAAGCCCGACCCCGGTGATCAGGATCGAGATCAGCACCGAGCCCAAGGTGTAGAGGGCGTCATAGCCGAGGGCGATCGGCAGCCGCAGCGCCAGCATGGCGACGAAGTGCATCGACCAGATGCCGCCGCCCAGCGCAAACGCCGCTTTCGCGATTTGCAGCCGGCGCCGCCCCCCGGCCAATGCTTTGAGGCCGCTCGCCAGCCTGAGGCCGGTGAACGAAGCCATGATGGCGATGACGACCGAGGCCGCCACCAGCCAGGGGTCGTAGGTCACGATCAGCATGGCGTTTCGACCACACCGCCAGCGCACGCCGGCGTCGAAGGACTATCCCGCGTAATCTCGCAGAACTATAGCAAGACCGCGCCACCCTTGTCCTCACCGACCGGCGAGGACGAGCGCCTTGAGCGCGGCGTCGAGATGGACCCCCGCTTTCGCGGGGGTGACGAATAATAGAAGCAAAATCAAAGCATTCCGTCACTCCCGCGAAAGCGGGAGTCCATGCGACCGTCGATGCATTGCCTTCGTCGCAATCAGTTTTCTACGAGTGAGGTGAACCTCGGCAGCCAGATCTGCTTTCCTCCACCCGTCTGCCGCCCTAAGCATCCAACTCGCAACCGCCATGCCCAAGATCAGCGCCGGACTCCTCCTCTATCGCCGTCGCGGCGCGGCGCTCGA
>DATIYL010000212.1:0-8778 GCA_035517635.1 Allostellaceae bacterium | reverse complement strand
ACGACGGGATCGACGATGCGGACCTGCTGGCCCGGGATGGGAATGCCGCAAGAGCCCATGACGCGCGGCTTTCCCGGCCAGTTCATGGTCACCATCGTCGCCGTCTCGGTGATGCCATAGCCGTCCACGAGGGTGACGCCGGTGCGCCGTTCGAAGGCGGCGTTGAGCGTCGCCGGCATGATCGCGCCGGCCGAGATGCAGAGGCGCAGATCGGGGAACCGGATCGGCCCTTCCGGCGCGCGCTCGAGGAGATAATGGAACATGGTCGGCACACCGGGAAACAGCGTGAAGCCGCCGCCGCCGAGAAGGCGCAGCGCCTCCTCGGTGGAGAAGCGCGACATCACCCGCGTCGTCGCGCCGGCGGCGAGCGTGCCGAGCACGATCAGGTCGAGCGCGTAGGAATGGAAGAGCGGCAGCGGCGCCAGCATGCGGTCGCGCGCGGACAATCCCGCGATCGGGATCCAGGCGGCGGCGATGTCCCACATCAGGCTGCGCTGATTGAGCACGACGCCTTTGGCGCGCCCGGTCGTGCCCGAGGTGTAGAGGATGAAGGCGGGAGCATCGAGGTCCTCGCCTTCTCCCGCGTCCGCCCGCGGCGACGTCTCCAACAGCGCCTCGTAGGCGCGCAGCTTGTCGGATCGAGCGCCGGGCGCGAGCCCGGCCAGGAGGAGCCAGTGCAGCTTCGGCGCTTTCTCGGCGAGGCGCTCCAGCATCTCCTGCTTTTCCGCCAGCGATACCACCGCGGCGCAGCCGGCATCGCCGAGGCGGTAGAGCACTTCCTCCTCGCTCGAATCATAGCTGATCGGCACCATGACCGCGCCGCGCCGCACGATCGCCAGCGCCGCTTCGATCCAACGCACCGAATTGGGCAGGTATACGGCGACGCTTTCGCCGGGGGCGATGTCGAGCTCCATCAGCGCCGTGGCCAGCGCGAGGCTGCGCCGCTCGAGCGCGGCATAGCTGATCTCGGCCGCCGCATCCTCGAAGGCGATTTGCGCGCCCTGCACGCGCGCCCGCTCGACGAGATGCGCCTCTACCGATTTGATGCTGCCGAATTCGATCATTCCTCCCCCGCAACGGCGCCACGGCATTACACCACCAAGGCCAGCGCGGCTCAAGGCGGGCCCCGGGCCTTGGAAACGGCCCGGCGGGCGGCACATTCGTCGGTGATTTTAGCGGCATCACCGGCGAATACGCCACGCGTTCTAAGCGATCGAGGTGGCGCGCGGCCGGTGCGACCTTAGAATGGCGCGGGACTTTTCACGAGTGCGAGGTGCGCGAATGTTGCGCCTGATGCTGAGCCTGCCGGCCGATGACGGCGCCACGTCGATCGAATACGCGATGATCGCGGCTTTGATCTCGATCATTATCGTCGGCGCTTGCACCGCGATCGGCACGACCATCGCCAGTATGTTCCTCGGTCCGGTTGCGGCCGCGCTGTGAGCGACGTTGCCGAAAACGTCGTGTTCACGACATCTTTGAAGAGAAGTCTAAGCGATCCTGCTTAGCCCTCGGGGTTGCGCGATGGTAGTAGTTGTCTCTGGCCGACGATTGCCCCGCGCGGCCCAGATGAGGAGTATTACGCATGTTCACAGTATTTTCGAAAATGATGCGCGACGAGAGCGGCGCGACCGCGATCGAGTACGGTTTGATCGCCGCGCTGATCGCCGTCGTCATCATCGGCGTGCTGACGAGTGTCGGCCAGAACCTGTCTGGCGTGTTCAACTCGGTGGCCACGGGCCTCGCCAACGCCGGTTGACCCTCGCTCCGGCCGGCCGGCGGCCGGGAGCGCTCTGCTCCCGTGCTGCCGCTGGCGGGGCGCGACAGAGATTGAGTCTCCATCGCCTCGTCGCGCGCTGAGGCAACCTCAGCGTAACCAGCTGTAAAGCACGAGCGGAAGACAATAGACGTCGCGAAAAGCGCGGCGGCGATGGCGAATGATCATGGTTACCGAAACCCAAGCGGCGATCAGCACGCCGGCCCTTCGGAGCGGCTGGCAGCGGCATCCCGCCCTGTCCTGGCCGCTGGTCATTGCGGTCCTCGCTTGTGTGCTGCTGCTGCGCGATCGCCTGAACCTGCTCGGCGACCCCGACACCTACCTGCACATCGCCGCCGGCCGATGGATGATCGCGCATCACGCTCTGCCGATGCACGATCCGTTCTCCCATTCGATGCCGGGCGCGGTGTGGATCCCGCATGAATGGCTGGCCGAACTTGTCCTCGCCTCTGTCTATGATTGGTTTGGCTGGCCGGCCGTGGCCCTCCTCGCGATGCTCTGCTTTGCCGCATCATTGGCGCTGCTCACCCGCCGGCTGCTCGCGTATTTCGAACCCTTCTCGGCGCTCATTCTCGTGGCCGCGAGCGGTGCCCTGCTGCTTCCTCACCTTCTTGCGCGGCCGCACGTCCTGGCGTTTCCGCCGCTCGTCGCGTGGTGCGCCGGCCTCATCTCCGCGCGGGACCGCAACCGCGGGCCGCCCTACTGGCTCCTGCCGGTCATGGTGCTGTGGGCGAATCTCCATGGCAGCTTCATGTTCGGACTGTGTCTTGCTGCCTATCTCGGCGCCGAGGCCGTGCTGGACGGAACTTCCTGGAGCGAGCGCCGTGTCGCGTTGCGGCAATGGGGTGGCTTCGTCGCATTGGCGGCGCTCGCGGCATTGTGCACGCCCAACGGTCTCAGCGGCCTGCTGCTGCCGTTGCGCATCGTCACCATGCCCGCGCTGCAGGGGAGTTTCGGCGAATGGCTGGGGCCGGATATCCAGCACGACCATCCGCTGGAATTATGGCTTCTTGGCGCGTTGGGCGTGGGCCTGGTCCTGCGTCCTAAACTGCCGCTTACGCGTCTTCTGTTGCTGCTCGGCCTTTTTCACATGGCGCTTTCTCATGCGCGCTACGAGGACCTCGTCGCCCTCGTAGCGCCGCTCGCGATCGCGCAATCGTTCGGGCCGGAGATCGCCGCGCGCGTCCGCGTGGCCTCGCCCTCGGCGCTGGCGCGGTGGTTCGCGGCGTGGGCGCAGCCCGCCCGGGGAAGCGGCCTCGCGCTCGGTGTCGCCGCCTTCGTCGCGATCAGCGGCACGACGCTGCTGTGGCCGCTGCCGCGCCCCGATGGTCCGGCAACGCCCGGAAGCGCGCTCGACGCGGTAGCGCGGCTGAGGCTGTCGGGCCCGGTCTTCAACAGCGAGGTCTTCGGCGGCTATCTGATCTTCCGGAGGGTTCCCACGTTCATCGATGGTCGCATCGAGATGTATGGCGATGCTTTCCTCTCCCGCTACCTCGATGCCGCAGGCGGCAAGAAGAGCGTCCTGACCGGCCTGCTCGACCAATACGGCATCACCTGGACTCTGCTCCGGCCGACGGACGGCGCTGTCGAGGTCCTGGACCACTTGCCCGGCTGGCGTCGGGTCTACGCCGACCGCTACGCCGTCATCCATGCGAGACAGCCCGCTCCTGACAGAGCGCCCGGCTAACCCGCAGCCTGCGCCGCCGCCGGCGAGAGTGCGCTCGCGGTGAGGTCGAGCACATCGTCATGGAAGGCTCTGAGCGTGCTGCGGTGACCGACACTGACGATCGTCGGATGCCAGGGCGCTTCGCGCAGCAAGCGATAGAGATGAGTCTCCATCGCTTCGTCGAGCGCTGACGTCGCTTCATCGAGAACCACGACCGCCGGCTCTGCCAGGAAGACGCGCGCAAAGGCGAGCCGCTGCTGCTCGCCGCCGGACAGCCGTTGCGACCATTGATCGACCGTATCGAGCTCGGGCGCCAGCGCGCCGAGCCCGACCTTGCGCAGCACCGCTTCGAGCGCCTCGCGCGGCAGAGCGGCGCCGTCATCGGGATAGGCCAAGGCCTGCCGCAAGGTGCCGAGCGGGATATAGGGCTTCTGCGGTACGAAGAAGACGCGTCCCGTGCCGAGCCGCACCCGGCCGCGGCAGAAGGGCCATATGCCGGCGATGGCGCGGAGCACGGTGCTCTTGCCGACGCCGGTCGGTCCCACCAGCAGCAGCCCCCGGCCGGGCTGGGCTTCGAACGCGACCCCTGAAACCAGCGGCCTCCCGTCGGGCAGGTCGATCGCGAGAGCATCGACCGAGAGGCCCTTGCCTTGATGCGTGATGGCGAGATCGCTCGGCTCTTCGGCGCGCGCGGCGATCTCGGTGAGCGGTCCCTCGAAACTGGCGAGCCGCTGGACCACCGATTGCCAGGTGGCGATGTCGGTGTAGGAAGAGACGATGAAAGACAGCGCGCTCTGCACTTGGCCGAAGGCTTCCGCTGTTTGCTGGAGGCCACCCAGGGCGATCTGCTTGGCGAAATAGCGCGGCGCCTGCACGATGTAGGGAAAGACCACCGACGCTTGGCCGTAACCGAAAACGAACCAGCCGAGCAGCTTCTGCCGCTTCATGATCGCCCAGAAATTGTGGAAGACATGGCTGAAGCGGCCGCGAAAGATGTCGGACTCGCGCGGCTCGCCGCGATAGAAGGCGACGCTCTCGGTATTTTCGCGCAATCGGACTAGGCTGTAGCGGAAATCGGCTTCGAGCCGCTGCTGGTTGAAGTTGAGCCCGACCAGCGGTCGGCCGACCTTCACGGTGATGATGGTGCCGATCACGGCGTAGATCAGCGCAAGCCAAACCATGAAGGCGGGAATGGTCACGCTCGTGCCGGAGCCGAGCGGAATCGTCAGCGGCCCCGAGAGCGACCACAGGATGAAGATGAAAGAGAACAGCGTCACCACGCTGCTGAGCAGGTTCAGCGAGAGGTTGAGCGTCGAGTTGGTGAAAAGGTTCAGATCTTCGGCGATGCGCTGGTCGGGGTTGTCCGTCGGGCTGCCGGTGAGCTGCATCTTGTAGTAGGCGCGGTGGCCGAGCCAGCGGCCGAGATAGCGGTGCGTGAGCCACCGGCGCCAGCGGATCTGCAGCATTTGCTGCAGATAGGCCTGATAGACGCCAGCGACGACCCAGAGCACCGCCAATCCGGAGAAGATCGCCAGCTGGCGGAAGAAGGCGGGTTCATCGTAGTTCTGGATGGCGTTGTAGAAGGCGTTGCGCCAGTAGTTGAACAGCACGCTGAGCCCGACCTGGCCGAGGTTCAACGCGACGACCACGGCGAGGAGCGCCCATGCCACCCAGCGCTCATCGGAGGCCCAGTAGGGTCTGGAGATCCGCCAGGCGTCGCTGAGCGAACCGCGTATTCCCTTGCCGATCATGGCGCGCAAATCCTCCTACTGAAGCGGACTGCGCCGCGCTGCTTGTCGCTCATGCCGGAATCTCCTTACACTCGATCCATTCGGCCATGTCTGATCCTCGCGAATTTCCCAAGGAGTTGTGCCGCGGCGTCTGCCGCGCGCTCGCCCATCGCGGTTTCGCCACTCTGGCGGAAGTCGCGCTCGCCAATGGGCGGCGCGCGGACGTGCTGGCGCTGGGGCGGGATGGCGAGCTCGTCATTGTCGAGATCAAATCCTCGGTAGCGGATTTCAAGAGCGATCGCAAATGGCCGGAGTACCGCGATTTCTGCGATCGCCTCTACTTCGCCGTGCCGGGCGCGTTTCCGCAGGAGCTTATTCCCGAAGATTGCGGCCTCATCGTGGCAGACGCGTTCGGTGCCGCGGTGCTGCGCGAGGCACCGCCCGCCACGCTGGCGGCATCCCGCCGCCGCGCCGTGCTGCTGCGCTTCGCCGCCCTCGCCGCCGGCCGGCTGCGCCGCCTCACGGATCCCGGCATCGATGATCCGGAGGTCTGGTAGGGAGTCGTCAGTTTTCAGTCGTCAGTTTTCAGTCTATCGGACACTGAGAACTGACAACTGAAAACTGACCACTCCCTTCACCGTGCCAACTTCGCGATCGTCGCCGTCGTGCTGAAGCCCGGGACCAGCTCCGCCAGCATCACGCGGCCGCCATAGGCTTCGACGAGATCGGCGCCGACCACCTGGTCGTGGCGATAATCGGCGCCTTTCACCAGCAGGTCGGGCTTCAGCTCGGCGATGAGGTTGAGCGGCGTGTCCTCGTCGAAGAGCACGACGAGGTCGACCGAGGCGAGCGAGGCGAGCACGGCGCTGCGCGCCTGCTCGTTCTGCACCGGCCGCCCCGGTCCTTTGAGCCGCATGACCGAAGCATCGCTGTTGAGCCCGACCACCAGCCGGTCGCAGGCCGCCCGCGCCTGCGTCAGCAGTGAGACATGGCCGGGATGCAGAAGATCGAAGCAGCCATTGGTGAAGCCGATGCGCAGGCCCTTGCGGCGCCAGCGCGCGACGTGATCGACCGCCAGCGCCAGCGGCAGCACCTTGCGCGTCGCGACCGCCTCGCGATCGACGAGGCGCTCGATCAGCTCGGTCGCATGCACCATCGCGGTGCCGACCTTGCCGACGACGATGCCGGCGGCGACATTGGCGAGCCGCGCGGCCTCCAGCACCGGCGCGCCGGCGGCAAGCGCCGCCGCGACCACGGCAATGACCGTGTCGCCCGCGCCCGACACGTCGAAGACCTCGTGCGCCTCGGCGCCGAGCTTCGCCGTCGCTCCGGATTGCTCGACCACCAGCATGCCGTCCTGGCTCAGCGACACCAGCACGGCGCCGAAGCCATGCGCGTCGATGAGCGCGCGCGCCGCCGCCACCGCGGCGCTTTCGCTGTCGACGGGCCGTTTCGTCGCTTCGCCGAGCTCGCGCCGGTTGGGCTTGATGACGCTGGCGCCGCGATAGGCGCCGTAATCCGTGCCCTTGGGATCGACGACGATCGGATGTCCGGCTCGCGTTGCGGCGGCAATGATCTCGCCGGCGAGGCCCTGGGCGAGCACGCCCTTGGCATAGTCGGACAGCACGGTAACCTGGTAATGCGGCAGCACCTGCTCGACCATGCGCCGCACATCCTCGCGCTGCGCGTCGGTGAGCGGCGCCACCTGCTCGCGGTCGGCGCGCAGCATCTGCTGCGTGTCGGCGATGTAGCGGGTCTTGATCGTCGTGGTCCGGCCGCGCTCGCCGAGCACATGCGCCTCGATTCCCGCGAGCCCGGCGACGAGCTTGCCGACTTCGCGGCCGGCGCTGTCATTGCCGGTGACCGAGATGAAGCAGACCTGCGTTCCGAGCGCGTGCAGATTGCTCAGCACATTGCCGGCGCCGCCCAGCTTCCTCACCTCGCGCTCGACGCGCAGCACCGGGATCGGCGCTTCGGGCGAGACGCGTTCGACCCGGCCATAGACGTAATGATCGAGCATCACATCGCCGACGCAGAGAACCCGCGACCGGGCGAGCGCCTCCACCAGCGGTATAAGGTCCGTTTCCGACATGGGCGTGGGTTTAGGGGTCGGCTTCGTCGATGGCAAGCGAAAGCTCCGAGCTACGACGCCGCGGCCAAGCCGGGCGCGTCGCGCAGGCCCAGCGCGGCTTCGAGCCGGCGGAAGACCCGTTCCTTGTCGTGATAGTCCTGCGCCGCCTGGCGCGCCGCCGCGCCAAGGCGGCGGCGCTCCAGCGGTGAAGCGGCCAGGGTGATGATGGCGGCGGCAATCCCTTCGGGATCGGCCGCCATTGGCAGCATCGCTCCGGCGAGCGGGGGCGGCACCTCGCCGGTGGCGAGAATCGGCCTGCCGCTCGCCAAAAGGGCCGCGGCTTTGGCCGGGAAGAGCGGGTCGGCGGCGTCGAGGCCGGCCGGCAGCAGATGCAAATCGGCAAGGCCGAGCAGCGCGTTGAGGTTGGCGAGCCGCGGCCAGGGCAGGAGCTTCAGCGGCAGGCTGTGCGTCGCCGCGGCGAGGCTCGCCCAGGAGCCGCCGCGCCCGGCCACGACGAAGACGACGGCGCCGTTCGCCGGCAGCAGCCGCGCCGCGGCGATGAGCCGGTCGATGCCCTGGCTCGGCTCGAGGCTGCCGGCATAGAGCGCCACGATGGCGTCGGGCTCGAGGCCGAGGCTGTCGCGCAGCGGGCTCACCGGCAGCGGGTGGAGGAGCCGCGTATCGGCCCAGACCGGCAGCGGCAGGCGCTTTGCCTCGCCGATCTCGGCCGCGTCGAGCTGTGACGTCGCGTCGAAAGACGCCAGCGATACCCGGCCCGCCCGGCGCAGCAGCGGTACGCCGAGCAGCGCTCTTTCGCCGAGATGGACCCAGCTCTGCGCCGCGGCGCGTCGCGCCGCCAGCAGCAGGATCGGCAGGGTGGCGCCGGCGGGATCGATGCCGGCGAGGAGATGCGGGCGAAAGCGCCGCGCCCGGCTCAGCAGCACGGGCGCGCTCGACAGCGCGAAGGAGAGATCCTGCAGCTCGCGTCCCAAGCCGCGCGGCAGGTGTGCGCGCCGGCGCGGGCAGCGGGTGACGCGGATGCCGCGATGCTCCTCGACGCGCCACCAGCCTTGCGGCTCGCCGGCCCGGGTGCCGGCGGCGGCGACCGCTTCGACCCTGTGGCCGCGCCCGGCGAGCCACAGCGCCAGCTCCTCGGCGACACTGCCCGGGGCGAAATTCTCGCTGAAAAACAGGATGCGCCGCGCGGCGGCGAGCCGGGAAGCGCGCGGCATGGGCAGTTTTGGACCTAGGTCGGCCGCAATCTCGGACCGCCGCCCGTCACGCTCAGCAGCCGATCGATGTGGCGGCCCTGGAAAAGACGGATGCCCAGCGACCGGCCGAACTCGACCGCCTCCTCGCTGTCGCAGCGCGCCAGGATGATGCGCGAGCGTCCGGCCCGCTCGACCGCCTCGCGAAAGGTGGCGACGCGATTGGTGGCCATGGCATCGGCCATGTCGGGCGTCCAGAACAGCTTGACGAGGTCGAGGCCGAGCCGCTCGCGGTCGATGAAGGTCAGCGTCACCGACGAGACGCC
>DATIYL010000211.1:0-19388 GCA_035517635.1 Allostellaceae bacterium | reverse complement strand
CGATGCTCGGCACCAGCGACTGCCGCACCACCGCTTTGAACAGCTCTTCCTTGCTGCGGAAGTAGAGATAGAGCGTGCGTGCCTTTGGTGACGCCGGCCCGTGCGGCGACATCCTCGAGGCGCGTCGCGGCGAAGCCGCGCTCGGCAAAGGAGGCGAGGGCGGCCGCGAGAATCTCCGCCGGCCGCGCCTCCTTGCGGCGGCGCCAACGCGCGCACGATGACGGGCCACGCCCTTCCATCGAAATAACTTACCGGTCAGTTAGTTATTTGGCAAGCGACCGCTGCCGCCCTCTTGCGGAAGTACTTCAAGAAAGAGCTATAAGCGCTTAAACGGCCGCAGCCATCTGGGTTTCGACGATCGCCTCCGCGACGGCGTCGTCGATGCGCTCGCACCAGACGATGCGCGCTTTGCGCCGGGCCTCCTCGGGGATGTCCTCGAGGTCGCGCTTGTTGCGCGCCGGCAGGAGCACGGTGGTGATGCCGGCGCGAACGGCCGCCGTCACCTTCTCCTTGATGCCGCCCACCGGCAACACCAAGCCGCGCAGGCTGATCTCGCCGGTCATCGCCGTATCGCTGCGCGTCGGGCGGTTGGTGAGCAGCGAGATCAGAGCGACCGTCATGGCGACGCCGGCACTCGGGCCGTCCTTGGGGATGGCGCCCGCCGGCACGTGAACATGGATGTCGCTCTTGGCGAAGATCTCCTCATCGATCCCGAGCGGGCGGGCGCGCGATTTCACCAATGAAAGAGCGGCTTGCGCGCTTTCCTTCATCACGTCTCCGAGCTGGCCGGTGAGGATGAGCCGGCCGTTTCCGGGCGTGCGCGTCGCCTCGATAAAGAGAATGTCGCCGCCGACCGGCGTCCAGGCGAGGCCGGTGGCGACCCCGGGGATGCTGGTGCGCATCGCCATCTCGTTCTCGAAGCGGCGCGGCCCCAAGCTTTCGGCGAGGTCACTGCTATCGATGCGGACGGCTTCAGTGGCGCCCTCGGCAAAGTGCATCGCCCTATTGCGGAAGACGCCGCCAATCGCCCGCTCGAGATTGCGCACCCCGGCTTCGCGGGTGTAGTCGCGAATAATGGCGGCAAGCGCCGCGTCGGTGATGCTGACGCGCTCGGGCGAGAGGCCGTTCGCCTCGATCTGGCGCGGCACCAGGTAGCGGCGCGCGATCTGCAGCTTCTCCTCCTCGGTATAGCCGGGGAGTTCGATCACCTCCATGCGGTCGCGGAGCGGCCCGGGGATGGTGTCGATGATGTTGGCGGTGCCGATGAACATGACCGAGGAAAGGTCGAAGGGCACGCCGAGATAGGCGTCGCGGAAGGTCGAGTTCTGCTCGGGATCGAGCACCTCGAGCAGCGCTGCGGACGGGTCGCCCTGGATGCCGGCGCCGAGCTTGTCGATCTCGTCTAGCATCATGATGCAATCGCGGGCGCCCGCCTTGCGGATCCCCTGAATGATATTGCCGGGCAGGGCGCCGATATAGGTCCGGCGATGGCCGCGGATTTCGGCCTCGTCATGGACGCCGCCCAGGCTGACGCGGACGAATTTGCGCCCGGTCGCGCGCGCGATGCTCTGTCCGAGCGAGGTCTTGCCGACGCCCGGCGGCCCGATGAAGCAGAGGATGGGGCTCTTGCCGCCCGGCTTCAGCTTCTGGACGGCGAGGTACTCGAGGATGCGGCGCTTGATCTTGGGGAGACCGAAATGGTCCTCGTCGAGGATGCGGCGCGCCTCGGCGATATCGATCGTCCGCTCGGTGGTGACCGACCAGGGGAGATCGATGAGCCAGTCGAGATAAGTCCGGACCATGCCATATTCGGCGGCGCCTTCCGACATGCGCTCGAGCCGCGCCAGCTCCTTCTTCGCCTGGCTTTCGACCTCCGACGGCATCTTCGCCTCGGCAATACGGTGCTTCAGCTCTTCGATTTCGCCGGTCTTGCCTTCCTCCTCGCCGAGCTCCTTCTGGATGGTCTTGAGCTGCTCGCGCAGCAGGAATTCGCGCTGACGCCCTTCCACGCTCTCTTTGGTCTGCTGGCTGATCTGGCGTGACAGCCGCAGCACCTCGATGCGGTGGCTGAGCAGCTCGGAGACGCGCTTCACGCGCAGCGGCACGTCGATCAGCTCGAGCACGCTCTGCTTCTCGGGCGGCTCGAGGTCCATGACGCTGGCGATGAGGTCGGCGAGCCGGCCGGCGGCGGTGAGGGTCTGGACGGCGGTGGCGAGCTCGGGCGGCGCTTGCGGCAGAAGCTCGAGCGCCTCCGCCGCCTGGCGCTTCAGATTGAGCAGCCTCGCCTCGAGCTCGGGCGTGCGCACTTCGCTCTCGCCGATGCGGTCGATGCGCGCGGCGAGGAAGGGGAAGCCCGACAGGAACTCGATGACTCGGAAGCGATACTGGCCCTGGACGACCATGTGATGGCCGCCATCGGGCCCGGTGACATAACGCAACACATTAGCGACGGTGCCGATCTGATAGAGATCGCTGGCCGCAGGGTCCTCCACCGTGGCGTCGTGCTGGAGCAAGAGGCCGACGGGCAGCTCGCGCTGGACGGCCGCTTGCGCCGCGGCAACCGAGCGCGGCCGGCCGACCGAGATCGGCAGCATCGTGCCCGGGAACAGCACCGCGCCCCGCACGGGGATGATGATGACCGCATCCTGCGGCAGCGGCGGCAGCTCGGGCGGCACGGCGCCTCGGGCGGGGGCTTCGTTTATTGCCATGGTCTTATCGGAGCTTCCTCAACACGAGCGTCAGGCATCCATCGGCAAGCTCGCGCCGGGCCAGCTCGAAGCGGCCGGCCGGCAGCGCGATCTGGCGCTCGAAACGGCCCTGGGGGATTTCCAAGCGATGAATGGCGGCTGCCCGCTGCAGCGCCGGCGCAGGACGATCGCCCGTGATGATCAGCACGCCCTCCTCGACGCCGACCTCGAGCCGCGAGGCGGTGATGCCGGGCAACGCCACGAGGATCGACAGCTCCGAAGGCGTCTCGAAAATATCGACCGGCGGCTCCCAAACCGGGCGCGTCTCCGCTTCGCCCAGCCGGAAGAATTGCCGGCGCAAGCGTTCGGCGCGCGCCAGGGCCTCGCAAGCTTCCGCCCACATCCAGGCTTCGAGGTCACGCCCGTTCATTCGTCAAAGTCCGTTTCGGAAAAAAAGAGGGCGCCGGCCGGCCGGCGCCCGACCCAGACCACATAGGAAGCGGCCCGGCAGATTCAAGCAGCGAGCCCGGTCGCGGCTCAATCAACCGCCGGCGAGCGCCGCCGCCGCGCGCTCTACCGCCGCCGCTCGCTCCCGCAGCATCGGCTCGGCGAGGCGGCGGACGCGCGCGAGCACCGCGGGCGGTGCGCGCTCAGGCGAGCCGGCCTCGAAAGGCGGCTGCGGATCGTACTCGACCATGAGCTGGATCGTCTCCGCTGCCTCGCGGCCGCGGATCTCGTCGACCACGGCGAGGGCGAAATCGATGCCGGCGGTGACGCCGCCGCCGCTGATGAACTTGCCGTCGATCACCACGCGCTCCGCCGCCGGCTCGGCGCCGAACGCGCGCAGCGCGTCGCGCGACATCCAATGGCAGGCGGCGCGGCGTCCGCGCAGCAGCCCGGCGGCGCCGAGCACCAGCGAACCGGTGCAGACCGAAGTGATATAGCGTGCGCCTGCCGCCATGCGGCGGAGGAATTGCAGCGTCTCAGGATCGCCGATCACCGCGTTGACGCCGGCGCCGCCGGGGACGCAGATGAGGTCGAGCGGCGGGCAGGTGGCGAAGGTCGTCGTCGGCAGGATCTGCAGCCCGCGCTCGGCTTCCACCGGCTCGAGGCGCTTGGCGACGAGATGCGTTTCTGCGTCCGGCATGCGCGACAGGATCTCAAAGGGGCCGGTGAAGTCGAGCTGGGTAAGGCGCTGAAACAGCAGGAAACCGATGCGGAACGGGGCGGTCATGACTTGCTCCTCAAGCACGGGAGCACAGTTTGCCCGCGACAGAGCTTGGCGGAAATGACATAGTTCCCTCATTTCCTGCCAAGGAGGTGTCCATGCGCCGGATCGTGATCGTCGCTTTCGACCAGGCGCAGCTCCTCGACATCGCCGGGCCGGTGCAGGTCTTCGCCAGCGCCCGCGACCTCGCGGCGCTGCGCGCTCTGCCCGATCCCTATGAGATTGTTGTGGTTTCGCCCGATGGCGGGGCCACCGCCACCTCGTCCGGCTTGCCGGTGGTGGCGGAGCCGCTCAGCGCGCTCGAGGGGAAGCCGGTGGATACGTTGATCGCCGTCGGCGGTTTAGGCTCGCGCCAGGCGCAGCACGATGCCGTGCTTGTCCGCTGGATCGCGGCCGAGGCGCGCCGGGCGCGCCGCGTCTGCTCGGTCTGCACCGGCGCTTTCCTGCTGGGCGCCGCGGGCCTGCTCGACGGCCGCCGCGTCACCACCCACTGGTGGGCGGCGGCGGAGCTGCAGCAGCACTATGCCGAGGCCAAGGTCGATCCCGACCCGATCTTTCTGCGCGATGGCAAGGTCTGGACCTCGGCTGGGGTCACCGCCGGTATCGACCTGGCGCTGGCCTTGGTCGAGGAGGATCTCGGCCGCGGCATGGCGCTCGCCGTGGCGCGGCACCTCGTCGTCTTCTTGAAGCGGCCCGGTGGACAGTCGCAGTTCAGCGCCATGCTGCGCAGCCAGGTCGCCGATGAGGGCCGCTTTGCCGAACTGCATGACTGGCTCGCGCAAAATCTCTCGGGCGATCTTCGTGTCGAGGTGCTGGCGGCGCGTCTCGGCATGAGCCCGCGCAATTTCGCCCGGCTCTATCGCCAGCGTACCGGCACGACGCCGGCCAGGACGGTCGAGCAGCTTCGCCTCGAGGCGGCGCGCCGCGCGCTCGAAGAGGGGTCGGCGCCGATCGCTGCCATCGCCCGCGCCGCGGGCTTCGGCGACGAGGAGCGCATGCGCCGTTCCTTCCTCCGCCATCTCGGCGTGGCGCCGCAGCACTACCGCCAGCGCTTCTCGCGCGGCGCGGATCGTCCGCCGCTGCCGCGCGAGGATTTGCCTGCGCCGCCGATTTGACCCGAGCTGAACCCCTCAGTACGATCCTTTGAAATGGCGCGACGCGTCGTGCTTGCGCGTCGCGCCGAGAAAGCCCGGGGGAGATCGGCCGTGACCGACGTCTTTCGCTTCGATCCGCTGGCGCTGCCGCCCGAATGCGAGACCCTCCGCGGCGAGGTACGCCAATTCATCGCCGAAGAGAAATCCGCCGGCCGCTGGCGCTCGGAAAGCGACTTCGCCTCGAGCTATTCGCCGGAGTTCAGCAAGCGGCTCGGCGCGCGCGGCTGGATCGGCATGACTTGGCCCAAGAAGTACGGTGGACAGGACAAGACCTTCCTCGAGCGCTATGTCGTCACCGAGGAGCTGCTCGCCGCCGGAGCGCCGGTCGGCGCTCATTGGGTCGCTGACCGCCAGAGCGGCCCGCTCATCCTGCGCTTCGGCAAAGACGGGCAGCGCGAGGAGATCCTGCCGCGCATCACCCGCGGCGAATGCTATTTCTGCATCGGCATGAGCGAGCCCGACAGCGGCTCGGACCTCGCCTCGATCCGCACCAAGGCGGTGCCGGTCGAAGGCGGCTGGGAGCTGAGCGGCCGCAAGATCTGGACCTCGAATGCGCATAAGGCGCATTTCATGATCTGCCTCTGCCGTACCTCGCCGGTCGATGTGAGCGACCGGCACAAAGGCCTCTCGCAGCTCATCGTCGAGCTGATATCGCCGGGCATCTCGATTCGGCCGATCAAGAATCTCGCCGGCGCCGAGCATTTCAACGAGGTGCTGTTCGAGAATGTCTTCGTCCCCGCCGATCGCATGATCGGCGAGCCCGGCGATGGCTGGAAGCAGGTGACGAGCGAGCTCGGCTATGAGCGGAGCGGGCCGGAGCGCTTCTTGAGCAGCTTCCGCCTGCTGACGGAATTCGTCCGCCGCGCCGGCAACACGCCCGACGCGCGCGAAGCCGAGGCCATCGGCCGCCTCGTCGCCCATCTCGCGACCTTGCGGCGCATGTCGCTCTCGGTCGCCGGCATGCTGCAGAAGGGCGAGATGGTGAACCTCGAAGCGGCGGTGGTGAAGGATCTCGGCACCAACCTCGAGAAGGAAATTCCGGAGATCGTTCGGCTCGTCGCCAAGCGCGGACGCTCGCCCAACAAGGCGGACCTCATGGAAGAAGCGCTCCGCTATGGCGTGCTCAACGCGCCGTCCTTCACCATCCGTGGCGGCACGCGGGAAATTTTGCGCGGCATCGTCGCGCGCGGGCTCGGCTTGCGATGAGCGATACGCTCGTCGCCGAGGTGGCGGGGAAGCTCTTCGCCAATCTCGTTCCGTCCAAGCTCGTCAACGACGCCGAGGCCGGTGAATTTCCCGACGCGCTGTGGAAAGCGGTGAACGACGCCGGCTTCCCGGATGCGCTCGCCGCCGGTGCGGAAGCGCCAGGCGATCTTGCCGGCCTCGCCGATGCGGCGGCGATCTTGCGCGAAGCCGGCCGCCACGCGGCGCCGCTGCCGCTGGCGGAGACGATGATCGCGCGCTGGCTGCTCGCCGGCGCCGGGCTGAAATCCCCCGAAGCGCCGCTCACCGTCGCGCCGGTCGAGCGCGACGGCAGCTTGCTGCTGCACCGCGCCGGCAAGGGCTGGCGCCTGGCCGGCCGCGCCGCCGGAGTGCCTTGGGCGCAGCAAGCCGCTGGCATCGTCGTCGTCGCGCAAGGCCAGGTTGCGCTGGTCGCAGCGAAGTCGATCGATATCCGCCCCGGCAAGAGCCTTGCAGGCGAGCCGCGCGACGATGTTTCCGTCGATGCCGAGGTCGAGACGGCGCCGGCCGCCGCGGGCGTCGATGCCGCGCTCGTCTACCGCCTCGGCGCTTTGAGCCGCACGCTGCTGATGGCCGGGGCACTCGACGAAGTGTTGAAGCTGACCGTCCAATACGCCAATGACCGCGTGCAGTTCGGCCGGCCGATCGGCAAGTTCCAGGCGATCCAGCAGCAGCTCGCGGTGCTGGCCGAGAATGTCGCGGCCGCGGGCGTGGTGGCGGCGGCCGCCGTCGAGGTCGCGGGGAAGCAGGGCGATTTTCCCTTCGCTGTCGCGGTCGCCAAGGCGCGTGTCGGCGAGGCCGCGAGCAAGGTGGCGGAGATCGCGCATCAGGTGCACGGCGCCATCGGCTTCACGCATGAGCATCGGCTGCACCATCTGACGCGGCGCCTCTGGTCGTGGCGCGACGAATTCGGCGTCGAGAGCGAGTGGCAGCAGGAATTGGGCCGCATCGCCGCTGCGCGCGGCGGCGACGGGCTGTGGCCGCTGCTCTCGGCTTGGTGAGGAGCTCATGACCGACGCCATCCGCTACGAGGTCGCCGACCGCATCGCCACCATCACGCTCAACCGTCCCGAACGGATGAATGCCTTCACCTGGGAGATGGTCGATGCCTGGGCGGCGGCGCTGACCGAAGCGCAGAGCGACGACAAGGTGTTCGTCGTCATCGTCACCGGCGCCGGCAAGGCGTTCTGCAGCGGCGGTGACATTCAGGGCATGGGCGAGCGCGGCGAGCGCACGCCGCTGCAGCGCAAGACCGAGCTGGCGGGTCATGTTCATCGCATCCCGCTGGCGCTCGAAAGCGTCGACAAGCCGGTGATCGCCGCGATCAACGGCGCCGCCGCCGGCGCCGGCCTCGACCTCGCGCTGCAATGCGACCTGCGCTACGCGGCCGCCAGCGCCAGGCTGGGCGAGACTTATGTTCGGGTTGGCCTGGTGCCGGGCGCCGGCGGCACCTGGTTCCTGCCACGCCTCGTCGGCACCGCCAAGGCGCTGGAGCTGTTCTGGACCGGCGATCTCATCTCGGCCGAAGAAGCCGAGCGCATTGGCATGATCAACAAGGTGCTGCCCGACGAGCAGCTCATGGACCATGTCCGCACCGTTGCCGATAAGATCGCAAACGCACCACAGCTCTCCGTGCGCTTCATCAAGCGCGCGGTCTATCAGGGGCAGCGCATCGATCTCCGCACCAGCCTCGATCTCATCTCGTCACACTACGCCGTCGTTTCCGCCTCGGCCGACCACAAGGAAGCGGTGCGCGCCTATCTCGAGAAGCGCAAGCCGAACTTCACCGGAAGCTGACGCCGGCGCCGCGGCGCGAGCGCGGCGGGCGCCTCTTGCAGCCCGAGCATGCCGCAACGGCGGTTTCGCGCCGTCCGGTGCTCGGCTATCGGCGATCAGCGCCTCAAGCGGCTCCGCGACCAGGTGGCGAAGCGGATGGAGCAGGGGGCCTCCTAGGGGCACGCCGCCGCGCATCTCGCCGTTTGCGCGGGCGGCGAGACCGTTCTATCAATGGATAGGATTTCGGAGTAGGCCTCGATGACCGAGGGAACACGGCGCATCGCCATCCTGGGTTCGACCGGATCGGTCGGCTGCAACACCGTCGAGCTGGTGGCGGCGCAGCCGGATGTCTATGAGGTCGAGGCCTTGGTGGCGCAGCGCAATGTCGAGCGCTTGGCCGAGCAGGCGCGCCAGCTCAAGGCCAAGCTCGCCGTCGTCGCCGATGAAAGCCGCTATCGTCTGCTGAAGTCGCTGCTCGACGGCAGCGGCATCGAGGTTGGCGCCGGCGCCGACGCGGTCGTCGAAGCGGCGATGCGGCCCGCCGATTGGGTC
Organism: Allostellaceae bacterium; assembly: GCA_035517635.1. Lineage (GTDB taxonomy): Bacteria > Pseudomonadota > Alphaproteobacteria > ATCC43930 > CGMCC-115725 > DAHUYF01. Next base: position 10,749 of record DATIYL010000211.1, on the reverse strand, counting down.
ATGGCGGCGATCGTCGGCGCCGCCGGGCTGGCGCCGACGCTCGCTGCCGTGCGCCGCGGCGCGCTGGTGGCGCTCGCCAACAAAGAGGTGCTGGTCTGCGCCGGCGCGCTGGTGACGGCGGAGGCGCAGCGTCATGGCGCGCGGCTGCTGCCCGTGGACAGCGAGCACAACGCCATCTTCCAGGTCTTCGACTTCGAGCAGCCGCGCGCGATCGAGCGCATCGTGCTCACCGCCAGCGGCGGTCCCTTCCGCGAGCGGCCGCTGGCGGCGATGGCGGCTGTGACGCCGGCCGAGGCGGTGCGGCATCCCAATTGGAGCATGGGTGCCAAGATCTCGGTCGACAGCGCAACCATGATGAACAAAGGGCTCGAGGTCATCGAAGCGAGCCATCTCTTCCCGCTCGAGAGCGAGCAGGTTCAGGTCGTCGTCCATCCGCAATCGGTGATCCACGGCCTCGTCTATTACCGCGACGGCTCGGTGCTGGCGCAATTGGGATCGCCCGATATGCGCACGCCGATCGCCAACGCGCTCGGCTGGCCCAGGCGAATCGCGGCGCCGAGCCCGCGACTCGACCTGGCGCAGCTCGGCCGGCTGACGTTCGAGCCGCCGGACCCCGAGCGGTTTCCGGCCTTGCGCCTGGCGCGGTCGGCGCTCGAAGCCGGTGGCGGCGCGCCGACCGTGCTCAACGCGGCAAATGAAGTCGCGGTTGCCGCTTTCCTCGACAGCCGGGTCGGCTTCCTCGACATCGCCGCCATCGTCGAGGAGACGCTCGCGGCGCTGCCCGATCAGCGCATCGACAGCCTCGATGACATCTATGCCTGCGATCGCGAGGCGCGCGCCACCGCCCAGCGCCTCGTCGGCAATGGCGCGCGCCGCGCTGCGGGCGGGTGAAAGGTTTCCGCTGTCGGCGGAGCCGATGCGATTGCTAACGGCTGATGGTTGACAGCTCCCGACCCGTGCTGGTCACCGGCGCTTCCGGCTTCGTCGGAGCGGCGGTGATGCGCGCGCTCTTGGCGCAGGGGAGGGCGGTGCGCGTGCTGCTGCGGCCGAGCAGCGACCGCCGCAACCTTGCCGGCCTGCCGGTCGAGATCCGCACCGGCACGCTCGAGGACCATGCCTCGCTGGCGCCGGCGCTCGCGGGTTGCGGCGCGCTCTTCCATGTCGCCGCCGACTATCGGCTCTGGGTGCGTGATCCCGCCGCCATGTACCGCGCCAATGTCGAGGGTACGCGCGCGCTGATGCAGGCGGCGCTCGCCGCAGGGGTCGAGCGCGTCGTCTATACCAGCAGCGTCGCCGTGCTCGGCCTTGTGGCGGAGGGCAGCGCCGACGAGACGACGCCGAGCACGCTCGAGGACATGATCGGCCCTTATAAGCGCTCGAAATTTCTCGCCGAAGTAGCGGTGAGAGCACTCGTGCGCGAGCGTGGCTTGCCGGCGGTGATCGTCAACCCGTCGACACCGATCGGTCCCGGCGATTTCAAGCCGACGCCGACCGGGCGCATCATCGTCGAAGCGGCGTCGGGCCGCATGCCGGCCTATGTCGATACCGGGCTCAATCTCGTCCATGTCGACGATGTCGCCGCCGGCCATCTGCTGGCGGAAGCGAAAGGGCGAATCGGCGAGCGCTACATCCTGGGCGGCGAGGATCTGAGCCTTGCCGAGATCCTGCATCGCATTGCCGCGCTCACCGGCCGCAAGCCGCCGAAGCTGGCGCTGCCGATTCTGGCGATCTGGCCGATCGCGCTCGTCGCCGAGGCGTTTGGCCGGCTCACCCGACGCGAGCCCTTCGTCACCTTGGACGGGCTGCGCATGGCGCGGCACAAGATGTTTTTCTCCTCGGCGAAGGCGATGCGCGAGCTCGGCTATGCGCCGCGCCCGGCCGAGCAGGGGCTGGCGGATGCCATCGCCTGGTTCCGCGCTGCCGGGATGTGCCCGTGAGCCTCGCCGCGCTGATCGCCGCGCTGTCGCTCGCCGCGTGGCTCTATCTGCTCCTCGGCCGCGGCTTTTTCTGGCTGCCGATCTGGCCCGATCCGGTGCCCGCGCCGCAGCGCTGGCCGCGCATCGCCGTCATCGTGCCGGCGCGCAACGAGGCGAGCGTGGTGGGCGAAGCGATCGGCTCGCTGCTCGCTCAAGACTATCCCGGCGAATTTTCCGTGACCTTGGTCGACGACCACAGCGAGGACGGCACCGCCGAGATCGCGCGGAGCGCTGCCTCTCGTCTCGGCAAGAGCGGCAGGCTCAGGGTCATCGGCGCCGCGCCGCTGCCGCCCGGCTGGAGCGGCAAGCTCTGGGCGCTCAGCGAGGGCGTGGCGGCGGTGGAGCAAGCGGGCGAGCCGCCGGAGCTATTTCTCTTCACCGATGCCGACATCGTCCATCGTCCCTCGCACCTCGCTGCGCTGGCGGCGCGGCTCGAGGCCGAGCGGCGCGATCTCGTCTCGGAGATGGTGCTGCTGCGTTGCCGCAGCGTGGCGGAGCGGTTCCTCATTCCCGCATTCGTCTTCTTCTTTCAGATGCTTTATCCCTTCGCCTGGTCCAACGATCCGCGGCGCAAGACCGCGGCGGCGGCGGGCGGGTGCATGCTGCTGCGGCGGGAGGCCTATCGCCGCATCGGCGGCTTCGCCGCGATTCGCGGCGCGCTCATCGACGATTGCGCGCTAGCGAAAGCGGTCAAGGGTGGCGGCGGCTCGATCTGGCTCGGCCTCACCAAGGAGACGCGGAGTCTGCGTCCCTATCCGCGGCTGGGCGATATCTGGCGCATGGTGGCGCGCACGGCCTATGCCCAGCTGCGCTACTCGCCGCTGCTGCTCGGCGGAACGGTCGCGGGGCTGGCGCTCGTCTATGTGGCGCCGGTGCTGCTGGTCTTCGCCGGCGGCTTGGCCGTGTGGCTCGCCCTCGCGGCTTGGCTGGCGATGAGCGTTGCTTATCTTCCCATGGTGCTGTTCTACGGGCTCTCGCCGCTCTGGGCCCCCTTGCTGCCGGGCGCCGCGTTGGTTTATCTGGCGGCCACCGTGGATTCCGCCCGCCGCCATTGGCAGGGCGCGGGCGGCGAATGGAAGGGACGAGTCGAGTGGCGCCATCGGAGCTGACCGCCGGTCTGGAGACGCCCTCGGGCAAGGGGCGGGCGGACGAGAATTTCCCCGTCGGCTCTTTCCTCATCCGACGCGAGCTGCGGCCGCATATCCATGCCTTTTACCGCTTCGCGCGCGAGGCCGACGACATCGCCGACAACGCCGCCCTCGCCGCGGCGGAAAAGGTTCGGCGGCTCGCCCGCATGGGCGAGATTCTGGAAGGCGCGCCGGGCACCGAGTCGCCCGCCGCGCTGGCCATGCGGCGGAGCCTGGCCGAGTCCCGGTTGGGGGCCCAGCATTGTCACGATCTGCTGCGCGCCTTCACCATGGATGCGACCAAGCTGCGCTATCGCGACTGGGACGACCTCATGACCTATTGCCGCTATTCCGCGACGCCGGTCGGGCGGCAGGTGCTCGATCTGCACGGTGAGTCGCAGAACACTTGGACCTGGTCGGATCCGCTCTGCGATGCGCTGCAAGTGCTGAACCATCTCCAGGATTGCGCCGCTGATTACCGCGCGCTCGACCGCGTCTATCTGCCGGAGCAGGACCTCGCCGCTTGCGGCAGCAGCGTCGCTGACCTGGCTGCGCCCGCGGCGACGCAAGGCCTCCGCCGCGTCATCGATCGCCTGCTCGATGGCACCGACGGATTGATCGACAAGGCACGGAACCTGCCGCGCAGCGTGCAGAGCCCGGGGCTGCGACGCGAGACCGCGGTGATCGTCGCCTTGGCGGAACGGCTGGCGCGCCGGCTGCGGCGCGGCGATCCGCTCGCCGCGCGGGTGAGGCTCAGCCGCGGCGATTTTGCCGCCGCGCTGCTGACCGGGCTGTGGCGCGGCCGGCGTTGGGGGCAGGGATGAGCGCGGCGCTCGAGCAAGAGCCGCCGGAAGATCCGCGCGCCGCCATCCGCGCGCGCGTCGCCGCGGCCGGCACCTCGTTCTATTGGGCGATGCGGCTCCTACCCGAGGCGCGACGCGAGGGCATGTTTGCCATCTACGCCTATTGCCGCGAGGTCGACGACATCGCCGACAGCGACGCGCCGCCCGCCACAAAGCGCGCCGAGCTCGGGCTCTGGCGGCGCGAGGTCGATGCGATCTACGCCGGCAAAGCGGGCCAACCGCTTTCGCGCGTGCTCGCCGAGGTGGCGCGCGCCTATCGGCTGCGCCGGGAGGATTTCCTCGCCGTCATCGACGGCATGGAGATGGATGCCGCCGCCGATATCCGCGCGCCGAGCCTCGCCGAGCTCGATCTCTATTGCGACCGGGTGGCGAGCGCCGTCGGGCGGCTCTCGGTGCGCATCTTCGGCAGCGATCTGCCGGCCGCCGATCGCGTCGCCTGGGCGCTGGGCCGTGCGCTGCAGCTCACCAACATCCTGCGCGACCTCGCCGAAGACGCCGCGCGCGGCCGGCTTTACCTGCCGCGCGAATACCTGGTCGAGGCCGGCATCGATACGACCGACCCAGGTGCGGTGCTGCGCCATCCGGCGCTCGGCGTTGCCTGCGACCGGCTCGCGGCGCTCGCCGATCAGCGTTTTGCCGAAGCGGCGGCGGCAATGCGCGAATGCCCGCGCCGCGCCATGCGGCCGGCGGCGGTGATGGGCGCGGTCTATCGCGCGATCTTGCATCGCCTGCGGCAGCGCGGCTGGCGCGATCTCGAGCGCGAGGTGAAGCTGCCGACGTCGCTCAAGCTCTGGCTCGCGCTGAGTCACGGCTTGCTGTGACGAAGCCCCGTCGCGTTCACGTGGTGGGAGCCGGGCTCGCCGGACTCGCCGCGAGCCTCCGGCTCGCCGAAAGCGACGTCGGCGTCGTGCTGCATGAAGCGGCGCGACAGGCAGGCGGACGCTGCCGCTCCTATCGCGATGCGACGCTCGGCTGCCGCATCGACAATGGCAATCATTTGCTCCTCGCCGGCAATCACGCGGCGATGGACTATCTGCGCCGCATCGGCGCGTTGGACACGTTGATCGGCCCCGACGCGGCCGTCTTTCCCTTTCTCGATCTCGCCAGCGGTGAGCGCTGGACGCTGCGGCCCAATGCCGGACGCTTGCCCTGGTGGCTGTTTCAGCCCGCGCGCCGCGTCGCCGGCACGCGTCTGCTCGACTATCTCTCGGCGGTGCGGCTCTTCGGTGCCGGGCGGGACGCGGTCGTGACCGAGCGGCTCGATCCGCGCTCGCTGCTCTTTCGCCGCTTCTGGCAGCCGCTGGCGGTGGCGGCGCTCAACACCGAGGCGGAGCAGGGGGCGGCGTTGTTGCTCGGCAGCGTGCTGCGCGAGAGCTTCGGCGCCGGCGGCGCCGCCAGCCGACCGCTGGTGCCGCGCGACGGATTGTCGGAAAGCCTGATCGAGCCGGCGCTCGATCGCCTGCATGCGCTCGGCGCCGAGCTCCGCTTCGGCTCGCGGCTCCGCGCCATCGAGTTTGCCGGCGAGCGCGCGTCACTGCTCGGCTTCGATGAAGGCGGCGAGACCCTCGCGACCGACGAGGCGGTGGTGCTGGCGGTGACCGCGCCGGTGGCCGCGCGGCTGGTGCCCGACCTCACCGTCCCCGACGAGTTCCGCGCCATCGTCAACGCGCATTATCGCGTCGCGGCGCCGGAGGCGGCGCCGCTGTTCATCGGCCTCGTCAGCGGCACCAGCGAATGGGTCTTCCGCAAAAGCGAGGTCCTCTCCGTGACGATCAGCGCCGCCGACCGCCTGGTCGACACGCCGGCGGAAGAGCTCGCCCAACGTCTCTGGCCGGAAGTGTGCCGCGCCTATGAGCTGGGCGAGGCGGCGCTGCCGCCCTGGCAGATCGTCAAGGAGCGGCGCGCCACCTTTGCCGCGACGCCGGCGCAGCAGCGCCGCCGCCCGCCGGCGGCAACGCGCTGGCGCAACCTGGTGCTGGCCGGCGATTTCACCGCGACCGGATTGCCGGCAACCATCGAAGGCGCCATCCGCTCGGGCGAGACGGCAGCGGCGCGCCTGCTGGCGGAAACGAGGTGAGGCGCGACGCGCGCCAGGACACGTCCGGAACTGTGCTCTATGCCGACGGCTGAAACCTGGGCGGACGAGCCGCGCTTTGCCCTAACCGGACTAGGCAATACCGGGTGGATCGACCTGAAGGCCGATATCGAGAATTGCTTCCATCGCCGAATTCACAGCGGTCGACCCCCGCCGGTAGCCCAGGAACGGCAGCGCTCGAAGAGTCCGGGCGGCGTCCAGACCTCGGTCATCGCGGCATCGCCCAAGCGGAGGAAGAGCCGCTTTGCGGTCGCTCGATCGCCGGCAAGGCAGGCGAAGCGCGCGTAGTTGTTCACGTTCCACCCATCGGGATAGCGCGCGATCATATCGTCGAACGCCGCCCTCATCTTCGGCCATGAATCCAAAGTTCTGGCGAATATCTCGTCGCCGCAGCAGGTTTGGGAAAGGTACCAGTAGATACGGGCGTACATCGACGTGCCTTCCGACTGCCGGGTCGCGACCACGGCCTCATCGGCGAAGCTCTCGACCTCGCGTAAGCTGCCATGCCATTGCGGCAGCAGGTAGGGCAGGGCGGCAAAATAGGTAGGATAGAAATCCGGCTCGGCCGTCATCGCTTCGTGCAGCAGATCGCGGAAATTCTGCTTGGGCCAATCGAGCGCCCGTGCAACGTCCAGCATCGTCGCATACCACATCGGATCAACGTCTGCTGCTGCTTTGTGCGCCGACAGCTCGTCGGCGGCGAGCCGCGCGTATCGGCGAAACGGGGCCCAGGCTTCCGGTGGTACTGCGTCGGCATAAGCGGCGCCGCGATAGAACCAGGCCCGGGAGATCAGCGCCCGAGCATACGCGATATGCGCTGCGCGCGAGTTCGGAAATGCTTGCGCCCATCGTTGGAAACGAGCCGCCGCCGCCGGCCAGGTGTCGTCGGACCGCACATCACGCGCGACGCTTGCTTCGATGCCGGCATAGAATAAGTCCAGATACCAGATGCCGCTGGAGGTTCTGCGCCTGGTGCGGCGAAGCTCGTCCTCCATTGCGTCGAGCCGCGTAAAATTTTGGGCGAAAAAATCGATAGCAACCTGCTGCATGGTTGCTTGCCGCTCTTCGAGTTCATCAGCAGATGCCGCAGCGGGTGCGAGAGCGCTGATCGTCAGGAGCATGGCGACGATTTTATACATCGGCGGTCCGGAAGGATGGTGCGCAGATCCTAGTCTGATTCTGAGCGGCGAAGGGGCTTCTAGGCAACTCGGCAAAGTGCGTTGCGCATGACAATCGGCGACAATTTTACGCGACTTCGACCGAGGTCCGTTTCCTGCCTTGTTCCTTAAGTGCAGCCGTCTTGCGATGTCGCGACGAGACGCCAATCCGACCCCCGGTGCTCGCAGAGCGAACAGCAGAAATTCGGTGGTGGTGCAACGTTGGCTGCGCTGGCGTGCGATCGCCGCTCGATGTCACGATGTTCGCCTTTGGCAGGTCAGCGACACCGCGTGACGCGCCGCTCCACCGCACGGAGTTGGACCCGCTCGACGACGACTGAAATATAGCCGGCGCTGCTCGCGACCGGGGTCAATTGAGCCATGCAACGTTCGCGCAAGCCCCGCCTTTGCTATCTCTTCGTCGGCAGAGCATTATGGATTCATAGAGCCCCCGCCTGGACGTCGCTCGAGGAAGCTCCCCTTAATGACCGCTGCCAAGGAAAGCGTTGATGGCGTGGTTGTGTCGCAGCCGGTGGCCGCGTCACTGACCCGGGCGGCGATCTTTCTGGTCGTGACCATAAATCCGGGCCCGACCCATCGCGCGACGGTTCGATCGTTCTGCGCAGAGCTTGCCGCATTGATCCGCGCTGTGGAATTTCGCGACCTGGAGGCGACGCTCACCTGTGTGATGGGGATCGGTTCCGAAGCGTGGGACCGCCTCTTCTGGCCGCCGCGGCCGGCGGAACTGCATCCCTTCCGCGAGATCCGGGCGGGGCCGCGCCATGCCGTATCGACGCCGGGCGATCTGATGTTCCATATCCGCGCCAAGCGCATGGATCTATGCTTCGAACTCGCGACCAGGATCATGGCGAGCCTTGGCGACGCGGTCGCGCCGGTCGACGAGGTGCATGGATTTCGTTATTTCGACGACCGCGACCTCCTCGGCTTCGTCGATGGCACCGAAAATCCGCGCGGGCAGGAGGTGGTCGAGGCGGCGATCATCGGCGCGGAGGATCCCGCTTTCGCCGGCGGCAGCTATGTCATCGTGCAGAAATATCTGCACGATATGGACGGCTGGAACGCGCTGTCCACGGAGGCGCAGGAGCGCATCATCGGCCGCACCAAGCTGTCCGACATCGAACTGGACGATGCGATCAAGCCGACCTCGGCGCACAACGCGCTCACCACGATCAGCGAGAGCGGCAGGGAGTTCAAGATCCTGCGCGACAACATGCCCTTCGGGAATGTGGCCGAAGCCGAGTTCGGCACCTATTTCATCGGGTATTGCCGCACGCCCCGCGTCACCGAGCAGATGATCGAGAACATGTTCGTCGGCCGGCCGCCCGGTAATTATGACCGGCTGCTCGATTTCAGCCATGCGGTGACCGGAACTCTGTTCTTTGTCCCATCCGCGTCATTCTTGGACTCCGTCACCAACGACGATGCCGTTGCCGCGACGCCCGCCGCACCGTCAGCAGCTGAGTCTGCGCCATCCCTGACCGCGGGATCCGATGGTTCGCTCGGCATCGGGTCCCTCAAAGGAGAAAACCTCCATGAATAATCTTCATCGCGAGCTTGCCCCGATCTCCGATGCGGCATGGGCGGACATAGAGGAGGAGACGACGCGCACCTTGAAGCGCCACCTCGCCGGACGGCGCGTGGTCGACGTGCATGGCGCAGGCGGCCTCGGCCTTTCCGCCGTCGGCACCGGTCACCTCAAGACGATTGCGGCGCCCGGAGACGGGATCCTCGCACGGCAGCGTGACGTCAAGGCGCTGGTGGAGTTTCGCGTGCCGTTCGAGCTGGATCGCCAGCAGATCGACGACGTGGAACGCGGGGCGAACGACTCCGACTGGCAACCGGCGAAGGACGCCGCGCAGAAGATCGCCTACGCCGAGGACCGAGCTATGTTCGACGGCTACGCGGCGGCGGGCATCGTCGGCGTCCGTCAGGGGACCAGCAATCCGGTCATGACGCTGCCGGCCGATGTGCGTCAGTATCCTGACGCCGTCGCTCAGGCGTTGAGCCAGCTGCGTCTCGTCGGCGTCAACGGACCCTATTCGGTGCTGCTCGGCGCGGATGCCTATACCGCCCTCGCCGAGACCAGCGACAACGGGTACCCGGTGCTGGAACACATCAAGAAGCTGGTCAAAGATGAAGTCATCTGGGCCCCAGCCATCGCCGGCGCCTGCGTGCTCACGACCCGCGGCGGCGATTTCGATCTGCATATCGGCCAGGACTTCTCGATCGGCTATCTCAGCCATACCGACCGCGTCGTGCGCCTCTACCTGCAGGAAACGCTGACGTTTCTCCTGCTGACGACGGAAGCCGCGGTCGCGCTCATGCCTCCCGCAGCGAAGTAGAAGGCTAAACCTCGGCCGTCGCTTCCTCGGTCGCGGCATTGCCGGGAAGATAAGAGAGCAGGTCGCCGGGCTGGCAGCCCAGCACGGCGCAGAGCCGTTCGAGCGTGGCAAAGCGCACGCCTTTCACGTGGCCGTTCTTCAGCAGCGACAGATTCGCCTCGCTGAGCCCGACTTTCTGCGCCAGCTCTTTGGAGCGCATCTTGCGCCGCGCCAGCATGAGGTCGAGATGGACGATGATCGCCATGGGACATGTCCTAGATGAAATGTGCGTTCTCGTCGGCGAGGCGAACCGCTTCGCGCGCTGCGGCGGCGATCGCGATCAGCACGGCGCCAATGACGGCGACGCCGACGTCATCGGGCGACAGCGGCAAGGCCAGCCGGCGCTGCCCGCCGGCAAAGCTGCTCACGGCGATGGAGAGCAGGGCGCCGCCCACTGGCTGCAGCGCGGCCGAGGCGACGAGCGCCAGCCCCATGCGCCGCAAGCGCCGCGGCACTTCCGCCGTGAAGATCTGGCCGCCGCTCATCAGCCGGCACAGCAGCAGCGCTTCGCGCACGGCGGCGAGCAGCGGCAGTGCCGGAAGGGTCAGGGCAGCGCAGGCGGCAAGGCGACCGCCGAGGCCGAGCCCGGCAGGGTCGATGCCGCTGCCGGCGAGGGCCGGCTGATAGGCGAGGAGCCGCGGCCAGACCAGCGCCGCGCCGAGCCCGAGCAGCAGCACAAGAAGATAGAGTAGGACGAGCCAACGGATATGGCGGCCAAGGCGCGGCAGAGTGGCCGCGGGATCAGCCGGAGAAGCGCCGGACAGCATGTTGGCCACCCAATTTCTCTTGTCGTTATGGGCAATTTAATTTATGTATTTCGATAATTCAATATCGAAACGATAAATCACACCCGACAGTCCGGGGGTCGCAGGAGAGATCGGATGTCGCGAGCGGCAGGGCGAAAAACGCTTGAGCGCCGGCGTCTGCCAGACCATGGTGGCGCGGCTTTTTCGCGCGCCGCGCAAAACGAGGCAGGGATGGGAGAAGCGGTTCGGATCGCGGTCGAGGCCACAGCGCAGGACGAGGCGGCGCTGTCGGTGGCGGTCGACCGCGCGGCGGCGGCGCTGCTGGCGCGCCAGCAGCCGGACGGGCATTGGGTCTTCGAGCTCGAGGCCGACGCCACCATCCC
>DATIYL010000210.1:0-17499 GCA_035517635.1 Allostellaceae bacterium | reverse complement strand
AGTCGAGCGCATCCTTCTCGATCGATGGTGCGCGGTCGAGCTGGATCGAATGGTCCACCTGCTCGGGCTGTGCTCCCGCCATGCGCGGCTGCGGGACGGCGGCGTGATCACGTCGCCGGTCGTCGCCTTCGTGCCTCGACTAAGGCTCGCGATCACGTGGTCAGGCAGCCTCTACGAGCTGCTCCGCCCTCTGCCGCCCGATGAGTGGCCCGACGCCGCCGTCGATCTTTTCGAGGCCTTCAGTCCATCGCCGGGGCCCGGCGACATCATCCACTGACGCCCGGCGCCTGCGCGCCCGAGCCTCGCCGACCGCAGCGGGGAACGCCCCGCGTCCGGCGGGGGAGAAAGGGCGGCTCCCTCCGCGCCCGTGTGGGCCTCCGTGTGGGGATCGGGCGACCAAGAAAGCCCAAAACGGCCACACCGGGCTGAAAAAGCCAAATGAGTTCAATGGCCTTAAGATAGAGCACCAGACTACGGATCTGGGGGTTGGGAGTTCGAATCTCTCCGGGCGCGCCATATCCCCAATCGGTACGGCCTTAACCTCATGATATCTGTGCGTTCGCGCTCGACTCGCGGTTTCGCGGGACGCGCCCGGCGCGCGGCGCCCCGTGTCATTCCGCCGCACCCCCGAGGCGACCGCGCATAGCGCGGTCGTCCGTGGCGGCGTCAGCTCCAGGCGAAAAGCGCAGGCGTTTCGTCCGTGGCGGCGTCAGCGGTTGCGCAGCAACCGTGGGAGCCGCACCGTGCGGGCTAGCTCTAGGCGCTTCCCCCCGAGTCGTCGGTCTCGCCGCAGCCACCCGCGCATTTGCCGCGCCTTTCCCGCCGCCCCATAGTGGGCCCCGGGGCGGGCGGCGGCGACGGGGAGGCGGCGATGCTCGAAAGCCTGATGCGGAACTGGTGGGCGCTGGCGTTGCGCGGCGCGGCGGCGCTGCTCTTCGGCATCCTCGCTTTCGTTTGGCCGCACATCACGCTGACCGTGCTGATCTGGATCTTCGCGGCCTACATGCTCGCCGACGGCGTTTTCGGTCTCATTGCCGGGCTCCGCGCCGCGCAGCGGCAGGAGCGCTGGTGGCCGCTCGCCATCGAGGGGTTGCTCGATCTCGCCGTCGGCGTGATCGCTTTTCTCTGGCCGAACATCGCGCTTCTCACCTTCATCTACATCGCCGCCTTCTGGGCGATCTTGTCGGGCGTCGCGCTGCTCGCCGCGGCGTTCCGGCTGCGCGCGATGGGCGAGGGCTTTCTCACCTTCGCCGGCCTGCTCTCGCTGCTGTGGGGCATCGTCGTTATCTTCTGGCCGATCGCCGGCGCCTTGGCGCTCGCCTGGTGGATCGGCGCTTACGCCATCCTCTTCGGCTTGTTCATGCTCACCGTCGCGCTGCGGCTTCGCCGGCGTTACTTAGGCGACCGCGCGTAGCGCGGTCGTCCTCGGCGGCGTCAGCTCTAGGCGAAACGCGCATGCGCGTTTCGTCCTCGGCGGCGTCAGCGGTTGCGCAGCAACCGCGAGAGCCGCACCGCGCGGGCTAGCTTCGACGCTACCGATTGATGAACCACAGCAGCAACGACAGCGCCACGCTGATCAAGACACACGTCACGATCGGGAAGTAGAAACCGAAATTGCCGTGCCGCACGGCGATGTCGCCCGGCAGCCGTCCCAACCCCAAGCGCGCGAGCCACGGCCAGGCAAGGCCTGCCAGCAGAAACACCAGCCCCAGCACGATGAACAGCCGCTGCATGGCGTGAACATGGGGCGGCGCGACGGCGACGGAAAGGCCGGCGCTCACCCTTCCGTGTAGCCCTTCTCCTTCATGCAGCGGCTGATGTTGTCGTCTTGCCGCGCGGCATTGCTGTCGGCGTACTGGTTGCGCCGCATCTGCAGCACGCCGATCCGCTGCCAATCCTGGCCGCGCGTCGCCAGGATATCGGCGTCGATGTCGCTGTCGCGGCGATCGGCGATCTGGGCGGAGTGGCGGCATTCGGCGTAATCCGTCGCGGCGGTTTCGGGGCTCACCCCCTCCTTTTGCCAGCCGCCGCTTCCGCTGCAGGCGGCCAGCGACAGCAGCAGGGCCAGAGCAAGGATCGATCGCATGATGCTCGGATGCCTTTCGCCGCGCGCCGCGGCAACGGAAGATTAACCAGCCTCGGTTATACAGATTAACTGGTGATTACCGCCCCGTCCCCGCGACATTAGGGACCGGGGACGCAAGGAGGCCTCTGCGCGCATGCGCTCGATCCCTTGGCTTCTCGCCATCCTCGGCTTCGTGCTCGCGGGTTGCAACGCTTGGCAGACCCGCGCCGAGTTCGCGCCGCCGCAAAGCCGCTGGAATGCGAGCCAGCCCTCGCCCGCGGGCATCAACGATGCGCCGCCGCCGATCCCGGCGCAGTATTGCTATCGCACGCTCGCCAATGTCGATTGCTACACGGAGGCGGAGCCGAACCGCGTCACCGCGTTTACCGGCCTCTACCCCGATCCCTACAGCCTGCCGCAATATCACTAGGGGATGAAGGGAATGTTTTGGGAGATGAGGGGGATTTAGCTTAGGGCGCCGAAGGCGCCCTTACCTTCAATCCCCTTATCACCCACGATCCCCCAGTCCCCTTTCAAGTTTCCTAAAACCGCCCGAGCTGGAAATCGAGGATCGCCTGGCGGATCTCGTCGGCGGTGTTCATGACGAACGGCCCGTAGCGCGCCACCGGTTCGTTGAGCGGGCGTCCGGCGGCGAGCAGCACGCGCGTCGCCGCAGCCGGCGCCGCGACCAGCACGCCGTCGCCTTCGCCCAGAACGGCGATGCTGCCGCGCGGGACATGCGTTCCCGCATCGCCGATGGCGGCCTCGCCGTCGAAGACATAGAGGAACGCGTTGTGGCTCGGCGGCAAAGGCAGCGCGACGCGCGCTCCGGCCTGAATCGCGAGGTCGAGCAGGATCGGATCGGTGGCGATGCCGTCGATCGGACCTGTTGCATCGCCGACCCTGCCGGCGATGACCTTGACCGAGACGCCGTCCGGCAGCGCCGCCACCGGGATCTCGGCCGGCGGAATCTCCTGGTAGCGCGGCGCGACCATCTTGTCCTTGGCCGGCAGGTTGACCCAGAGCTGAAAGCCCTGCATCAGCCCGTTCTCCTGCTCCGGCATCTCGGAATGGACAATGCCGCGCCCGGCGGTCATCCATTGCACGCTGCCCGCGTCGAGCCGCCCGGTATGGCCCTTGTTGTCGCCATGGCGCATGCGCCCGGCGAGCATGTAGGTGACGGTCTCGAAACCGCGATGCGGGTGGTCCGGGAATCCGGCGATGTAATCTGCCGCATCGTCGGAGCGGAACTCGTCGAGCATCAGGAAGGGATCGACATCGGCCAGAAGCGGGGTGCCGATGACGCGGTTGAGCTTGACGCCGGCGCCGTCGCTCGCCGCCATGCCGCGAGCGAGCCGCGCTACCGGTCGCGGCTGCATCATTCTGCCATCCATTGTCCGATCCTCCTTACGCCGCCTGCGCCCGGCGCCCTTGCGCCAGTGCGGCGGGATCTCCGCCACATGCCGGCACGAGAACTTTAGTCATCCGTCCCCTCCTGGGCGCTTTACATCGCGCGCATGATGTAATCGAGCCACTGTAGGACACAATGTGGCGATGTGGACGGAGACTGTTTCCTGAAAGGAAATAATGGGGAAGGCAGTCAGCCCTCGACGACCTCCCTGGTTGCTTTGTCGAGGACCTCGTTCATGTATTCGTTAACGCTCTTGTTGGCGATCGCGGCGGCAATCAGGAGCCGGTGACGAAGCTCGTCGCTTGGACGATAGGTGAGCTTCCCGTGCCAGGACTTTTCCGGCGTTACCCCGTCCTTCTTGCACCAGGCGAGATAGTCGTCGACCGCCTCACGGAATGCGCGCGTCAGCTCTTCGACTGACGAGCCGTAGAAGTCGACGACGTCCCGCATGCCGACGACGCGCCCATGGAACATGCCGGCCGAGCCGTCGAATTCGATCTTCGCGAAATAGCCTTTATGCTCCATGACGTTCATCTGCATCGCCCGTCTCCGTTCAACACGCGCATCCCTGGCTGCCCGGCGTGACGCCGGCCGCCGTCAGGAAGTCCCGAGCTGACCCCACCGACCCCTTCTTCATCCGCGGATCCGGATGGGGCTTGTGCAAGACGGCCCGCCGCCCGTTCAGAAGCGCCCGATGGGCCGATCCGCTCGTCCGACCGGCGGTGCTGACGCGTCCGCCGAGCTTCTTCACCAAAGCCACAAAATCATCCCACTCGACATCCGCGCGGATCGGCCGCTCGAAGATTCGACATAAGGTTCTGCAATGGCGGCGCCCGAGCGACATCGGGGGTGTATGGTGTCATTTTTTGACACCAGTCGTCAACCCTTACGTCGATATGCTCTGAGCCGGCGTCAAGCGGCACGCGATCCGCTTCATCCGGGCCGGCACAGACTCGGATGCCGTTGCCGGCAAAGCGCCGCGTCAGGTTTTCCGTTCCCTGAGATTGATGCTGACGCGAGCAGTCGGAACGAGGATCACTTTGTATCAGCCCGAGTCTGCTGTCGCGCCGCCTGCTTTCTCGCGTCGCCGCGCCGTCACCGCCGCCAGAATGCGCCGCTTATCCTCGGCGGCGAGCGCCGGCCATTGTGCGATCTCTTCGATGGTGCGGAAGCAGCCGCGGCAATAGCCGCTCGCGGGATCGAGGACGCAGACCGCAATGCAGGGCGAGGGCGGCGGGCTCTCGCTCACGACGGCTTGGGCGGCGCCGTCACATCGGCGAGCTTGGTGCGCAGCGATTTCGCCTTGTAGTCCGGGATGGCGTAGACCCAGGGCGAGAGCTTGGCGTTGAGCGTCGCGGCCGCTTTCTCCGCGGCGCCGCTGCCGGTCACATCGAACGTCGCCCAGCTCTTGCCGTCCTCGTCGAAGAGCGCGACCTTGACGGTGAGCCCGTCGAAGCTGGTGAAGACGGCGTGCGAGACGCCGGTTTCCGGCAGCGGCATCTTCGCCGCGGGGCGTACATCGCTCAGCGTCAGGTTCGCCAGCGCCGTGGTCGGCTCGACCAGCGCATCGTCGCTTTTGAGCTTGGTGTCCTTGGGCTCGCCCTTGAGCGCGAGCTTCGCCTCCGGCGTGTCGTGCGCGATATCGAGGCTGCTGCCGTCGGGCTCCGTCAGCACCACCTCTTTCACCTTGTCGTTCGGCACATCGACGATGTCGCGGTCGAGCCATTGTGCCGCATCGTCGGGAAGATCGAGCGTGCCGCTGGCGAGCCAGGATTGGGCATTGCCGGGCTTGCGCACATAGATGCCGTCGGTGCCGCCGCCGAGCTCGTCGATGCGCCGCTTGCCGGCGATGATCTCGCCGAGCAGGCTGCCCTTGGCGTCGCTCACCGTGATCAGCGTCGATTTCGCGCCGGCCTTGCCGGCATCCTCGACCTCGAGCCGGGAGTAGAGCTCCGGCTTGCGCGTCTTCTCCTCGACATAGCGCAGGTCGGCGAGCCCCAGCAGCGTCTTGTGCAGCTTCGGCCCGTCCGCGGGATAGTCGCCCTTCTCTTCCACCACCCAGTTCTCGCCCCGGCGCAGCAGCGTCGTCTTGGCGTCGCCATGGACGAGCGTCACCCGGTCCACCTCGCCGAGCCGCTTGCCGATCTCGGGCAGCACCAGCTTGTCGGCTTGTGGATCGATGGCGGCATTGTCGCCGGAGAACGACACCAGCACGGCGACCGCGACGGCGCCGGCGGTAGCGAGGAGCAGGGCGATCAGTCCCTTGTGCTTCATCGGCGTTCTCCTCTCAGCCGGTCTCGGCGCGGCGCTTGCGCCGCTGCATGCGCACGATGCCGAGGATCATGGCCGCGAACCCGACCAGCAGCGGGATGAAGGCGATGTCGAAGAACTCGAGCTCGGCCTTCAGCCGGTCGATGTCCTGCCGCAGATCGAGCTGCACTTGGCGCAGCTGCGCGCGGATCTGCAGCATCTGGGCGCGGAAATTGTCGAGCGCCTGGGTCTGCTCGGCGGCAAGGGTGACGCCGCCGCCGGGGCCTTCCTTGCCCTGCAGCTCCTTGATCTTCGCCTGCGTATCCTTGAGCTGCTTCTCGAGCTCCTGCTCGCGCGCCTCGGAGCGCTCATCGGCGGCGCGCTGGATCTGCTGCACCACCTCGAAGGGCCGCGCCGAGGTGCCGCGCGTGCGCAGCCCCATGAGATCGGTGCCGCCGGAGAGAACGTCGATGGCGTTGGTGACGAAATCGCCGTTGCCGGCGGTCGGCACGGTGACGCGCTGGCCGAAGAAATCCTGCTCCTGCACCCAGAAGCGGTCGTCGAGCAGGTCGGTATCGGCGACGACGACGACATTGATCGGCTGCGCCGCGGTCTTGATCTGCGCCGCCGCCGCGTTCTTTGCCGCATCGTCGGCCGGCTTTGCGGACTTGTCCTTGTCGTCGCCTTTGCCGGGGTCCTTGTCCTTGGCGTCTTTCGCCGGAAGCGGCGGACCGTCGGGGAAGGCGGTGCTGGCGGGGCCGGTGATGCGCGCGGCGAGCGTCAGGCGCTTGTTGTCGGACTTGAAGCTGTTGAGCAGGCCCGCGACGTCCGGCATGCCCTCGACCTTGGCGACGGGGATCTCCTCCGATTGCGTCGAGGTGCTGATCAGCGGCTCGAAGCTCGTCTTGGCGCCGGGCAGCGGCTTCAGGATGCCGGCCGTCGCCATGTTGATCTCGGAGAGATCGCCGGTGATGGGGTCGTCATGCGCGAGATCGTCTTGCTTCAGCGACAGCCAGGCGACGTATTCGACCGGCTCGATGCGGCCCTCGGTGCCGGCATTGACCCGCCGTCCATTCGCGAGATCGCCGGCGATCTTGCCCGGCTCGAGCTCGAGCCCCCACGCCTTGAAGAGCTGCGGCAGGTCGCTCGCGCCCGGCCCGCCGCCGCCGGTCATGCGGTTCTGATGCGCCGCCTGGGTCTCGGAATAGGGATCGACGAACACCAGCGCCTTGCCGCCCTTCAGCACGTATTGGTCGATGGCATAGAGCGTCTTCGGCGCCAGCTTCTGCGGATGCGCGATCATCAGCACGTCGACGGCTTTCGGCACCGCGTCGAAATCGGGCGAGAGCGTGCGCACCTCGTAGAGCTGCCGCATCTGGTCGAGGATGGCGTAGGGCTCGAGCGGGTGGCCTTGCAGCGCCGCCATGTAGTCGCCTTCGAGCGGCAAGCTGGTGACGAGCCCGACCACCGTCTTCTTGGGGAAGGCGAGGCTGTGGATGAGCTTCGTCAGATCATATTCGAGGAAGCGCTCGCGGTCGGGCTGGAAGAAGGGGATGGTCTGCTGGTCGTCGGTCGAGTTGGTGGCGGCCAGGCCGAAATAGACCTGATCGCCGCCCTGATCGACCGGCACGCCCTGCAGCCCGAAGGCGACGGCGCGGTCCTCGGTCGGCGAGAACGGCTCGGGATCGAGCACTTCGAGCTTGATCTTGCCTTTGGCGAGCGCCGCATATTCCTCGAGCATCTCGCGCACGCGCTGGGCGAAGACGCCGTAGGACGGCACGTCGTCGCCGAGGCGCGGCGAATAGTAGAAGCGCAAGGTGATGGGCTCGTCGATATGCGCCAGCGTCTTCTTCGACGCGTCGGAGAGCGTGTAGAGATGCCGCGCCGTCAGGTCGAGCCGCGTCGAGCGCAGCGCATTGTTGGCGATGACGTTGACGGCGACGAACAGCACCGCCGCCGCGATGAGCGCGATGACCGCAACCGTGCGACGCGACAGCTTTCCCATTCCTTCAATCCGCTTTCTTGAGATCGACGAGAATGGCGTTGGCGAACAGGAACACTGCGATCACCGAGAGGAAGAACACCGCGTCGCGCAGATCGATGACGCCGCGCACGATGGCATTGAAATGCGTGAGGAAGCTGAACGAGGCGACGGTCCGCAGCACGCTCTGCGGCGCCCAGCCGTTGAGAAAGCCCAGCACCACCGGCGAGCCGCTCACTGTGAAGAGGAAGCAGACCGCGGCCGTCACCACGAAGGCGATCACCTGGTTCTTGGTGAGCGCCGAGAGCGCTGCGCCGATGGCGAGGAAGGCGCCGGCCATCAGGAAGCTGCCGATATAGCTGGCGACGATGACGCCATTGTCGGGATGGCCGAGATAATTGACGGTGATCCAGAACGGGAAGGTGAGCAGGAGGGCGATGCCGGCGAAGGCCCAGCTCGCCAGGAACTTGCCGAGCACCGCGGCGGTCATAGAGATCGGCAGGGTCAGGAACAGCTCGATCGTGCCGCTCCGCCGCTCCTCGGCCCAGAGCCGCATCGCCAGCGCCGGGATGAGCACCAGGTAGAGCCAGGGATGGAAGGTGAAGAAAGGCTGCAGATCGGCTTGGCCGCGGTCGAAGAAATTGCCGAGGAAGAAGGTGAGGGCGCCGGCCATGGCGAGGAAGATGACGATGAAGACATAGGCGAGCGGCGTCGCAAAGTAGCTCTGCAGCTCGCGCCGAAAGATGACCAGGGTGCCGCGCATGGGTTCAGGCTTCGCCGCGCAGGGTGATGGAACGGAAGACATCGTCGAGGCGGCCGCGCTCGACGCGCAGCGCCGCCACCGACCAGCCGGCGGCGCGGACGAGATCGGTGACCTCGGCGATGATCGAGCCGCCGGCGCGCGGGAAGATCATCAGCGCGCTGCCCTCGATATCCTCGACCGGCTCGACCGCGAGCACGCCCGGCAGCCGCATCAGCGCCGTCGCCGCGTCGCCGCCGTCGCGCGCCAGCGCGAGGCGCACGGCGTTGTGGTGGCGCGAGCGCGCGGCGAGCTCCGCCGGCGTCCCGTCCGCCAGAACGCGGCCGCCGGCGATGACGATGGCGCGCGTGCAGATCGCGTCCACCTCCTCGAGCAGATGCGTCGAGATGACGATCGCCTTCTCCGCCGCCAGCGCGGTGATCAGCCGGCGCACCTCGTGCTTCTGGTTGGGGTCGAGCCCGTCGGTCGGCTCGTCGAGGACGAGCACGTCGGGCTCGTGCAGCAGCGCCTGCGCCAGTCCGACGCGCCGCTTGAAACCCTTGGACAGCGTCTCGATCGGCTGGTGCAGCACGCTGTGCAGCTGCGTGCGCTCGACCGCCACGGCGATGCGCTGCCGCGCTTCCTCGCCGCGGAAGCTGCGGATATGCGCGATGAAGTCGAGAAAGCCCGCCGGCGTCATGTCGGGATAGGCCGGGGCGCCTTCCGGCAGATAGCCGATATGCCGCTTGGCGGCGATCGGCGCGTCGACGATGTCGGCGCCGCAGATCACGGCCGTGCCGTTCGTCGGCGCGAGGAAACCGGTGATCATCTTCATCGTCGTCGATTTGCCGGCGCCGTTGGGGCCGAGAAAGCCCAACACCTCGCCGCGCGACACGGCGAAGGAGACGTCGTCCACCGCCGTGATCGGCCCGAACCGTCTGGTCAGGTGTCGGACCGCAATCATCTCGTTCATCGGCCTAAGCTCACCCGCGTCCGTCTGCACCGGGGCATTATCATGGCCGCCCCATCTGCCGCATTTCCCCCGCGCAAATCAAGCCCAACGCTGAGCGAGGGCAAGTAAATTCGCTGTAATCTCTTCCGCCGCGGCAATTTCGCACCGATTGTTGCTTCGCAACATTGGCGAGTCGGCGACAGGCTTTGCGGATGACAGCAGCATGACGCGAACAAGCATCGCGCTTCTTTGCGCGCTGCGCCTGCGGCGCCCCACCTCACCCCAACCCCTCTCCGCCCCTCAGGGGCGGAGAGGGAGGGACCCGCTGCGCAAGCAGCGGGAGGGTGAGGTGGGGTGCTGATGAGTTCGCGCGCTGTTGCCGTATTTCGAATTCCACACTAACCGCGCCGCCCAGCTCATCTACGACAACAGCGTCTCGATCTCGGCAATGAGCGCAGGATCGGTCGGGCGCACGGAGGAAGGCCAGAGGCCGGCGAGGCTGCCATCGGGTGCGACGAGGTATTTGTGGAAGTTCCAGCGCGGCGCGCCGGACTCGCCGAGCTCTTCGGCGATCCAGCGGAAGAAGGGATGGGCGGCGGGGCCGACCACCGGCTGCTTCTCCGTCAGCGGAAAATCGACGGCGTAGCGAGTGGCGCAGAACGCTTTGATCTCGGCCGCCGTGCCCGGCTCCTGCGCGCCGAAATCGTTGGATGGCACGCCGATGACAACGAGGCCGCGCGCACGATAGCGCCGCCACAGCGCTTCGAGATCGGCATATTGCGGCGTGAAGCCGCAGAACGACGCGGTGTTGACCACGAGCAGCGGCCGCCCGCGCCACGCCGCCAGCGGCAGGCTGCCGCCATCGATCGCGCTGAAGGAGAAATCGAAGGCGTTCATAAGCAGTTCCTCCGGCGCAGAGTCCGCTCCAACAGCGCCACCCTCTCCTCGTCACCCCCGCGAAAGCGGGGGTCCACCGCCGTGGATTCCCGCTTTCGCGGGAATGACGATGAGGGTGGTAGCAGTTCCGTTCGGAAGCTCCGGCCAACCTCAGCCATAGCGCTCTTCCGTCCAGGGATCGCCGTGATCGTGATAGCCGCGCTCTTCCCAGAAGCCGCGGCGATCGGCGGCGATGAACTCGATGCGCTTCAGCCATTTGGCGCTTTTCCAGAAGTAGAGCCGCGGCACGACGGCGCGCACCGGCCCGCCATGCTCGCGCGCCAAGGGCCTGCCCTGCCAGGAATGCGCCAGCAGCACGTCCGCGCCGGCGAAATCGGCGAGCGGCAGGTTGGTGGTGTAGTCGTCATGGCTGTGCAGCAGGACGAAGCGCGCCTCCGGCCGGGGCCGCACCGTGGCGATGACATGGCGCACGCTCACCCCTTCCCAGGCATTGTCGAACCGCGACCAGGCGGTAACGCAATGGATGTCGGAGACGTCGCGAAACGGCGGCTGGGCGCGGAACGCCGCCCAATCCCAGCGCACGGGGTTGTCGACGAGCCCGTCGATCGCGATCTGCCAATCCTCGACCGGCACCTCGGGCTGGATGCCGAGATCGAGGACCGGCCAATTCTCGACTCGGCGCTGACCCGGCGGCAGGCGCTGCGACTCGGGGCGCGCCGCGCGGCCGGTGAGGAGCCGCCCCTCGCGCGCCCAGCGCTCTTTGCTCTCGACGAGCTTGCGCCGCGCCCGCCCGAGGAGCCCGTTCTCGTCCTCAGCCATGCTTCACCTCTCCTCAAAGCAGCATAGCGGCCCGCACCACCGCCGGCACGCCCAGGTTTCGATTGCGTCGCGGCAGCGCGTCGCAGAGACTGGCGCCGCCCTTGTCGTCCCCGGTGCCGATGCCCGCTGCCCTCCTCATCGATCTCATCAAAGGCATCGCCGTCGGCATCGTCATTGCGCTCCCGGTCGGGCCGGTCGGCCTGCTCTGCGTCCGCCGCACGCTGTTCGAAGGGCCGATGTTCGGCTTCGTCTCCGGCCTCGGCGCTGCGACCGCGGATACGATCTTCGGCATCATCGCCGGCTTCGGCCTCACCATCGTGCGCGACTTCATGCTCCGCTATCAGGAATGGTTCAGCGTCGCCGGCGGCTGCTTCCTGCTCTATACCGGCATCAGGGCCTTGCGGCGGGGCGGCGCGGTCGAGCCTGAGCCGCTGGGCGATGACGAGGTGGAGGCGCTGTTCGCCGCTTACGTCTCGACCTTCGCGCTCACCATCACCAACCCGATCACCATTCTCGCCTTCGCCGCGATCTTCGCCCAGGTGGGCGTGAGCCAGGAGGCCGGCTATCTCGATACCGGCCTGCTCGTCGCCGGCGTCTTCTGCGGCTCGCTGCTGTGGTGGCTGGGCTTGAGCTTCGGCATCGCCGGGCTGCGCCGCGTCTTCGGCACCGTGCGCCTCACCTGGCTCAACCGCATCTCCGGCGGCATTCTCGCCCTCTCCGGTACCGGCCTCCTCGTCGCGGCGCTGCTCGCCTGGTCGGGACACGGGATCTGAGCATAGACGAAGGCGCGATCGGCCATAGGCGACGCACCGAATAATTGCTGCTAGTGGCGTTTACCGGGGCTTCACCTCCCACGTGTATTGTCCGAATCGGGCGCGGCTTTCGGCGTCCGATAGGTCTTTCTGCGTCGGCCGGGAGTGGCGCGAATGGCGGCCCAGAGTGCGCAGCGACGGGCGATCCTTGCCGCGGCGCTGTTGGGCGTCGCGAGCGTCCTGCCGCTGGCTTGGCTGCAAGCGCGGCCGCGCGGCTTCGCTGAAGTCGCCGCGATCTTCCCGCCCTGGACGGGACGGGAGCAGGCCTTCGCCGCGGTCGTGGCGGCCGGAGCTGTGGTGGTGCGTGAAGGCGCGCACGACTGGATCCTGGTGGTGCATGGCGAAGATCCGGGGGTCATTGGTCGGCTCTATGCCGCCGGCGCCTGGGCGGTGATCGATCCCGTCGCGTTCGGCGGCTGCCTCGCGCGGCCGGTGGAAGCAGCAAGGAACGAATAGGACATGGAGGCGTCGTTGGAGAGTTCGAGCCTGGTTCAGATGCGCGCCGGCGTGGCGCGGTTTTTCGTTGTCGCTCTGTGGCTGCACCTGCCGCTGCTGGTGGCGATCGGCCTCATCAATGACAGCGCGTGGCCGGCCGGGATCGTGATCGCCGCGCTGGCCGCGGGGCTTGCCACGGCGGTCTGGTACCTCGATGGCGAAGGCTCGCTCTGCCGCTATGTCATTGCCGTCGCGCTCATCACCATGGTGTCGCTGATGGTCTGGCTGGCGCATGGCCAGATGCAGATCGATATGCACATGTACTATTTCGCCGCCTTTGCCGTGCTGGCCGCGTTTTGCGATTGGCAGGTGATCGTGCTGGCGGCCGGGGTGACGGCGCTGCACCATTTGAGCCTGAACTTCCTGATGCCGGCCGCGGTGTTTCCCGACGGCGCCAATTTTCTCCGCGTGCTGCTCCACGCCGCCATCGTCATCGTCGAGGCGGCGGTGCTGATCTGGCTGACCCAGCACCTCGTCCGCCTCTTCGCCGCGGGCGAGGCCTCGCTCGACGCCATGGCCGAGGCGGGGCGCCGCGAGAAGGAGCTCAATGCCGAGAAGCTGCGCCTTCAGGGCGAGACCGACACCGAGCGCCGCCGGCTGACCTTGAGCCTCGCCGAAAGCTTCGAGAGCAGCGTCAAATCGGTGGTCGACCGGCTCGCGGAGGCCGCTGCGGCGATGCAGGGAAGCTCGGCGCACCTCACCGCTGCCGCCGGCACCAACTGCAGCGAGGCGCGCAGCGCGTCGGACGCGTTGCGTGAGACGAATGAGGGTGTCCAGGCCGTCGCCGCCGCGGTCGAGGAGCTCGCCGCCTCGACCGAGGAGATCGGCCGGCAGGTCGCGCAATCAGCGGCGATCGCGTCCAAGGCGGTCGACGAGGCGAAGCGCACCGATGCGAGCGTGCAGGGCCTCGCGGAGGCGGCGCAGCGCATCGGCGAGGTCGTGCAGCTCATCAACGATATCGCCAGCCAGACCAACCTGCTGGCGTTGAACGCCACGATCGAGGCGGCGCGCGCCGGCGAGGCAGGGAAGGGTTTCGCCGTGGTGGCGAGCGAGGTCAAGTCGCTCGCCAATCAGACGGCCAAGGCGACCGACGAGATCGCGGCGCAGATCAACCAGATCCAGTCGGCGACGCGCGACGCGGTCGCGGCGATCCGCGGCATCGGCGGTACCATCGGCGAGATCAGCGAGATCGCGACGACGATCTCCGGTCGCGTGCAGGAGCAGGGCGGCGCCACGCGCGAGATCGCCGGCAATGTGCAGCATGCGGCAGCCGGCGCCAGCACGGCCGCGCGCACCGTCCACGCGGTGAGCGACAGCGCCGCCGCGAACGGCGCCTCGGCGGAAGAGATGCGCGGCGCTACCGGAAAGCTGGTCGAGCTGGCGACCGGGTTGCGCAGCGAGATCGCCCGCTTCCTCGACCAGCTCCGCGCCGCTTAGAGCCACCAGCTCTCTCCGCCCGCTCGGTGCGCCCCCTCTCCCCTTGCGGGAGAGGGTCGGGGTGAGCGGGCACACCGAGTGCAATGAGCAGCGAGACCAGCGGCCTCGCCTGACGCCGAGCCGCAACCACCTAGCGATCCCACTCGCCTGAGCTAGCGTATCCCGGCGCCTCTCGGCGGCGGAGCAAGGCATTTTTGCGGCCGGACCGCCCTTCGGCTTGGCGCTCGGGAGGGCCGCGGCTAAATTCGCGCCCCATGATCCTGCGGCGCCTGGTCGCCCGTCTCGGCCTCATCACCTGCCTGCTGCTCGCGCCGGCCCTCGCCCCGGCGGCGATGGCGGCCGCCGCCGCGCCCGCCGCGGCGGCGCCACAGGCTGCTCCGGCGCCGGTCTCGGCGGACGAGCTGCAGCGCCTCGTCGACACGCTGCAGAACGAGAAGCAGCGGGATCAGCTCGTCACGCAGCTTCAGGCGCTCATCGCCGCCCAGCGCGGTATCGAAGCGGCGCAGCCTCCGGCGACGCCCGCCGGCTGGCTCAACACCCTGTCGGCCAATGTCGACGCGATCAGCGCCGAGATTCTCGCCACCGCCGCCGTGGTGCTGGACGCGCCCTCCCTCATCGACTGGCTCCAGGGGCAGGCGAGCGACAGCCATGCCCGGGCGCGTTGGCTCGCCATCGGCCTCCGGCTCGGCATCATTCTCGGCGTCGCCATCATCGGCGAATGGTTCGTCCGCCTGCTGCTGCGCCGCCCGCGGGCGCGGCTCGCCGCGCGCTCCAGCGATGCGCGGCTGGCCGAGCTCGTGCTGATGCTCGCCCTGTTCGTGGTCGATGCGCTGCCGGTCATCGCCTTCGCCGTTATCGCCTATGCCGTGCTGCCGCTGGTCCAGCCGCGCTCCTGGGCGACCAGCGTGCAAATCGCCGGCGTCGTCATCCAGGCGAGCTTGACCGCGCGCCTCATCCTCGCCGCGGCCAATGTCGCGCTGCTCTCGATCCCGGCGACGGCGCTCTACCCGCTCGGCGAGGAGACGCGGAACTATCTCTACATCTGGGTCCGCCGCTTCACCAATTGGTCGGTCTATGGTCTGGCGGTGGCGGCCGTGACCTGGTGGTTCGGGGTTCCCGGCGCCATCTACGTGCTGCTGCTGCGCGGCACCATGCTGGTCCTCGGCATCCTCTCGGTGATCTTCGTGCTGCAGAACCGCGTCGCCGTCGCCGATATGCTGCGCGGCAAGAACGGCAACGGCGCCGGCATGCTGACGGGAGGCCATGGCTGGCGCCTCTTGCGCCACCGTCTCGCCGACACCTGGCACGTGCTCGCCATTCTCTACATTGCCGGCACCTTCGGCAGCTACGTGCTGCGCATCCAGGCGGGCTTTGCCTATGTGTTCCGCGCCACGATCCTGAGCCTCGTCGTCATCCTCGCCGCCGGCATCATCGTCCGTGCGGTGCGGCAGCTCAGCCAGCGCGGCTTTGCCATTGGCGATGATCTGAAGCGCCGCTTCCCGACCCTCGAGCACCGCGCCAATCGCTATGTGCCGATCCTGACCATCGTCGCGTCGGTCATCGTCTACGTCTTTGCCGCCTTGGCGCTGCTGCAGGCCTGGGGCATCGATACCTTCTCCTGGTTCAGCACGGATACCGGCCGCCGCATCAGCGGTGGCGTCGTGTCGATCGTTACGGTGCTGCTGGCCGCGCTGCTGATCTGGGAGATCTTCGGCGCGGCGATCGAGCGCTATCTGAACGGCGTCGGCGTTGACGGCCACCGGGTCGCGCGCAGCGCGCGCACGCGCACCTTGCTGCCGCTGTTGCGCACCACCGTGCTCATCATCCTCCTCACCACGGTCGGGCTCATCGTGCTTTCCGAGCTCGGCCTCAACATCGCGCCGCTGCTCGCCGGCGCCGGCATCGCCGGCATCGCCGTGGGCTTCGGCTCGCAGGCGCTGGTGAAGGACGTCATCACCGGCCTTTTCATCCTGCTCGAGGATACGCTCGCGGTGGGCGAGATGGTCGATGTCGGCAACAACCACGCCGGCATCGTCGAAGCGATCTCCGTCCGCACCATCCGGCTCCGCGACCTCTCGGGGACGCTGCATACCGTGCCGTTCAGCGACGTTTCGACGGTGCGCAACCTGACGCGCGACTACTCCTATTTCGTTGCCGATGTCGGCGTCGTCTACCGTGAGGATCCCGACCGCGTCATCGCCGTGCTGCGCGAGGTCGGTGACGATCTGCGCCGCGACCCCGACTGGGCGCCGTCGATCGTCGAGCCGCTCGAGATCTTCGGCGTCGAGCGTTTCTCCGACACCGCCATGGTCGTTCGCGCCCGGCTCAAGACCGTCCCGATGCGGCAATTCGCCATCGGACGCGAGTTCAATCGGCGCATGAAGAAGGCGTTCGATGCCAACGGCATCGAGATGCCCGCAGGGAACCAGACCCGTTACCTGGACCCGCCCAAGGCGTCCTGACGGCGCTCAGTCCCGCAAGCGGGAGAGAGGGGCTCACCGAACGTTGCAAGCCCCTCTCCCCTTGTGGGAGAGGGAGGGGCCCATCGCGAAGCGATGGGAGGGTGAGGGGGAGCGACGAGTGAGCGGGCTGCTTCAGTCAGCCGTGATTCGAAGTACTAACCCTCGCCGCGCTCCAGCGCCGCCAGTGCTTCCGTATCGGCCGCCGCCAAAACGCGCTGCGCCGTCTCGATGCCGAAGCCGGCGCGCGCCAGGGCGGCGAGGTCCTTTTGCCGAAACAGCGCCCGCTGCTCCGGCGCCCGACACGGGCCGAGCCGCCGGCGGCGGACGAGAGCGCAAGCGGCGGCGAGCTCGCTGTCGCCCGGCTCGGCGTCGAGCGCGCTCAGCGCTTCGTCGACCAGCTCGGCCGCGACGCCCTTCACCGCGAGCCGGCCGCGGATGCCATAGCGCGAGGCGCCGCGCCGCCTGAGGCTCGCCGCCTGCTGCGCCGCATAGGCGCGGTCGTCGAGCAGCCCCGAGCGGAGATAGCGCGCGACGATCTCCTCGACGAGCCGCTCGCCTTCGGCGGGGTCGCCGCCGTGGACGCGCGCGGCGCGCGCCACTTTGCGCCGCAGCACGCGCCGCAAATTGCCGCTGGAGCTGGCAAAGCGCTCGAGATAGTGCAGCGCCGCATTCTCGAGATGCGCCGCGGTCGCCGGCTTCGGGCCGCGGCGGGACTTGTGCGGGCGCTCTTCCATGCGGCGATCTTACTTCCCTCTGAAGCGGCTGATCCAGCGGCATGCCGCCGGCAATGCCTGCTTACCGCCATTCGCGCCAGCTACGACAAGCCATCCATGAGCTTATCGAGCTCAGTCGGCTTCCCCGCCTTTTGCCAGATATCGCACATGATCTTTGCGCCGAGCGCACGGTAGCTCTCGAATTGAGGTTCGCTGAACCACTGATCGAACGTCGTATCGAACGGAAACGACGAATTCGACAGGCGGTATGCGAAAATGTCATCGGGGTCGTCCATGACCCTTGGTTTGATGTAGAGGATCTTACCCTCGGTGGCCTCGGTCGCGCCCTGGGGGTAGCAAATTTTGCCGATGAGATAGGTTGGGCGCTGCTGATCCGTTCCTGGGTCGTGCATCCTCTCCAGCCCGTCAAGCGTCACCTCGATACCCAGATCGATGCGAATCTTGC
>DATIYL010000209.1:0-25917 GCA_035517635.1 Allostellaceae bacterium | reverse complement strand
AAACGAGCCGTCACTCTTTTCTCCATCGCATGCAACTGCGAAGCATTTGCAAATTAGCCCGGCCGTCGTCACGGGTCAAGCGCCGGGCGCGCAGCGGGTGAACGGCGTTTTGGGCCGCGCCATAGGGCTGCATGTGTGCTGTGCGTCCTTCGACAGGCGCCCTCCGGGCGCAAGCTCAGGATGAGGTATGGCTTTGATGGCACAAAGAAATTTGGTGGCACAAAGAAAATCGCCTCATCCTGGGCTGGCGCGCGCAGCGCGCGTGTCGAAGGACGCACCGCCATCGATCCCGGCATCCATCAGATAAATTCACGCTCTCTTTCGCGGGCCTGACGCTCCTTCAAAAATGCTACACAGGGCGCCGCCTATAGTAGGTGAGCCGGTTCGCCAGGGATTGCGGAGTCGCGCTTGCGGGAATTTGCACTCACGCAGGAAAGACCGGGAGCCGTCGCGGCGAGCCTGCCGGTGCTCAGCCTGTCGGCGCTGGGCGTGGTTTTCGGCGATATCGGCACGAGCCCGCTCTATACGCTCAAGACGGTCCTGAACCTCACCGGCGACAAGCCTGATGCCGGCACGATTCTTGGCGCGCTGTCGCTGGTGATCTGGACGCTCATCGTCATCACCTCGATCAAATACGTGTCCTTCGCCATGCGCGTCGACAATGACGGCGAAGGTGGCATTCTCGCGCTGATGTCGCTGCTCGGGGTGAAGCAGAAGCAGCGTGCGGCGATCGTGGCGGTCGGCCTTTTCGGCGCGGCGCTGATCTATGGCGATGGCGCCATCACGCCGGCGATCTCGGTGCTGTCGGCGCTCGAAGGGCTCGACATCGTCACCCCGTCGCTGCACCCCTATGTCCTGCCGGCCGCCGTGCTGATTCTGGTGGCACTCTTCGCCCTCCAGCCGCAAGGCACGATGCGGATCGGCCGCGCCTTCGGCCCGATCATGGCGCTCTGGTTCGTGGCCATGGCCGTGCTCGGGGTGTGGGGGATTGCGCAGCATCCGGCGGTGCTATGGGCGATCGACCCGCGCGCCGGATTGGCTTTTCTCCGAACCGGCGGCGTGGGCGGATTCCTGGTGCTCGGCGGCGTGTTCCTGTGCGTCACGGGCGCCGAGGCGCTCTACGCCGATATGGGCCATTTCGGCGCCAGGCCGATCCGCGTCGCCTGGTCGGCGCTGGTCTTTCCGAGCCTCGTCCTCAATTATGCCGGCCAAGGGGCGCTC
The DNA here is from genome assembly GCA_035517635.1 of Allostellaceae bacterium. Classification (GTDB taxonomy): domain Bacteria; phylum Pseudomonadota; class Alphaproteobacteria; order ATCC43930; family CGMCC-115725; genus DAHUYF01. The sequence continues at coordinate 24,696 of DATIYL010000209.1, read as the reverse complement.
GTTCTCGAGGGCGCTCCCACATCGGACAACATCTTCTTCCGGCTCTGTCCGCCGGTGATGCTCGTGCCGCTCGTGCTGCTTGCGACGATCGCGACGATCATCGCCAGTCAATCGATCATCACCGGCGCCTTCTCGATGACGCGGCAGGCGATCCAGCTCGGTTGGTTGCCGCGGGTGCATATCAAGCAGACCTCCGAAAGCGGCTACGGGCAGATCTATGTCGGCACGGTGAATTGGCTGCTGATGATCGTGACGCTTGGCCTGACGATCGGCTTCGGCAAGTCCGACAATCTGGCGGCGGCCTATGGCATCGCCGTTTCGGCGACGATGGTGATGACGTCGGCGCTGCTGTTCATTGCCATACGCGAGATCTGGCACTGGCCGCTGCCCGCGGCCGCCGCGGTCGCCGGCGCCTTCCTGATCGTCGATTCCGCCTTCCTCCTGGCCAACCTCGCCAAGATCGCGGAGGGCGGATACGTGCCGTTGCTGCTCGCCGCGCTGGTCTACGGCGTGATGCTGGTGTGGCACCGCGGCTCGCGCGCGGTCGCGGTCCGCCTGCAGGAAACCGTCATGCCGATCGCGACCTTCATGGCGCGGATCGCGGAAGGCCGCATCCCGCGCGTGCCGGGCACCGCCGTGTTCCTCACGCGGACGGAGCGCGACGCGCCGCCGGTCATGGTGTGGCATGTGAAGCACAACCGCGCCCTGCACGAGCGTCTCTTCGTCCTGACGGCGACGACGGAGTCAGTGCCCTGGGTCGACGACGCCGATCGCCTCAGAGTCGAGGAGATCGCGCCGCGCTTCTGGCGCGCCAAAGCCCGATACGGCTTCATGGAGCGCCCCGACATCCCCGCCTTGCTCCAGACCGCGCATACCGGCGGCTGCGGCCTCGATCTGTCGGACGTGACCTACTATGTCGGTCATGAAACCATCGTTCCCAGCGACGACGCCAAGGGGCTGCCGCGCTGGTTGGAGGCGCTCTACGCGCTGATGCAGCGCAACTCCTTGCATGTCAGCGACTACTTCAAGCTGCCGCCCGACGCCGTGGTGGAACTCGGTCGCGAAATCGCAATCTGAGACCGGCGCGTTCGAACCGTATCCGCTCAAACGGATCCGCTGTCACGCGTAACCGCCGCGAAAGCGCGGGGCTATCGCGTTTGTCGCCGCGCCTGCGGCAGGGAAAGAGTCACCACGGAGGCACCGAGATCACGGAGAAGGGAAGAATGGCGCGCTTCGCGCGCCAAGCACTTATTCTCCGTTCTCCGCTGGGGAACTCCGTGGCGAATGACGGATCAAGCAAGCAGGCGATTCGACTTAAACGGATCACGTGCTAGCGTTTCTCGCTGTCGAGATCGGCCATCGCCGATGCGGGATAGCGAGCGCCGGAAGCCGCGCCTTTCGGTACGGCGCGTTCGATGGCGGCGAGATCATCGGCGCTCAGTCTCATGTCGAGCGCACCCAGCGCCTCGGCCAACCGATCGCGCCGGCGGGCGCCGATGAGCGGAACGATGTCGTGTCCTTGTGCGGCGACCCATGCAATCGCCACCTGCGCGACGCTGCTGCCCCGCGCTTCGGCAAGTTTGCGCAGGCTTTCGACCAGTGCCAGGTTGCGGTCGACGTTCTCGCCCTGAAAGCGCGGGCTGTGGACGCGGAAATCGCTGGCGTGCGCGACTTGCTTCTGCCAATGGCCGCTGATCAGGCCGCGCGAGAGCACGCCATAGGCGGTGACGCCGATGCCGAGGTTGCGGACGGCCGGAAGGATATCGTCCTCGATGCCGCGCGAGATCAGCGAATATTCGATCTGCACGTCGCTGATGGGATGCACCGAGGCCGCGCGACGGATCGTCTCCGCACCCACCTCCGAGAGCCCGATCTGCTTGACGTAGCCGGCCTTCACCAGATCGGCGATGGCGCCCACCGTCTCCTCGATCGGTACGTTGCGATCGAGACGCGCTGGACGATAGATATCGATGTGGTCGACACCCAATCGCCGCAGCGAGTAAGCGAGGAAATTCTTCACCGCCTCCGGCCGTGCATCGTAACCCAGCCAACCCCCGGCGGGATCGCGCAGCGCGCCGAACTTGACGCTGATCAGAAAACGGTCGCGCGACACCCCCCTCAGCGCTTCGCCGATGAGCATTTCGTTGTGGCCCATGCCGTAGAAATCGCCGGTGTCGAAGAGGGTGATACCGGCGTCGAGCGCGGCGTGGATGGTGGCGATGCTTTCCTGGCGGTCGGTCGGGCCGTACACGCCCGACATGCCCATGCAGCCGAGGCCCAGGGCGGAAACCGCCGGACCTGTTGCTCCGAGCGGACGATAGTCCATGCCGGTCCTCCGTTCATGTCCGGGTATGAGCCCGCTGCTGCCGATGTAGGAAACGGCGCGGCGTTCGACAATTCGACCCAGACAGGCGCCGTGGCCGCGCGACGCCGATGCGCCTCACGCACCGGCGTGCATGATGCTAGACCGCCATGTTGACGTAGAAGCCGTCCGGCCCTTCGCTGCCGCTGTCCTGCGCCTCGCGCGAATCGATGCTGCGCCGCAGTCGCCGCGCGAGAAGCGCGGCGACCTCGTGCCACGTGCTCGCCGTGCCGATCGGGACGCTGTTGAGATAGACGGTCTTGCGCTTCATGGCGGCTCCGCCACGTGCGCCAGCGTCTCGACGCCGCGAGCCTTGGTCCCTCGCGGCGGCGAGGTCTCGCTACTCGCTGAAGTAAGGCGCAGCTGCGACCGTCCCCTTGGCGCGGCGCGCCAACCGATCCGCGCTCTCACGGCAGATGATGGCCAGTTCATGAAGGTTCTGCGCTGCCAGAGAATCGCTCGTCGTCACCGCCAAATTAGCGAAATCCGCCGCCCGGTCCTTAAGGTACTGCGCATAGTCCATCTGAGCCTCCCGGCGCGAAAGTTCCTCGCCCCGCCGCCGCTGCCGGCGTTGCCACAAATTAAACAGATGAAATCGGACTTCGTGGCGGCCGATCCTACGTTATCGAGCCTCCACCCACTTTTTTTCCACAGCCTGCCCCGTCTCAACGCCACTGCCGCAAGGAGAGAGTGAATCACGAAAAGGTACTCCCCAACAGAGAGCGCGCAGCATCAAGACGATCAACGCTCAAGGGCGTGGGGTCGGAGCTACATTGGGGGATCGTGGGCGACACTTTGTTAGTCGCTCGCGGTATGGCCTGCGCATTTGGTTAAGGGAGCGAGCGTAGAAAGCCCCGTGCCGGGCCCAGTTTGTTGTAGGAGGCTCAAAATGCAGGTTATTCCCGAGAAGGTATTCGTTCAGTCCAATCCCGAAGCCGCCGAACTCGTCGTGGTCATGGACGGGTTTCGCCTGACCCTAAGCAGGCACGAAGGCGAAGCTCTGCGGGACGGGTTGACGCTCGGCCTCAAGAAGCTCGAGCTCGCCTCCGGCGAGCCGCGCCGGCCGGCGCTCATCGGCAGCAGCGAAGACGCGACGAGAATGGAGTCGCGCAGGGTCGGGTCGTCGTCACCATAAATCGCGGCGGTGCGGCCGGCGAGGTGCTTCACCATGAAAGTCGCGGATGCGCCCATAACAGTGCTGATGAATGCCGCCGAGGGCGAGGTCACGATCCTGACGGGCGGCGTTCGCATCGTCATGACGAGCGAAGAGGCGAGCTGGCTCTGGGCGGAACTCGGCAGCTCGCTCAGAAAGGTCTACGCCGACCACCCGGAGCGTTGCCCGCCGAAATATGAAGCGCTGCTTGCCCACGAGCGGGTGGTCGGCCGCGAAGCTTCCGCCGGCGACCGCCCGGTGCCGCTCGAGCGCGTGCTCGAAGGCATCATCGCCTATGCGCAGCGGTCGAGTCCGCCGCCGGATGGCCTTCCCGAACCAAGCGCCGATGCCCGCCTTCCCGTGGCGGCCGTGCCGGAAGCGGAAGCGCCGCCGCCACCCTCCGGCCTGTTCGGCCGCGCTCTGGGAAAACTGACGGGGCGGTGAGCGACAAAAGGCGCTCGTCCCGACTATCGTTGCCTCACCCCACCTCACCCCAACCCTCTCCGCCCCTCAGGGGCGGAGAGGGAGGGACCCGTGTAAGCGGGAGGGTGAGGTGGGGCGCAGACGATGTCGCGGGCTGTGTCAGGAAACTCTGATTCGGGCTGCTAGTAATCGAGTCCGGTGTCGTCGCCCATCAGCGCGGCCGCCGCACGCGCCACGCTTCGCCAGCCATTGGCCGAGGCCATGTCGCCGCCGTGCTGCGCCTTCAGGGCCTTGTATTCCGCTACCGAAACCGCTCTCACGCCGTGCTTTTCGACGAGCATGGCGGCGACGCTGTGAACCTGCTGAAACTCATCCATCGAGGATCACCTCGATAGCGGAAGCGAGGCCGAGTTCGGCGGCAACCGGCGGCAGGATCTCGACGGCAGCGGGCTCGTGCGCTTTGTCCCGCTCGCGTTGGAGCTTGTTCACGGCTTCTGCCGCCCGTGCCCAAAGCGCCACCGAGGCATAATCGCCGAGCGAGAGGAAGAGCGCGATCTGATCCGTGACGTGGCGGAGCGCACCTTCGCCGTACTGATCGACCAGCGTCCGCGCCAGCGATCGGGTACGCGAAGACGGCCGCGCTGCGCGATGCGTCGTCTCTTTTGTCACGATGACCTCCCCGCGTCACGGGCAATCTAACTAACTACGCGCACCCTGACATTGTCGCAAGGCCAAAATAGCGCGACAAATTGGTCGACGGCTCGACTCGAACCGCGGCTTCCGACGACCGATCTGAGAAAAGGCCTGCTGCTGCGTCCAGCACACGGTCGAGAACGGCCCGCCGAACCACAAGACGCCGACCATCGAGATCATGGCGACGGTGCCGAGGCGCGTCGGTGCCTAGGATCGCTCTTCGATCTCGTGAAGCGCAAAATATTCGATGCAACTTATCCTTCGAACGCACACCAATCATTGATCGCCAGCGACCAAGCTGAGCGAGCGATCAAACCGCGGGTGACCGTGCTGCGGGCCGAGCGAGGCGGGGCAAAGCCCGGATACCGCCGATTGATCCGGATCAAGGCATCGCCACCCGGCGAGCGGTAGGTTAGGTGCTAAAGGAAGGTGGCATCATGCAGGCAGCGGACGTCATGACGCGCGGCGCGTTCACGGTCACCACGGAGAGCAGCGTCGAGGATGCGGCGCGGCTGATGCTGAGCCACCGCATCAGCGGGCTCCCGGTGGTCGATGAGAGCGGCGCGCTCGTCGGCATGCTCACCGAAGGCGACCTGTTGCGGCGAGCCGAGATCGGCACCGAGCGCCGGCGCTCGCGCTGGGTCGAGCTGCTGCTCGGGCCGGGGCGCCTGGCGCGTGACTATGTTCAGACCCATGCGGGCAGGGTGGGCGCGATCATGACCCGGGAAGTCGTCTCGATCACCCCCGACACACCTCTCGATGCGGCGGTCGCCCTGATGGAGAAGCATCGGGTGAAGCGGCTGCCGGTGCTCGAAAACGGCAGGCTCCTCGGCATTCTGAGCCGCGCCAACCTGCTCGCCGCGCTGGTCGAGGCCGCCGGCAAGACCGAGGCTGCCGCCATCTCGGACCGGGAGATCCGCCGCCGGCTCCTCGCCGAGATCGACAAGCAGAGCTGGGCGCCGCGTACCAGCCTCGAGATCACCGTGCGCCATGGCGTCGTCGTGCTCAAGGGAATCGTCACCGATGAACGCGAGCGCGAGGCGCTCCGCGTCGCGGCGGAGCGCCTGCCCGGCGTCACGGGGGTGCGGGATCACCTTGTCTGGATCGAGCCGATCTCCGGCATGGTGGTCGAGCAATGACCGCGCCGGCGCGGCCGGCCGCGGACCCTATGGCGCTTCAGCTCAGGGTGGAGAACGCGGTATCTTTCCTTACCGGGTCCGGAGCGATCGATCCTCAGCCAAAGGAGTAAGGCGTCCATGGCCCTCAAAGACATTCTGGTGCATCTCGATGCCTCGCCGCGCGGCGCGGTCCGGCTCGCTCTCGCCGCAGAGCTGGCGACGCGGCACGGCGCGCATCTCACCGCGCTCTACGGCGTCGAGCTACCGTCGCCGGCGCTGTTCTACGGCGACCCTTCGGGCTTCGCCGATGTCCGGCTCATCGAAGAGATGATGGACAAGATGCGCGAGACCGCTCGCGCGGCGGCGCAGCCGGTCGAGGCGAGCTTCACCGAGCGCTTGCGCCGCGACGGGATCGAGGGAGAATGGCGCCTGGTCGAAGGCGGCCTCGCCGAGACGGTCGCGCTCCATGCGCGCTATGCGGATCTCGCCATCATCGGGCAGCATGATCCCGACGACACGTCGAGCACCAGCGAGGCGCAGATCGCGGCGCACACGCTCCTCTCCTCCGGCCGGCCGGTTCTGGTGATCCCCTATATCGGGACCATCGCGAACCTGGGTCAAACCGTGCTGATCGGCTGGAAGAGCAGCCGCGAAGCGGCGCGTGCGCTCAACGATGCGCTGCCTTTGCTGCAGCAGGCGCGCTCGGTCACCGTTCTCGCCGTCAATCCCGAGGAAGGCATCGGCGGCGACGGCGACGTGCCCGCCGCCGACATCGCCCTCCACCTCGCCCGCCATGGCGTCAAGGCGACGGCCGCGCATACCGCGGCCAAAGAGATCGATGAGGGCAATGCGCTGCTCAACTTTGCCGACGACATTGGCGCCGATCTCATCGTCGCCGGCGGCTATGGTCATTCGCGCGCCAGGGAGTTCATGTTCGGCGGCGCCACGCGCACCCTGCTCACGACGATGACGGTGCCGGTGCTGATGTCGCACTGAGCGTTCGCGCGGCGGCGAGGGTCGCGGCGAGATCGCCGGCCGCGTCGACGCGCTGCCATTCGATCGGGCCGATATCGATGCCGAGCTGCCATTGCAGCACGGCGAGATCGGCGTCGGAAGCATCGCCACGCCGCGCCGCGATGCGGCGGGCCAGCACGTCATGGGGCGCATCGAGCCAGAGCCCGGTGAAAGGCACGCGGGCCTTCGCCGCCAGCGCCGCGACGGCCCGGCGCTCCTCGGCACGCAGGAAGGTGGCGTCGACGAGGACGCTGTAGCCGGCCGCCAAGGTCCTTTCCGCTTCCTCGCCCAGCGCCGCATAGACGCGCTCGGAGGCGGCGAGGGTATAGCTTTCGCGCGGCAGGCTCGTCTCCGGCGCGACGCCGGCCAAGCGCTTGCGGATCACATCGCTGCGCAAGAGGCGCGCGCCGGGCGCCGGCGGCAATCCGGCGGCGAGCGCCTGGGCGATTGTCGACTTGCCGGTGCCGCTGCGGCCGCCCAGCGCCAGCAGGCGCGGCGGGTGCGGCTCGAGCAGCGCCAGCGCCAGCGCCAGATAGGCCGCGGCGGCGCGCGCCTCCGCCGCTTTCTGCGACCCGCCCGAGCGGACCAGCGCGCCCAGGACATGGGCGCGCACCGCCGCCCGCGCCGATTGGAAGAGCGGCAGGGCGGCGAGCCCGTCGCTCTCGCTGCTGCGGTCGAGATAGCGGTTGAAGACGAGATTGGCGTCGTCCGCATGCCCGCGCTCGACCAGGTCCATGAGCAGGAACGCGAGATCGTAGAGCACATCGATGCAGGCGAAATCGTCGTTGAACTCGATGCAATCGAAGAGCGTCGGCTGGCCCTCGAAGAGGCAGATGTTGCGCAGGTGCAGATCGCCATGGCAGCGCCGGACCTTGCCGGCGCGGCGCCGCGCCTCGAGCAACGGCCCGACCCGGGCGAGATGGGCTTGGGACGCGGCGCGTAGCCGGTCGATGCCGGCACCATCGAGCGGCGGCGCCGCGAGGCGCAGATTCTCGTCATTGATGGCGATGGTGCGCGCCAGGCTGTCGCGGCCGCCTTGATCGGGTGTGATCTCGGCAGCGCCATGGAAAGCGGCGATGGCGTCGGCAAGATCGCGCATCAGCGCCGGCGTGAGACGACCGGCCGCAGCCATGCGGTCGAAGAGATCGTCTTCGCGAAAGCGACGCATCTCGATGAGCCAGTCGACGGTATCGCCGCCGCCATCGAGGGCGAGCCTGCCATTGGCGCCGCGCGTGATCTGGCGGAGGCCGAGATAGAGCCCCGGCGCGGTGCGGCGGTTGAGGTCGAGCTCGGCGCGGCAGAAGCGCTCGCGGCGCTCGAGGGTGGAATAGTCGAGATAAGAGAACTTGACCGCCCGCTTCAGCTTGAAGACGCGGTCGCCGACGAGGAAAAGGTGCGAGATATGGGTGACGACCTGCTCCACCGCCGCGCCGCGAAACCCGTAGCTCGCGCCCGAGGAAAGGAAGTCGATGACGGCCTGCTGCTCATCCATGGCGGGGGCTCCGGCGCCGCTCACGGCCTGATCTCGATCGGCGTCCCGTCATCGACGGCGTCCCATATTTCCTCGATGGCGACGTTGCCGACGGCGATGCAGCCATCGGTCCAGTCGCGGAAGAAGCGCACAGGGTCGTTGTGGCCATAGCGCGCCGGCATGCCATGAATGACGATGTCCCCACCGGTCGAGACGCCGCGCGCGCGGGCCTGCGCCACATCGGCCGCGTCAGGATAGGAGATGTGGAGCGCCAGGTGGTAGGACTTGCTGACAAAGCGACGATCGATGACGTAGACGCCTTCGGGCGTGCGACCATCGCCGCGCTGCCGCTTCGGCCCCTTGGGATGGCGGCCGAGCGCGATCGGGTAGGTCTTGAGCACGGCGTCGCCGCGCAGCAGCAGCAACCGGCGCTTGCCCTTGAGCACCAGGATACGGTCGGCCTTGACCGGCTGATCGGCCGCAACAGGCGCGGCCGGCAGAGCAAGGATCAGAGCGAAGCCGGCCGCCAGCAGCCGGCGGCGCGATCGACAGGGCATGGTGCGGGCATCCACAAGCGCGGGTCCTTGTCGCCGAGCGGCGGCCGGCCGGCATTGATACGGGTCAATGCGTGGAAAGGCCAGCGATAGTCTGCTGCGGCGAATGGATCGAGAACCATGTCGGCCAAAGGCATAGCGCGCCTCGCGCTGATCCCGGCAATCATCCTGCTGGGGATGGCGGCGCAGAAGCCTGCCCCGCCATCCGAGGTGATCGGCATTCCGACGCGTTACGTCACGCGCGAGCCCGACACGCTCCTCGATATCGCCCGCGACAACGATGTCGGATATGTCGAGATCCGCGCCGCCAATCCCGGCGTCGATCCCTGGATGCCCGGCGCCGGCGTCGAGGTGGTGGTGCCGACCCAGCATGTCCTGCCCGACGCGCCGCATCGCGGCATCGTCATCAACCTGCCGGAACTGCGCCTCTACTACTTTCCGCCCGGCGGCGGCGAGCCGCGCAGCTTTCCCATCGGCATCGGCGGCGAAGGCAAGGAAACGCCGGTCGGCCACACCGTCATCGCCGCCAAGCGCGTCCATCCCGTCTGGGTCCCGACCCCGTCGGAGCATGTGGAAGACCCGGATCTCCCCGCCTCGATCGGCCCCGGCCCCGACAACCCGATGGGCGAGTACGCGCTCTATCTCGGCTGGAAGGGCTACGCCGTGCACGGCACCAACAAGCCCTACAGCATCGGCCGCCGCGACAGCCATGGCTGCATCCGCCTCTATCCCGAGGACATCGCCTGGCTCTTGCGCGCGGTGGCGATCGGCACGCCCGTGACCGTGGTGAACCAGCCGGCGAAGGTCGGCTGGTCCGCGGGCGAGCTCTATCTCGAGGTCCATCCGAGTCAGGAGGACGCGGATGCGCTCGAGACCGAAGGCGCGCCGCGCTCGACCCTGGCCGTGGACGCCGACGCTCTGGTGCTCAAGGCCGCGGGCGCCGATGCGCCCCGGCTCGACTGGTACACGATCCATCTCGCCGAGACCCGCCGCGACGGCATCGCCGTGCAGGTGACCCGGCCCGTGCCCTATTGAGCCCGCGTCATCCGCCGGTAACGCGTTTCGGGGAAACGTTGATCTGTCTCAAGGCCCCATCGGCCGAATGGGATTAAACGAGAACAAAAAGGGAGAGGATGGCCGTGCCACCCATGAGCAATGACGGAGTGCCGTCCCAGCTGAAGCCGCCGATTTCGGGCGATGCGGCCGCCGCAACGCCGGTTGCGACGGGGGTGCCGCTTGCCGCTGCAAGCTTGCGGCGCGGCTGCGCCCTGGACGAGCTCGCCTTTGCCACCACCGAAGAGCTCGCCGATCTGCCGCAGCTCGTCGGCCAGGAGCGCGCGGTCGAAGCGATCCGCGCCGGCCTCGGCATTCGCCACCGCGGCTTCAACGTCTTCGCCTTCGGTCCGCCCGGTGCCGGCAAGCGCACGTTGATCCAGCAGCTGCTCCAGGCCGAAGCCGCGACGGCGCCGACGCCCCCCGACTGGTGCTACGTCAACAATTTCGCCGATCCGCACCGGCCGCGGCGGCTGCTGCTGCCGACCGGGCGCGCCAGCACCTTGCGCGAGGCGATGCAGCATCTCGTCGCCGAGCTTGGCCTGGCGCTGCCGGCCGCGTTCGAGCGCGAGGACTACCGGACGCGCCGCGAAGTGATCGACCAGCAGTTCAAGCGCCGGCAGGAAGAGGCCTTCGGCGCGCTGCAACACAAAGCCGAGCAGAAGAGCATCGGTCTGCTGCGCACGCCGATGGGCCTGGCGCTCGCGCCGCTGCGCAACGGCGAGGTGATTCCGCCGGACCTATTCCAGCGGCTGCCGGGCGAAGAGCGCGAGCGCATCAAAAGCGACCTCGAAGTGTTGCAGAACGAGCTCGAAACCATCGTCCGCAAGGTTCCGGATTGGGAGCGCGAGCATCGCGACGCGGTGCGCCGGCTCAACCGCGATACCAGCTCGGGGGTGGTGAAGCATCTGCTCGAGACCCCGCGCGCCGCTTTCGCCGACCTCGCCGAAATCGTCGCCTATCTCGGTGAGGTCGAGCACGACATTCTCGAACATGCCGAAGAGTTCATCGCCGAGCGGCGCGAGCCCGGCGACGGCGAGGCGCCGCCGACGGAGATGCCTGCCTTCCGCCGCTATCAGGTGAATGTGCTCGTCGACAATCGCGGCAGACAGGGCGCGCCGATCGTCTACGAAGATAATCCGACGCATCAGAACCTGGTGGGGCGGATCGAGCACATCGCGCGCTTCGGCGCCCTCATGACCGACTTCAACCTGATCGTGCCCGGCGCCTTCCACCGCGCCAATGGCGGCTATCTCGTGCTCGACGCGCAGCGGCTGCTGACCGCCAATTTCGGCTGGGACACGCTGAAGCGCGTGCTGCGGGCGGGCGAGATCCGCACCGTCTCGCTGGAGCAGCTGCTGAGCCTTGCGAGCACCGTCTCGCTCGATCCCGAGCCGATCCCGCTCTCGGTCAAGGTCGTGCTCATCGGCCCGCCCAGGCTCTATTACCTGCTGGCCGAGCTCGATCCGGATTTCCCCGAGCTGTTCAAGATCGCCGCCGATTTCGACGACCGCATCGACCGTTCGGCCGAGGCGATGGGGCTTTATGCCCGGCTCATCGCCACGGGGGCACGGCGCGAGCGGCTGCGGCCGCTCGACCGCGCCGCGGTGGCGCGCGTCATCGAAGAAGCGGCGCGGATGAGCGGCGACGCGGCGAAGCTCACCGCGGAGATCCGCGGCATCATGGATCTGCTGCAGGAGGCGGACCACCTCGTCGAGCAGGCGGGGCGAAGCGTGATCGGCAGTGCCGACGTCGAGGCCGCGGTGGCGGCGCGGCGCCGCCGTGCCGACCGCATCTATCGCCGCTTCCAGGAGGAAATCGGCCGCGACACGCTGCACATCGAGACCACGGGCGAGCGCGTCGGCCAGGTGAACGGGCTTTCCGTGATCACGCTCGGCGGTGCGAGCTTCGGCCATCCCAGCCGCATCACGGCGCAGACACGGCTCGGCAAGGGCGAAGTGATCGACATCGAGCGCGAAGTCGCCTTGGGCGGTCCGATCCATTCGAAAGGCGTGCTGATCCTGTCCGGCTTCCTGGGCGGCCGTTTCGGCCGCACGGGCCCGCTGTCGCTGAGCGCTAGCCTGGTCTTCGAGCAATCCTATGGCGGCGTCGAGGGCGACAGCGCCTCGGCCGCGGAGCTCTTCGCCTTGCTGTCGGCGCTCGCCGATGCGCCGATCCGCCAGTGCCTGGCGGTGACCGGCTCGGTCGATCAACACGGACGTATCCAGGCGATCGGCGGCGTCAACGAGAAGATCGAGGGCTTCTTCGATGTCTGCCGCGCGCGCGGTCTCGCCGAGGGCCAGGGCGTGCTCATTCCCGCCGCCAATGTCCAGCACCTCATGCTGCGCCAGGATGTGGTCGAGGCCGCGGCAGCGGGACGTTTCTCCGTCACCCCGATCGAGACCATCGATCAGGGAATCGAGCTCTTGACCGGGGTCGCCGCGGGTGCGCCGGATGCGACCGGCGTCTATCCCGAGGGCACCCTCAATCAGCGCGTCGCCGTGCGCCTCTCGGCTTCCGCGCGGCGCATCGCCGCTTTGGCGACGCCCGGCGCCGAGCGGCGGCCAAGGCGGCGCAGGCAGGGGGAAGATGAGTGACTTCGACATCCGACGCGTCGTCATCGCCTGCGATGTGCAGGACGAGATCGAAACCGCGGTGCGCGAGGCGGCGGCGCTGGCCGCGCGCTGGGGCGTGCCGGTGCACGGCGTCTTCCTGCAGAACGAGAATCTGCGGCGCCTCGCCGAGCTGCCCTTCGGCCGGCCGGTAAGCCTCTCGTCGCCGGGTGCGACGCCGGATTTCGGCACCGGCGAGCTCGAGGCGCTGTTCTCGGCGTTCGGTGCCGAGATGCGCCGCGTGCTGGCAGAAGCCGCCGAAGCGGCCGGGCTCGACTGGTCCTTCGCCGAGCTGCGCGACGTGCCGAGCGCCGCTGCCGACGCGCTCGGCGCGGGCGACATCCTGGTGCTCGAGGCGCGTGCCGGCGTGCATGCCGGTGCGTGGCACCCGCGCTCTCCCTGGGAGAGCGTCGCGCATGATCTCGGCGGCATGGTGCTGCTGCGGCGCGGCGAGGCCGGCGGGCGGCGCCGCGTCGTTCTCGTGCTCGGCGCCGCCTCGGGCGATCATGCCCGAAGCTTCGATGCCACTCGAGCGCTGACGCAAGCGCGGGACGAGATCGCGCTCATCACGATCGCCGCGCCCGAAGCCAGCACCGACGCCGCGCCGGAGCCGGCGCTGACGGCGGCGGGCATCCGCCCGACCACGATCGAGCAAGCGGCCGGCATCGCCGAGATCACCGCGCGCATCGCGACGCTCGATCCGCGCCTCGTCGTCATCGAAACGGCAGCGCTTTCGAGCGAGGCGCTACAGGCGCTCATCGCCAAGACGCGCTGCGACGTTCTGCTGGTCGGGTAGGCGCGGGCGGCAAGCCGCGCGACATTCGCGGTGCCCCTCTCCCCAACATTGCCTTGCCCGCGAAAGCAGGCATCCAGAGCCCAGCACCGGCGAGCGGGGCGCGTGGCTGTGGTTTCCCGCTTTCGCGGGAAAGGCGGGAATAAGGCTAGGAGCGCAATCAGCTTTTCGAGATGTACTGAACTTACTTCTCGTCCTCGTCCTCTTCGGGCCGCTCGTCCTCGTCCGATACCTCCTCCGCCGGCGCCTCTTCGTCCTCTTCGGCGTCCTCGGCGAAATAACCGAGCTGCTCCAGCGCAGTTTCGAGCTCATCGGTGAGGAGGAGCATGCGCAGCAGCTCGTCGGTGGTTTCCGCCTCCGGGACGGCGCGGGCTTGCTCGACCATGGCCTGCCACTGCTCGGCCGAAGCGTCGTTGCGCGCGAGCAGCGACAGCGCCAGCACCTCGTCGGCTTCTTCAGGCGTCAGCCGCTCGACCGCTTCGACCAGATCGCCATAGGCCGGATCGTCCGCCAGAATTTCTTCGAGCGCCTCTGCGCTCATCTCCGTCTCCTCCCCGGCGCCGTCTTGGGTGATGGCCGTTTCGGGAATATCAACCTCCGCTGCCTTCTCGAGGAGATCCACCAGTCGGTCGAGCGAAATCGTCAGCATTGCACCCTCTCCTACCGCGTGGCGCCGGCGGCAGACCTGGCTTGCCACGTCCAGTGGCCGGCAAGCGCGCCATGGAGACACGATCGGCCATTCCGCCGGAACCGGCCTTGACGTGGATCAAAGCCCGAGCCGCGCGGTTTTGCGAGTCTTCTTTCGTCAGTGACGAGCCGGGAGAGCAAAGGCATGCCCGCCCACAACAGCGAGATCGCCGACGCACTCGACGAGGTCGCCGATCTGCTCGAGCTGGAACAGGCGAATCCATTCCGCGTCCGCGCCTATCGCAATGCGGCGCGGGCGGTGCGCGGACTCGGCACGGAAGTCGCGGCGCTGCTTGCACGCGGCGCAGAGCTGCCGCACATCAGCGGCATCGGCAAGGACCTGGCCGGCAAGATCACCGAGCTGGCGCGGACCCAGCGCCTGCCGCTGCTCAAGGAGCTGCGCGGCCATGCACCGCCGATCGCGCTCGAGCTGCTCCATTTGCCCAATCTCGGTCCGAAGCGGGTCAAGCTGCTATGCGACGAACTCGACATCCACAGCATGGAGCAGCTCCATCGCGCGCTCATCGACGGCCGCGTGCGCGAGCTGCCGGGCTTCGGCGCCGGGCTCGAGAAGAAGCTGCTGCAGGCGATCGGCGAGCGCCGTCAGCAGCCGGCGCGCTTCAAGCTTGCCGCGGTCGAAGGCTTCGTCGAGCCCTTGCTCGCCTATCTCGCCAAGGGCCCCGGCGTCGGCCGAGTGACGGTGGCGGGGAGCTATCGCCGTTGCCAGGAGACGGTGGGCGATATCGACATCGTCGCCACGGCCGCCAAGGGGCCGCCGTTGACCAAGTGGTTCACCCAATACGAGGAGGTGGCGCGCGTATCTGCCGCCGGCGACACGCGGGCAACGGTGGTGCTGCGCTCCGGCCTGCAGGTCGATTTGCGCATCGTGCCGGCGGAGAGCCACGGCGCCGCACTGCACTATTTCACCGGCAGCAAGGCGCATAACATCGCGATTCGCCGCATGGGCCAGGAGCGCGGCCTCAAGATCAACGAGTACGGCGTCTTCCGCGGGCGCCACCGCGTCGGCGGCGAGACCGAGGAGGAGGTCTACCGCGCCGTCGACCTGCCTTTCATCCCGCCGGAGCTGCGCGAGAATCGCGGCGAGATCGAGGCGGCCGCGGCGCATGCGCTGCCGCAGCTCATCGATCTCGCCGATCTCCGCGGCGATCTGCATGCGCACAGCACGGCGACCGACGGCCACAACACCATCGCCGAGATGGCCGAGGCGGCGCGCGCCGCCGGGCTGCACTACATCGCCATCACCGAGCATTCGCGCCGGCTCACCATGGCGCATGGACTCGATCCGGAAAGGCTACGGCGTCAGATCGCCGAGATCGACCGACTCAACGCCGAGAAGCCGGGGATCACGGTGCTGCGCGGCATCGAGGTCGATATTCTCGAGGATGGCAAGCTCGACCTGCCGGACAGCGTGCTGAAAGAGCTCGACCTCGTCGTCGCCGCCGTGCACAGCCGCTTCAACCTCTCGCGCGAGAAGCAGACCGAGCGCATCCTGCGCGCGATCGAGCGGCCATGCTTCACCATCCTGGCGCATCCGACCGGCCGTCTCATCGGCGAGCGCGAGCCCTATGATGTCGACATGCCGCGGCTCATCGAAGCGGCGCGACAGCGCGGCTGCTTCCTCGAGCTCAACGCGCATCCCGACCGGCTCGACCTCACCGAAGTGCATTGCCGCATGGCGAAAGACGCCGGCGTCCTGGTCAGCATCGCCACCGATGCCCATCGCGCGACCGAATTCTCCTCGCTGCGCTTCGGCGTCGGCCAGGCGCGCCGGGGATGGCTTGGCCCTGAGGACGTTCTCAATACGCGGCCGCTCGACGCGCTTCGGCCGCTTTTGCGGCGCACCTTGCGCTAGGCGGAGGCGCCGAAGAAGATCGGACATGCCTTATCGCGAAAGCCTGCTGCTCACCGACCTCTATCAGCTTGCGATGCTGCAGGCCTATGCCGATCACGGCTTCGGCGCCACGGCGGTGTTCGAGCTGTTCTTCCGCAAACTGCCGCCGCGCCGCGGCTTCCTTATGGCCGCCGGACTCGATCAGGCCCTCGGCTTCCTCGAAGAGGCGCGCTTCAGCGCCGAGGATTGCGCGGCGCTGCGGCGCGCCGGCGACTTCCCGGAGCGGTTCATCGCCGATCTCGCGGCGTTCCGCTTTACCGGCGATGTCGATGCGATGCCGGAGGGGACGATCTTCTTCCCCGACGAGCCGGTGTTGCGCGTCATCGCGCCTCTGCCCCAGGCGCAGCTGGTCGAAACGCGACTTCTCAACCTCATCCATTTCGAGACCGTCATCGCCTCGAAAGCCGCGCGCATGGTGCTCGCGGCGCCGGGCAAGCAGCTCGTCGATTTCGGCTTGCGGCGCGCCCATGGCGCCGAAGCGGGGCGGCTCGCGGCGCGCGCGAGCTATCTCGCCGGGTTCGCCGGCACGGCGACGCTCGAGGCCGCGCTCGGCTTCGGCATCTCCGCCTACGGCACCATGGCGCATTCCTTCATTCAGGCGCATGACGACGAGGTCACAGCCTTCGAGCATTTCGCGCGCAGCCGCCCCAAAGGCGTGGTCCTGCTGATCGATACCTACGACACGGAGCGGGCGGCCGAGAAGGTCGCAACCCTTGCCAAGCGCTTGGCGCAGGACGGCATCGCGATCCGCGGCGTGCGCCTCGACAGCGGCGATCTTGCCGCCCATGCCCGGCGCGTGCGCGCCATCCTCGACGCGCACGGGCTCAAAGACATCACCATCTTCGCGAGCGGCGGACTCGACGAGGACGCGCTCGCCGCGTTCACGCGCGCGGGCGCGCCGATCGACGGCTACGGCATCGGCACCAGCCTCACCACCGCGAGCGATGTGCCGGCGCTCGACTGCGCCTACAAGATCCAGGAATATGCCGGCGTGGCGCGGCGCAAGCGATCGGAGGGGAAAGCGACCTGGCCGGGGCGCAAGCAGGTCTGGCGGCGCTCGACGGATGCCGGGCGTTTCGCCGGTGACACTTTGGGCCTGGTGGTGGAAAGCCATGCGGGCGAGGCTCTGCTGCGCCCGGTGATGCGCAACGGCCGGCAGCTCGCCGGCGCGCCGAGCCTCGACGAAATCCGCGGTCATGCCGCAGACCAGCTGCGCCGCCTGCCGGAGGAATTGCGCCAGCTGGAGCCTCTCTCCTATCCCGTCACCATCAGCGCAGAGCTGCGCGCGCTGGCCGAGACCTGCGACCGGCGTGCAGCAGCGGCTGAGCGGTAAGCCTCATGCTCCGCGCGGAGCATTTCGCCCATGGCGCCGATATCGGCATCCGCGGCATCGGCCCGACGCGCGAGGCGGCGTTCGAACAGGCGGCGATCGCGCTCACCGCCATCGTCACCGACCTCGCGGATGTCGCCGTGGCCGAGCCGGTGGCGATCGACTGCGAGGCGGCGCGTGACGATCTGCTGCTGGTCGATTGGCTCAACCGGCTCATCTACGAGATGGCGGTGCGCCACATGGTGTTCGGCCGGTTCGCCGTGACCATCGCCGGGAGGCGTCTCCACGCCACGGCCTGGGGCGAGCGCGTCGATCGCGAGCGTCATGCGCCGGCGGTCGAGCCCAAGGGCGCGACGCTGACCCAACTCAAATTCGAGCGCCTGCCGGATGGCGATTGGCTGGCGCAATGCGTCATCGACGTTTAGCCGTTGGCGCTGCGCGACGCCGCGCCGCGCTCAGGGCCGGGACGGCGACAGGTGGTGCTTGCCGATGGGGATGACGGTGCTCGCCTGCGGTCCCTTATCGCCTTCGCCGGGATGCGCGACGTAACGCACCTCATCGCCGACGCGCAGATCCTCGAAGCGGCCGCCGACCACGCTGTCGCGGTGCATGTAGATTTCCTCGCCGGTGGCGGATTCGATGAAGCCGTAATCACCCTCGGCGATCAGGCGGATGATCCGCCCATGCGTCGGCGGCTCATGTGTCTTGACCTGCCCTTGCAGATGGCGGTGGTGATCCTCGAGCTGCCGGCGCGCCGCATCGAAGGCGTCGCGGATCGCCACGGCCGCGTCCTCATGGGCATGGTGCTCCGGCGGATCGCGGTCGACGGCGATCTCGCGGCCGGGAACGGTGACGCGGACGCGGACGTGGAAGAGCTTGCCCTGCCGGTGATGGCGATGCGCCAGCTCGACGACGGCGCGGCAGGCGATGATCCCGGGGAAGAAGCGCTCGAGCGCCTCGGCACGGTCGCGCAGCTGCGCCTCGATCGTGGGGGAAGACTCCATGTTACGGAAGGTGATCTCGATCGGTATCGCCATCGGTGCCGGCCTCTGCTCGCTAGGCTCTGGTGGAGCGGCGTCCATTCTTCCAGACCGCGCCGGCGGCGCCTTGACCCAGATCAACTTGACCCAGATCAATGTGCTTCCGCCGCGGCGGAATAGCCTTGCACGGTGAAGCGGCAGCAACCGGGAGAGGCGCGGCCATGAACAACGATCTCACACTGCAGCAGCGGGTCGTCGACGCGCTCGAGTTCGAGCCCAGCGTGAACGCGGCCCATATCGGCGTGAGCGCCCGCAACGGCGTGGTCGAGCTATCGGGCCATGTCGAGAGCTTCGCCGAGAAATTCGCCGCCGAGCGCACCGCCCGCGGCGTCAAGGGCGTCAGCGCCGTGGCGCAGGAGATCGAGGTCCGGCTGCCCTCGGACAAGAAGCTCGACGACGGCGAGATCGCTGCCCGGGCGGTGCGCCTCCTCCATTGGGACGTGTCGGTGCCCCATGAACGCATCGCGGTGAAGGTCGAGCACGGTATCGTCACGCTGAGCGGCGAGGTCGACTGGCAGTTCCAGCGCGCTGAGGCCGAATATGACGTACGCAAGCTGAGCGGCGTGCGCAGCGTGATCAACGATATCGTCGTCCTCCCCAAGATCCGCCCTGGCGACGTAGCGACGGAGATTCGGACCGCGCTCGAGCGCAACGCCGAGGTCGAGGCGACGCGGATCGCCGTGACCGTGACCGGCACCAAGGTGACACTGAGCGGCAAGGTCAATGCCTGGACGGAGCGCGAGGCCGCCGAGCGCGCCGCCTGGTCGGTGCCCGGCGTCACCCAAGTCGAAGACCGCATCGAGCTCGGCCGGCCCTAGACGCGGAGGGGTATGTGCGGGCGGGGCAGCGGTTTGACGCATATCAATGTTTGGCCGCTTGCGGCGCCTTAGCCTCTGACCCGCTCGCCTGCTCCGCAAGGGGCCTTGTCGAACCTGGCGGGCAAATGCACCGACTTTCAGGAGGAGAACATGAAGCTCGTCAGAAACGCATTGCTCGCCCTCGTCCCCTTGCTTGCCGTCGACGCCTGCACGACGCTGAGCGACCAGGATCGCGCGCTGATCACCGCGGCAAACCAGAACGCGGATCAGGCGAAGCAGCAATCGGCGCAGGCGCTGGCCGCGGCCCAGGCGGCGCAGGCCAGCGCCGCGCAAGCGGCGGCCGATGCCAAAGCGGCGAACGAGAAGGCGGATCGCATCTTCCAGCGCTCGCTGCGCAAATGATGCCAGGGCCGCCGCGCCGGAGGATGGACCCCGGCGCGGCAGCACGGCCTCAGCGCCGCGGCCAGCCGAGGTGACGCATGTTCGCGCATCGCATCAAGCTGTTCACGGTCTTCGACATCGACATAAAGGTCGACGCGTCCTGGCTTCTGCTGGCTGTGCTCGTCGCGTGGACGCTCGCCTCGGGCGTCTTCCCGCAGCTCGTGCCGGATCTCACGCCGGCGGCATACTGGCGGATGGCGATCCTCGGCGCCGCCGGGCTGTTCGTCTCGATCATCTTCCATGAGATGGCGCATGCGCTGGTGGCGAGGCGCTACGGCATTGCCATTCGCGGCATAACCCTGTTCATCTTCGGCGGCGTTGCCGAGATGGAAGCCGAACCCAAAAGCCCGCGCGGCGAGCTGCTGATGGCGCTCGCCGGCCCAGCCGCGAGCCTGCTGCTGGCGGCCGTGCTCGAGGCGCTCACCACTCTCGCCGGCGACAAGGCCTCGCCGGCGGTAACCGGCGTGC
The DNA here is from genome assembly GCA_035517635.1 of Allostellaceae bacterium. Taxonomy (GTDB): domain Bacteria; phylum Pseudomonadota; class Alphaproteobacteria; order ATCC43930; family CGMCC-115725; genus DAHUYF01. The sequence goes on along the minus strand of DATIYL010000209.1, from coordinate 4,754 downwards.
TCTGGTATCTCGCCCTCATCAATGGCCTGCTCGGGCTCTTCAACCTGCTCCCGGCGTTTCCGCTCGATGGCGGCCGTGTGCTGCGTGCCGCGCTCTGGGCGTGGCGAGGCGACATGCTGTGGGCGTCCCGTATCGCGGCGGCAGCCGGCAATTTCTTCGGCATCCTGCTGATCGTCCTCGGCGTCGTCGATATCCTGCGCGGCGACTTCGTCGGCGGCATGTGGCGCTTTCTCATCGGCATGTTCCTGCGCGGCGCCGCGACCGCGAGCTACGGTCAGACCCTGGCGCAGCGCGCTTTCGACGGCACCACGGTGGCGGCGTTGATGACCGCCGATCCCATCGGCGTGCCGCCGGAGATCAGCATCGCCGAATTCATCGAGAGCTACGTCTATCGCTACCACCACCGCGTCTTCCCGGTAACCCGGCACGGCGCGCTGCTCGGCCAGGTGGGAACCCGGCAGGCGGCGACGGTCGACCGCGCGCTCTGGCCCAAGACGACGGTGGCGGAGATCATGTTGCCGGTCGCCGCGGACGACGTCGTCGCCCCGGAGCTCGACGCGCTGGCCGCGCTGAGCCGGATGCAGCGTACCGGGCGCGGCCGCTTCTTCGTCGTCGAGGATGGCGCGCTGCGCGGCGTGCTGACCCTGCGCGACCTGCTGGAAGTGCTTTCGACGCGGCTCGAGCTCGACGCCCCCGTCGATCGGTCCGGCGCGTCATGGCCCGAAGCGGGCTATCCGCACTGGCGGGAGAGCGCGAAGTCATGAAGCTCGCCAAGCTGCTCGCACTCGTGCCGCCTTCGCTCGCCCTGGCCGCGTGGGGGGCGATGGCCGCAGGCGTTCGCGTTGAAGCCGAGGGCGGGCACCAGCTCGCGCGCGCCTGGTGCACGAGCTGTCACGCGGTCGAGCCCGGGGAAATCGCCGGCCCTTACGCCGATGTGCCGAGCTTCATGGCGGTGGCGAAGATGCCGTCGACCACGGCCTCGTCGCTCAACGCCTTTCTGAGCACGCCGCACGGCGATATGCCGGACATCAAATTCACCGATCGGCAACGCGCCGACATCGTCACCTACATTCTGAGCCTCGGCGAGAAGTAGGCGGCGCGTCAGGTGCCGAGCGCGGCGACGTGATCGAGCAGCCGCTCATCGGCGTGCGACTGAGGCGGATTCGACTGCATCGCCAGCGCCAGGAAGGCCGCGTCGGCAGGCCGAAACCGCAGCGCGATATGCTCCGAGGGCGCGTCAGGCGCGGCCTGGACGTGGATCACGATCTCGTAGGTTTCGGGGTGGACGCAATGCGGCCCGACATAGGCGACGCCGAGCACCTCCATCTCGCGCTGCTGGCTCATCGCTCCCTCCGTCGTCGCTAAACCGTTCCTAGATCAACGCGCCTGCGGAACGTCCATTCCGCGAGGCTCGACCATGCGAATCGGCCTGCTTAGCGGTGAGAGGGGACGAAGAGCGTCGCGCGCCCGAGGTCAGAAGCCGGACCTGCGTCAGCCCCGCATCGAGCAATCGTCGGGTGAATTATTCCCGACCAGAGCGCGCAAAGGTTCCATTCTCAATAGTGCTTCCATCGCAGGGGTGGAACCGATCAGAACGAGCGACGTTCGCCCTGCCTGAACGGAGGAAGCGATGATCGCAAGGACGGCGCTTTTTGCGGGCCTGATCATGTGCCTATCCGCACAGGCGCATGCCCTGTGCCGAGATGACCTCAAAGACCTTAAGCCGCGCATCGACCAGACCAAGGTCGAGGATCAGCAGCGCTACTATCTTGCCGAAAAATGGTACGGACGCGCCCTCGAGGCCGAGCCAGGCAGCGAGTCCGAGTGTCTCAACTTCGTCGCCAGGGCAAGGAAGGCCCTGCAGGATCCGTTGCCCGCCGCCGCCGATTGCACCGGAACAAACGCAAATCTGGCGCAGTGTCAAAACGGGGGCATCGGGGCGGCCTATGGCGGTCCAGCGCAGCCCTTCACTTTCGGCGGCGGTATCGGCGGCGCCGGCGGCGTCGGCGGCGCTCCCGCTGCGGCGGCTCAGCCGGCTGCCCCGGTCACCGCAGGCAGCTCGACCCCGTTCACTCCGCCGGGCGGCGTCGGAGCGCCGTCGATCAGCAGCGGCAATTAGCCGGATCAGCCCAGCAATCTGATCGGCGTCGCGCGCCGGCCGGCGTGAAGGCTGAGCGCGACCCGGGCCGACGAAGCTTTACGTCCTCCGATTGCCCCGCGCCGCGGCTGCGTGCTAGAGGAGGCGCGCCCGCCGCCCCGGCGGGCGACAGCCGAGGACGCAATGCTCGAGAAGGAACCCCGCCGCTTCCCGTTGCAAGGCCGCCGCGTTTTCGTCGCCGGGCACCGCGGCATGGTCGGCAGCGCGCTGCTGCGCCGGCTGGCGTCCGAGCAATGCGAGCTGCTCACCGCGACGCGCAGTGCGCTCGATCTGCGCCGGCAGGACGCGGTGGAGCGTTGGTTCGGCGCGCATCGGCCGGAAGCGGTCTTCGTCGCCGCAGCGACCGTAGGCGGCATCCTCGCCAATGACACGCGGCCGGCCGAATTCCTCTACGACAATCTGATGATCGCGGCCAATGTCATCGAAGCAGCGCGCCGGTCGGGGGTGCAGAAGCTGCTCTTCCTCGGCACCTCCTGTGTCTACCCGCGCCTCGCGCCGCAGCCCATGGCGGAAGAAGCGCTGCTCACCGGCGCGCTCGAGCCGACGAATCAATGGTACGCCATCGCCAAGATCGCCGGCCTCAAGCTCTGCGCCGCCTATCGCCGCCAACACGGCGTCGATTTCATCGCGGCGCAGCCGACCAATCTCTACGGCCCCGGCGACACCTATGATCTCGCGGCGAGCCATGTCGTGCCGGCGCTCATCGCCAAGACCCATCGCGCCAAGCTCAGCGGCGCCAAAGAGGTGGAGATCTGGGGCACCGGGACGCCGCGGCGGGAGTTCATGCATGTCGACGATCTCGCCGACGCGCTGGTCTTCCTGATGGAGCGCTATTCCGGCGAAAGCCCGATCAATATCGGTTGCGGCGAGGATGTCAGCATTCGCGAGCTGGCCGAGCTCATCGCCGCGGCGGTCGGCTATCGCGGCGGCTTCCGCTATGACAGCACGCGCCCGGATGGCGCGCCGCGCAAGCTGCTCGACGCGACGAGGCTGAGCGCCATGGGCTGGCGCCCGCGCATTGCGCTCGGCGACGGTCTCGCCGACGCTTATCGCTGGTTCGTCGGGAACGCGGCAGAGACGATGGCTTAGCGATTTCGGAGGAACGGCGCGCGGCGACGCGGCCGCGTTCGCACAGCGTCGCGGCTTCGCGGAAAATGAAATTCGATTTCACCTACGTTGACAGCGGCGGCGCCCACCACCTACCGTGCGGAAAACAACCTGCACGGCAGGCGATCGCGCCGCGGTGACGGCGGACGGGCCAACGCCCTCCGTCTAGCCAAGATCCTCGCGCGAAGCGCCGGAGAAAGCCTGGTGCGCAACGCGGAAGGGAGCCGATGGCCAAGATCGTCCTAGGGCTGGGCACGTCGCACACGCCGATGCTCAACGCCGCGGCAGAGGAATGGCGCCGCTTCGAAGAACTCGACCGGGTGCGGCCGCAGCGGCACAAGGACGGGCGGCCCTGCCGCTACGAAGATCTGCTGCGCGTCGCCGATGACCGCGCCGCGCAGGCGCTCGCGCCGGAACGGCTTACCGCACGCCACGCCGAGGCGATGGCGGCGCTGGCCGGGCTCAGGGAAGCGCTGCGCCGCGCCGAGCTCGATGCGGTCATTGTCGTCGGCGACGACCAGAAAGAGATCTATCACGACGCCAACATGCCGAGCCTGCTGATCTATCACGGCAGCGCGATTCCCAACCTGCCGCTGCGCACGCGCGTGCCGGGGCCCGAGTGGCATCGGCGGCCGGAATGGTCGCGACGCGCCTCGGCCCGCTATTACGAAGAGAGCGCGCCGCGCGAGTATCCCGTGGACAGCGCTCTCGCCAAGCACCTGATCGCGGCCCTCGTCGAGGGCGAGTTCGACGTGGCCTGCGCCGACCGGCTCCCCGACGGCGAGGGCGAGGGACATGCTTTCGGCTTCGTCCATCGCAGGCTGATGGAGGACATGGCGCTGCCGATCGTGCCGGTGTTCCTCAATACCTATTTCCCGCCGAACCAACCGACGCCGCGGCGCTGCTACCGGCTCGGCCAGGCGGTCCGTACCGCGGTCGAGACCTATTCCGGGAATGCCCGCATCGGCGTCATCGCCTCGGGCGGTCTCAGCCACTTCACCGTGGACGAGGAATTCGATGGCGAGATCATCCGCGCGCTGCGCGACAAGGATGCCGGCGCGCTGATGGCGCTGCCGCGCGAGAAGCTCAATTCCGGCAGCTCGGAAATCCGCAACTGGATCTGCGCCGCGGGCGCGCTCGAGCATCTCGACCTGCGCTGGATCCGCTACGTGCCGGGCTACCGCACCCCGGCCGGCACCGGCACGGGCATGTGCTTTGCCGAATGGGCATGAGTCGCCCACGTTGACAAAAAATGGAATTGGATTTTAATTTTCATCATCGGCGGCGGAGCGGCATGGCGACCGCCCAAGGGAGGATGGGGTGACGACGGCGATCGAGAGCGTGGAGCTGACCCGCGTCGGCGCGGGAACGGCGATGGGCGAGCTGATGCGGCAATACTGGATTCCGGCGGCGATGTCGTCGGAGCTGGCGCCGGACGGCGCGCCGCTGCGCCTCATGCTGCTGGGCGAGAAGCTGATCGCCTTCCGCG
>DATIYL010000208.1:0-18466 GCA_035517635.1 Allostellaceae bacterium | reverse complement strand
ACCTCGACCGGCAGCGGCGCGCCGCCCGAGGCGCAGGTCCTGATCGAGGACAGGTCGAATTCGGCGACCTTGGGATGGTTCACCATCGCCGTGAACATTGTCGGCACGCCGGCAAAGAAGGTGATCTTCTTGCGCGCGATGTCTTGCAGCACGCGCTCGGCATCGAAGCGGATATGCATCACCATCTCGGTGCCGGTGGCGATCGACAGCAGCAGAATGAAGGAGAGTCCGTAGATGTGGAAGAGCGGCAGCACCACGAGAGATTTCTCGTCTCCCGCCGCGATGTCTCCCGCCCAGCGGTTCCGCGCTTCGATGACCGCGCAGAAATTCGCATGCGTCAGCATCGCGCCCTTGGGATCGCCGGTGGTGCCGCCGGTGTATTGCAGCACCGCGACATCCTCGTCGAGCGCGCCATGCGGATGGCGCGCATAGTTGCCGTCATTGGCGATGAGCTGCGCGAAATCGATCTCGCGTCCCGGTCCCGCAACGCGCTCCGCGGCAGGACCGAAAGCGGCGCGCACCGCCGGCACCGGCAGAAAATCCTCGAGCGCGCAGACCACGATGGCGTCGAGCCCGGCACTGCCCTTGAGCGCGGCGATCTGCGGATAGAGCATCGGCAGACCCAAAGTGACCATGATGCGCGCCTCGCTGTCCGCGCGCTGATATTGGAGCTCGCGCGGCGCCGCCAACGGGCTGAAATTGACGACGCGGCCGCCGGCCATCAGCACGGCGAAGAAGCAGACCGCGTAATGCGGCGTATTCGGCAGATGGAGACCGACATGGACACCGGGCCCGACGCCGAGCGCCTCAAAACCCTTGGCGGCGCGCGCAGCGAGGTCGTGGAGCTCGCGGAAGCTGAGCCGCCGGTCGTAGAAGTCGATCGCCGTGCGGTCGCCCCATTGCGCCGCGGCGCTTTCGAGAAGGCTCTCGATCGGCACCGGCGCCGGCAGCCTTTCGCCCCAGGAGATGCCCGGCGGATAGGATTTTTCCCAGAGATGCGCCATCGCCCGACCTCCCGCCGCCGCTTTAGGTGCCGCGGCCTAATTGGGCGAAGGTTATAGGCGCTGCCGGTCGACCGCGCGAGTCCTCGGCCTTGGCCGCCGCGATCAGGGCCGGATCACGGTCATCTTGAAAGGACCACTGTTGGCGGCGGCGTGCGCAACGGCTTCGTTCGCATCGTCCAAAGCGAAGGTCGTGATGTCAAAACCATCGAGGCTCAAAAGGCCGGCGCGGATCAGCCCGACCAGGCCGATGGTGGCCTCACGCGGGTACATCCACACGCCATGAATGGTAATGCCGTTTCGCATGATCCAGGGGTAAGGCAATTCCAGCCCGGCGCCGCCCAGCATGCCGACGCCGCCCATCAGCACGACTCTGCCATAAGGCCGCACCGCCATAGCGGCTGCCCGCACCGCTGTCGCCGGCGCCGAGGGCGGCAGAATATCCAGCACGCAGTCGATCGGCCCCGGCGCCGCTTGCTTCATGCGTTCGCGATCCTCGTCCTCGTTGCCGCAGAGCTTCACCGTTCGGACGCGCGGACCGAAACGGCGCGCGAGATCCGCCAGCACCGCTTCGTTCCGGCCCGGTGCGATGACGCAGCGCGCTCCCATCGCCAGCGCCACGGCGACGGCAGCGCTGCCGAAATTCCCGGTGGCGCCGCTGACCAGGACGATTTCACCCGCTCGCAGAGCCGCCGCGAGAAAACCGCCATAGGGCACGAGCATCGTGCCCAGCGCGCACCAGCGCACCGCCTCCGCCTCATCGAGCGCGCCGATGCGGATGGCATTTTCCGTCGGCACCCGCATCCGTTCGGCGAATGAGCCGTGGCGGAAATGCTGCTGCAAGCGCAGGCCGCCTTCGCCCCGAGCGCTCAAGCCTTGCAGCGTGATGTCGGGGGATAGTGCGTCGTCGCGCGACCGCACGGTCGGATCGCAGAAGACCCAATCGCCGGCGACGAGACGCGTGGCGTCCGGCCCGACGGAACGCACGCGGCCGATCGCCCCGACGCCCGGCGCCACCGGCAGGTCCAGCAAATACTTCCGCGCGCCGCTGAAGATCTCATTCGCGTAAGAGAGGACACGGGTGGCGACGACATCGACGATGACCTCCCCCGTGCCGAGGACCGGATCGGGCAAGGTTTCGATGGCGAGGGGCGAGCCGAACGCCTTCAGGATTGCCGCTTTCATGCTCATTCCTTCTTGCTTGAAGGAGCCATTCTCGCAGGCTTCTCTCGCCGCATTCAGGCCTGGTATTATCCTAGGACTGAATGGACCCACCCGGGCGGAGAGGAAGGCCATGGCGGATGCGAGTCGGAGCGAACTCGGCGATTTCCTGCGATCGCGGCGCGAAAGGCTGAGCCCCGAAGCGGCGGGTCTTGCGAACGGGCGACGGCGCCGGACCCCGGGCCTGCGACGCGAGGAGGTGGCCGAGCTGGCCGGCATCGGCGTCGATTGGTATATCCGGCTGGAGCAGGGACGAACCGTCAGCCCGTCCGTCACCACGATCGACGCGCTGGCGCGCGCGCTGCGCCTCAGCAGCGTCGAACATGCGCATTTGCGGGCGCTGACGCGGAATGCCGATCGTCGCCCGTTCGTGCGCGAGAGTGTCCCCGAAGCGATCCGACGCCTCGTCGAAAGCCTCAACCACCCGGCCTATGTCACCGGACGCCGTTGGGACATTCTGGCGTGGAATGCCGCGGCGGCGGAGATCTTCGCCTTCGACCGCCTCGCCGAAGAGGATCGCAATATCCTCGTCTGCATCCTGACCAAACCGGAGACGCGACGCCTCTTCGGCCCGGCCTGGGCCGACGAGGCGAAACGCGTCGTGGCGAAATTTCGCGCGACCCATGATCTTTGGGCCGGCGATCCGGCTTTTCTCGATCTCTTGGGCCGGCTGCGTCGCGGCAGCCCCGAGTTTGCGACCTGGTGGGAGGCGCACGACATCAGCAACGCGGCCGCCGGCCGGAAATTGCTGCGCCATCCGAAGAAGGGGTCGCTGCGCTTCGAGTATGCGACCTTTCAGGCCAATGACGATCCGGCGCTGAAGCTCGTCATCTACACGCCCGTGTGAGGTGATGCACCGGCGCGCCGCCTGAGACGTGCTGCGGCTCCGTCATGAGTCGAGCGGCAATCCAAGCTGCTTTGGACATCTTTTCGCGCGCCCGCAATGCCCGCTTCCTCACGAAGCAGCGCAGATGTCGTTCAGACGTCGGCGCGCGGCGGCATGTCGAGGAAACCATGCACCGTGTGCCAGAACTGCGCGCGATTGAGGCCGAGCGCGATCGCATGCGCCGCTCCGGGAAGCAAAGCGAATTGCCGATCGGGGTTGGGCAGCCGATCGAAGAAGCCGAGCACATCCTCGAGGCTGGCGATGCCATCATATTCACCGCGCACGATCAGCACCGGCGAGTGTACCCGGGCGGGATCGACCACCGGCAGATTGGCCGTCATGTCGAGATAGGTCCCGGTCGGCACGGTGTCGCCGAATTTGAGCTCGGCATCGGCGAGCGCTTCGGGAACGCGCGGATCGGAAGTGCCAGGCTTGTCGCGCGTGAAGATGCTGCGGATCATGGCGCGGTCGCGCTTGCGCCGGTTATGCGTACGGAAGTATTCGATGTCGTCGGCGCGCTTCTTCAGCGTCGGCGAGCCCTTCCCTGTCCAGACGAAGGATTCGAGCACCAGGCGGTCGACGCGGCCGGGCTCGGCCATGGCGAAGGCGGCGGCCCGCAACGCGCCGGAGGACTCACCGAGGAAGTGGAATTTCTGCTGCCCGGTGGCGCGCGCCACCACCTCGGTGCCGGCCTTCAGATCCTCGACGCCGCTCTTGATGTCGGAATTTCCCGCGGTCACGGTCGAATGGCCATAGCCCTCGAAATCCATGGTCCAGACGTCGTAGCCGAATCGGGCGAAAACGTTCATCACCGAATATTCGCCCGCGCCGGGCACGGTGAGGTCGAAGGTCGAGCGCGCCGAGATCGAAGAGCCATGCACCAGGAAAAGCACCGGTGCAGGCTTCTCGCCGGATTGCGGCGCATGCAGCCGCTTGCGGTAGAGCCAGAGCGAGACGGGACCTTTCTTGGCCCAGTATTCGGCGCTCCAGAAGTCGTCGGCATCGGAGCCCGCGGGCGCCGCATCCGCAGCGAGGCTCCTGCCGCTTGCCAGCGCCGCGCCGATGACGCCGCCCGCCGCCACCACGGCGCGCCGCGTTGGTGCCGCCCTTTTGGTCGTCATTCCGCCCTCCTCCCGGCTCTTGGGCAGGATCATGACTCGATGCCATGGGAAAGGGAATGAAGGATCGCCGATAACCTGAGCCGAGAGCCGGTGCGCAATCAGCGGTGCCTCAGCCGGGCGATGAGCCTCCGGCGCGACTTTGCGCCTCGCGGTCGAGCAACGCGGCAAGATCGCGCCAGCCATAACCCACCGCTTCGACCGGCTCGCCGCCGAGCGGAATCGAGCGATGCAGCACCAGCTTGCCGCTGAGCCGCTCGTAGAAGAAGCGCGCCGGGTTGGCGCGCACCACCCAGATCAGCGCCGAGCGGTGGCCGCAATGCAGCAGCCGCGTGAACAGCGCCAGCAGCAATTGCCGCCCGAGACCCGAGCCTTGCGCGTCGGGCGCGACATAGAGCGTATAGACCTCACCGGCAAAGCCAAAGCCGGGATCGCGCTGCGGCCCGCAATTGCCGAAACCGCGGATTCGGGGCGCCGCGGCGCCGCGCTCGGCGACATAGACGTCGCCCGGACGGTGGCGCAGGAAGCCCGCCCACGACGCCGTCTGGCGCTGCTCGGACATGTTGAGGAGCACGCGGTCGGGCAGCATCCCGGCATAGGTCGAGCGCCAAGTCTCGACCTCGATGCGGCCGATGGCGCGCGCATCGGCGAGCCGGGCCTGACGGATGATGGTGGTGCCGTCTTCTGCCACGGGCCCCATCATAATATGGCGGCCGCCAAGTTGCGACCGCGTCGGTGCCGCAGGTCTGGCCGAACCAGACGCGAGCAGCTAAGCTTTTTTGTCATGGGCGATCCTTATTTCGAGCGGCTCAGCCGCTACAATGCCTGGGCCAACGAGCGGCTTTACGATGCTTGCGGCCAGCTCGCCGAGGCCGAGCTCAAGGCGCCCCGGCGCGCCTTTTTCGGCTCGATCCTGGCGACGCTCAACCACATCCTGGTGGGCGACCGCATCTGGATGAGCCGGCTGGCCGGCGGCACGCTGGTGCTGCCGCTCAACAAGATCCTGTATGGCGATTTCGCGCCCTTGCGCGCCGGGCGACGCCAGCAGGACAAGCTCCTGATCGAGCTGGTCGGCGGCATCGCCGCGAATCGGCTCGACGAGCCACTGCGGTACCAGAACACCAAAGGCGAGGGCTTTGCCACCCCCTATCGCCTGGTGCTGGGCCACCTCTTCAATCACCAGACGCATCATCGCGGCCAGGTCCACGATATGCTGAGCCAGACCGCGGTCCCGCCGCCCGAGCTCGACCTCATCTATTTCGTCCGGCAAGAGCCGGGCTGACGCCCGAATCGGCCGCGGCCGCGCGCAAGCTCAGCGTGCCGGCACGGTCTGCCACGGCACCGGACAAGAGGCGACATAGGGATAGTAGGTCTGTGCCGGCGGGCAATAGTACCAGGCGGGCGCGCCCGGCGCGGCATAGGGCGGCACATAGGGATTGGGATAAGGATAGACCGGGCCCGGATAGAAATACCAATCCGCGCCGACGAGCCACCACCAGCCGGCGCGCCCGCCATGCCAACCGTGATACCAGTGGCCGCCGCGCCAGCGATCGAAATCGTGATCGTTGAAATGGTGGATGTCGTGGTCGTGCCAACCGCCGCCGCCATGCCAATCGCCGCCATGCCAATCGCCGTCATGATGCTGCGCCGCGGCCGGCGGCGCGGCGGCGAGCAGCACGCCGGCGCTGCCGAGCATCAGCGCCGCGGCGGCGAGAAGACCCAATCTGCGCCGTGCCATGGTTCGTTACCTCCAGTGATGCCAGCCGCAGCAGCCGAAGCCGACGCCGACGGCAACCGGGGGCCCGTAATAATAGGGAGCTGGCGCATAGGCGTAGCCCGGCGCCGGCGCATAGCCATAGGCCGGCGGCGGCGGGGCGTAAACGCAGCCCCCGAGCGCGGCGAGCACGGCCGCGACGGCGGCCCAACGAACGAACTTGCCCATCCCTACACCTCCACCGGTTTGAGAATGGTCACTCTTGTAATAAGGCTGCAGGCCGCCGCTCATCCCCGGAGATGAATTATCTGTAATCCGGCCATCCCTGGCCGGAATGCCGGCGAATCGATGAATGCGGGTAGCGCTCGCCGGCTCAGCGGACCGTAACCACGACCTTGCCCGTCGATTTGCGCGATTTGAGCAATCCCAACGCGTCGGCAACGCGCTCGAGCGGCACACGATGCGAGATATGCGGCTTCAGCTTGCCCTCTTCGAACCAGCGGAAGAGCTGCCCAAAGGACTCGCCGAGGAGATGCGGCTTGTGGCGGCGATAAGAGCCCCAGAAGAAACCGATCACGTCGATGTTCTTGACCAGCACGAGATTCGCCGGAATTTGCGGAATGCGCCCGGCAGCGAAGCCAATGACGATGATGCGGCCCTCCCAGGCGATCGAGCGCAGGCTCTGATCGAAGGCGTCGCCGCCGACGGGATCGTAGACCACGTCGACGCCGCGGCCGCCGGTGATGGCCTTGACGCGCTCGCGCAGATCCTCGCGCGTGTAGTCGATGAGGTGATCGGCGCCGGCGCGCTCGGCGATAGCGAGCTTCTCGGCGCCGCCGGCTGCCGCGATGACGCGGGCGCCCATGGCTTTGGCGATCTCGACGGCGGTGAGCCCGACGCCGCCCGACGCGCCCAGCACCAGAACGGTTTCGCCGGGCTGCAGCCGGGCGCGCCACAGGAAGGCGCCGTGCGACGTGCTGTAGGCCACGGGAAATCCGGCGGCGGTGACGAAATCCATGCTGTCGGGAATGCGTTGCACGATCTCGGCCTCGGTCACGACCTCTTCGGCAAAGGCGCCGCGTCCGACCGAGGCGAGCACGCGGTCGCCGGGCTTCAGATGCGTGACGCCACGTCCCACCTCGCGCACCACGCCACCCACTTCCATGCCGGGGATGAAGGGGAGCGGCGCACGGTCTTGATACTGCCCGGCGATCAGCAGGATATCGGCGAAGTTGACACCTGCCGCATGGATCTCGATGCGCACGCCGCCATCATCGAGCGGCGGCGGCGGCACCTCCTCGACCACAAGCTTCTCCGGTCCGCCCAGCTCCTTGCACAGCACCGCCCGCATCGTCGCCTCCCTGGTGAGCGCGTTTAGCTCTAGCGGGTTTTGCGCCGCCGGTCACTTCAGGAGTCGTCAGTTCTCAGTTGTCAGTTTTCAGTTCGGTGACGCCGAGACTGACAACTGATCACTGACAACTGACGACTCCCTTGGCATCGGCGCGCTCCATCGTTATGGTTGCCGCATGCAACGTTTCGCGCTTTCACTCCTCCTCCTGGGCCTCGCGATCGGGCCGGCATCGGCTGCTGCGAAGGCGCCGCCGAAGCAGCACAATGCGGCGCTGCACAAGGTGCAAGCGCCGGGGCAGAACATCAACAAGCTCGGCGACTCGCAGGGCTGGGTGTCCTATACCGATACGGCGAGGAGCGCGAAGATCTGCTATCTGATCGGCAAGCCGGAGAAGAGCGAGCCCGCCACAGCCAAGCGCGGCGCCATCTTCGCCAGCGTCACCCATCGGCCGAGCGAAAAGCGGTTCAACGAGGTGAGCTTCACCTCAGGCTATCTGTTCAAGGATGGCTCGGAGGCGGAGCTCTCGATCGACGGCAAGAAATTCTCGCTCTTCACCAACAAGGACGGCGCCTGGACGCGCGACGCGGCGACCGACAAGGCAGTGGTGGAAGCGCTCGCCAAGGGCAAGCAGGCGATCATCAAGGGCACCTCGGCGCGCGGCACGGCGACCACCGACACCTACTCGCTCGCCGGCTTCACCCAAGCGCTCGACGCGATCGACAAGGCGTGCGGGGTGAAGCACTAGCCGCCATAGACTCCGAGTACTACGCGAAGACCCGGCGCAGCAGTGCCGCCGATTGTGCGACGGCGCGGTCGGCGGCCGTGATCGCGCCGCCCATGGTGAAGAAGCCGTGGATCATGCCGGGATAGAGATGAAAGCTCGCCTCGGTGCCGGCGGCGCTCAGCGTCGCGGCGTAGTCGCGGCTTTCATCGCGCAACGGATCGCATTCGCCGACGATGACGATGGCGGGCGGCAAGCCGCGATGATCGGGCGCCAGGATGGGCGAGGCGCGCCAGTCGCGATGGCCGCTCGGCGCGACATAATTGCCACCGAACCATGCCATCGATTCCCGGGTGAGCAGGAAGCCTTCGGCGTAGTCCTCGTGCGACGGCCGCTCCCGGCTGAAATCCGTCGCCGGATAAATCAGAATCTGTGCCTTGAGCGGCAGGCCGGCATCGCGCGCCATCAGTGCCGCGACCGCGGCAAGATTGCCGCCGGCGCTGTCGCCCCCGACCGCGATGCGGCTGCGATCGATGCCGAGCGCGGCGCCTTCGGCAGCAAGGAAGCGCAGCGCGGCAAAGCAGTCATCGACCGCGGCCGGAAAGCGATTCTCGGGGGCCAGGCGATAATCGACGCCGAGCACGGCGCAGTGCGCTGCGCTGGCGAGCTGACGGCAGACGGGGTCGTGCGTGTCGAGATCGCCGATGCACCAGCCGCCGCCGTGAAAGAACGCCAGCACCGGCAGCGGCGCGGGGCCGGCCTCGCGCGGCAGGAAGAGCCGAGCGCCGACCGCGCCGGCGGCGCCGGGCAGATCGAGGTCACGGGTGCTGACCGGCCAGTCCCCGGCTTTGCGCGTGCGCCGGCACAGCTCGATGAATTGCGCCCGTGCCAGGGACGGCGTGATCTCGCTGTAGGGAATCCGTCCGGCCAGCGCGATCATCTCGAGCAGCGCCTTGGCCTGCGGGTCGAGAGCGACGGTAGCGGGGTCGAGAGCCATGGCCTGCCATGTCTGATCGTCGAAGGATCAGGCGAGCTTGCTCGGCCGGAAGCCCTGGCGCAACCCTAAAGCGTCGCCGCCCTTTTCCTTTGCGCCCGTCTCGGACCGCTCCTATATCTTGCGCCATCATGGACGGCACACCCCCCGCGCCCGAGAGCCGTAAGGACCTCGTCGGCCTTTCCCGCGCGGCGCTTCAAGCCGAGATGGCGGCGATGGGCGCCGAGCCTTTCCGCGCGCGCCAGCTCTGGCACTGGATCTACAACCGCGGCACCACCGATTTCGCGGCGATGACGACGCTGTCGAAGGCGTTCCGCGCCGCGCTTGCCGAACGCTATATCGTCGGCCGCCCCGGTGTCGCGCGCGCGCTCACCTCGGTGGACGGGACGCGGAAATGGCTGTTGCGCTTCGCCGACGGCCAGGAAGCGGAATGCGTCCACATCCCCGAGGAAGATCGCGGCACGCTCTGCATCTCCTCGCAGGTCGGCTGCACGCTGACCTGCAGGTTTTGCCATACCGGCACGCAGCGCCTCGTGCGCAACCTCACGGCCGTCGAGATCGTCGGCCAGGTGATGCTGGCGCGCGACGCGCTCGGCGAATGGCCCTCGCCGCAGGATGACCGGCAGCTCACCAATATCGTTCTGATGGGAATGGGCGAGCCGCTGTTCAACTACGAGAATGTCGCCGCGGCGCTGAAGATCGTGATGGACCATGAGGGGCTGTCGCTGTCGCGGCGCAAGATCACGCTGTCGACCTCGGGCGTCGTGCCGATGATCCGGCGCTGCGGCGAGGAGCTCGCCGTCAACCTCGCGATCTCGCTGCACGCCGTCACCGACGAGCTGCGCGATGTGCTGGTGCCGATCAACCGCAAATATCCGCTGGCGGAGCTGCTCGACGCCTGCCGCTCCTATCCCGGCGCCAGCAATGCGCGGCGCATCACCTTCGAGTATGTGATGCTGAACGGCATCAATGACACCCCTGCCGAAGCCCGGCAGCTCGTGCGCCTGCTCGCCGGCATTCCCGCCAAGGTCAACCTCATCCCCTTCAATCCCTGGCCGGGCGCACCCTACGAGCGCTCGCGCGACGCGGCAATCCGGGAGTTCGCCGATATCGTCAATGCCGCCGGCTATTCCTCGCCCGTGCGCACGCCGCGCGGCGAGGATATCATGGCCGCGTGCGGCCAGCTCAAATCCGACAGCGTCCGAAAACGCCGGAATGAGCGCTCGGCGGCACCAGTAGTAGAGGCCGAGACACCCTGAGCGACGCGAAATTGTCACGCCACGAAAAAAGTTCGGGAGAGATTTTAACGTCGTGGCCATCTGCGCGTTAGCCAAGCGCGTCTAGGTTCCACAGGAGACTGCCGGGCGCAGCGCCGGGCGGTCCGGCCAAAAGGAGGCTCGAGATGCGCGTCAAAAGCCTGCGTAACGCCTCGTTCTTGCTGCTCACCGCGCCGCTGCTGCTCGCCGCGTGCGCGAGCACGTCCCAGGTCGAGTCGGCACAGAACACCGCCAACGAAGCCAAAGCGGAAGCCGACCGGGCAATGCAGACGGCCCAGCAAGCGCTTACTGCCGCGCAGCAGGCGCAGCAGACGGCGCAAGCGGCCGATCAGCGCGCCAGCACGATGTATAATCGCTCCCTGAGGAAGTGAGCGACGAAGGCGCGGCCGTGCGGAAGAAGCGCGGCGCGCGCCGGCAGTCTGTGCGAGGCGGCTGGCTCGCGCTGGCGGTGCTCGCTCTGGGTCTTGCGCCGCGGGCGCAAGCGGCGGAGTTCGTCCTGCTCCCGGACGAGAGCGCCGTCGGCGCGGTCGCGACGACCACCGTGCGCCAAGGCGAGACGCTGCCCGACATCGCGCGCGCGCATGACGTCGGCTATGCCGAGATCGTCACCGCCAATCCGGGCATCGATCCCTGGCTACCGCCGCCCGGCAGCAGCGTGGTCCTGCCGTTACGCTTTCTGCTGCCCGACGCGCCGCGGCGCGGTATCGTCGTCAACCTTGCCGCGCGGCGCCTCTTCTACTTTCCGCGGCAAGGTGGCGCGGTCGAAACCTATCCGATCGGCGTCGGCGTGGAGGGCCGCGACACGCCGAAGGGGGTGAGTCGCGTCACCGGAAAAGAGACGGATCCGGTCTGGTATCCGCCGCCTTCGATCCGTGCCGAGCAGCCGGAGCTGCCGCCGGCCGTCCCGGCCGGCCCGGCGAATCCGCTCGGCGAGTATGCGCTGCGGCTCGGCTGGCCCAATTATCTCATCCACGGCACCAACAAGCCGGACGGCGTCGGCCGCAATGTCAGCCATGGCTGCTTGCATCTCTACCCCGAGGACATCGCCCGGCTTTATCGCGAGGTACCCATCGGCACGCCGGTTCGCGTGATCAACGAGCCGGTGCTGGCCGCATGGTCGGGGGGCGCGCTCTACCTCCAGGCCTATCTCGACAAAGACCAGGTCGACGCGCTCGACGAGGGCAAGCAGATACCGGTCCGACCGCCGTCGGACCTCGTCGCCCGCATCGCTGACGCCGCAGGCGACGCGGAAAGTCGCGTCGATTGGCCTTCGGTCGACCGCGCCGGAAAGGAACGCAACGGCCTCCCCGTGGTGGTCATCCCGCCGAAGAGCCCATAACAGAACGGCCCGGCGGGTCGCCGGGCCGTTCCTGCCTCGCCCGTGTCGCGGCGCTATTTGCTCGCGACGATCGTGCCAAAGAGCTCCCAAGTCTTGCCGTTGAACTTGGCGAGCTGCTCCTGCTTGATCGGATACCAGTCGGTCGCGCTGGTATTGATGGTGATGCCCGGCAGCAGCATCGGTAGCGCCAGATTATGCATACTGGCCGCCTGCTTCATCACGTTCTCGCGCGTGAGATCGTTGCCGCACCGCTTCAGCACGCCCGCCATGGTCATGGCGACGCTGTAACCGTAGACATTGAACGCGTCCTTCTTGTCGCCGCTCGGATAGTACTTGTCCATCCAGGCGAGCCAGTCTTTGTAGCCATGATCGTTCGCCCATTTGGGATCGGTCGGGTCCTTCAAGTATTCCACGGTGATGAGATCTTTCGAGGCGTCGAGGCCCGCCGGCGTCAGCACCGCGCCCACCGAATTCGAAACCGAGTTCAGGAATTGCAGCGGCTTCCAGCCGATGTCATGCGCCTTGCGGATCGCCTGCGCCGCGAATTTAGGCGTCGTCACGTTGAAGAACACGTCGGCGCCGCTGGCCTGCAAGGTGATGACCTGAGAATCGACGGTGGGATCGGTGGTCTCGTAGCTCGCCTCCTTGACGATCATCGTCTTGGCCTTGTCGCCGAGCCCGTCCTTAAAGCCCTTGACGTAGTCTTTGCCGTAATCGTCGTCCTGATAGAGGATCCCGACCTTAGCGTTGGGCATGTGCTCCAAGAGATACCGCGCGTAGATATGGCCCTCGGTCTGGTAGGCCGGCTGCCAGCCCATGGTCCATGGAAATTCCTTGGGATTGCCCCATTTGGTGGCGCCGGTCGCGACGAAGAGCTGCGGCACCTTCTTCTGATTGAGATATTTCTGGATCGCCGTATTCGGCGGGGTGCCGAGCGGGCTGAAATCGGCCAGCACATTGTCCTCTTCGACGAGCTTGCGCGTCTGCTCGACCGTCTTGGGCGGGCTGTAGCCGTCGTCGAGACTGAGCAGCTTGATCTTGCGGCCGTTGATGCCGCCCTGGGCATTGATCATGTCGAAATAGGCGGTCTCGGCCTTGCCGATCGTGCCGTAGGCGGAAGCGGGCCCGCTATAGGGCATGGTTTGGCCGAGCGTGATCTCTGTCTGGGTAACGCCCGGGCCGTTCTGCGCCATCGCCGGGGAAACGAACAGCACGCCGGCAATTGCCGCCGCGCTCAAAGCAAGCGTTCTGGTCATCGTCTTCTTACCTCCCTTTTGGCCGACCAGCGCTCCGGCCGGCGACACTTCCGTAACGGCAGGCGATTGCCCGCCGACGCCCTTTGTTCTTTCTGACGCCCGCGAGGTGCCGCGGGCCGGGGCGCCTTCGAGGATGGCAAAGCTTCAGGCCGGCGCCGCATGACAAAAAATTTAGGTCATGGGCCCCAGCCTGAGGGCACCCGGCGCAAGTTTCTGTTTTTGCTACCGGCTGGCGTGATGGTCCTACGGACCACTACTGGCGTCAATGGCGACGCGCGGGCCCGCGATGCGGTTTTAGAGGATGTCTAAAACCGCTTCGGGTGGGCGTCCGAGCGCGGCGCGGTTGCCATTGACCACGATCGGCCGCTCGATGACGACGGGGTGCTCGACCATGCCGGCGATGATCGCCGCATCGGAAAGGCCGGGCTTGTCGAGCCCGACCGCCTTCGCCTCCTTGGCGCGCAGCAGCTCGCGCGGCGTCTTGCCCAGCAGCCGCAGCAGCCGCTTCAGCTCGGCCTGATCGGGCGGCGTTTTCAGATATTCGACGATGCGCGGCTTCACGCCCTTCTTTTCGAGGAGCGCCAAAGTCGCCCGCGACTTGGCGCAGCGCGGATTGTGATAGATGACGACCATGAGCGCCGCCCTCCGCCGGCTAAGGAAAGAGGCATCGCGCCGACGCTACCGGCTCGCAGCCGCGATTTCAAACGCGGACGCGCCGGCTTTCGGCCCTGGCGCCACAGCGTTAAGCTGGCGGCGGCATGCGGATCTGCTTTTTCGGCGACAGCTACGTCAACGGTACCGGCGATCCGACCGGGCTCGGCTGGGTCGGCCGGGTCTCGGCTTCGGCGCGCCGGCGCGGCCATGATCTCACCACCTACAATCTCGGCATTCGCCGCGATACCAGCGCCGATATCGCCGCCCGCTGGCAGGAGGAAGCAGCACGCCGGCTGCCGACGGAATTCGACTGCCGCCTCGTCTTCTCCTTCGGCGTCAACGATTGCACCGACGAGAACGACGCGCCGCGCATCGCGGCGGAGCGCTCGCTGGCGCACGCTCGCGCCATCCTGGGCGCGGCTCAGGCGCGCTGGCCGGTACTGATGCTGGGGCCGCCGCCGCTGCCGCTGGGCGGCGCCGAAACGCGCATTCCCGCGCTGTCGCGCGCCTTGCAGGCGCTCAGCGCGGAGCTCGGCATCCCTTTCCTAAATCTCGAAACGCCGCTGTCCGCCATGGCGCTCTGGCGGATCGAGCTCGCCGCCGGCGACGGCGCCCATCCCGGCGCCGCCGGCTATGCTTTGATCGCGGATCTCGTCGAGGGCTGGCCGGCCTGGCGGGCATGGCTGCCGTAAGCGCGCTGGCGCCGCCGAAGGCAGTTCTGTCTGATTACCCGCGCGCCAGCTTTCGCGGCTCCTCATGCGCTTTGATCTGCGCGCGGGCGGCTTCGGTGAGGTGCGGGCGGTAGAGCGCGAAGAGCTGCTTGACGCCGGCCTGCAGATCGGCCTCGGTGATGCGGACGAGGCCGTGCCGCTCCTGCAGGTACTCCACCCAGTAGCGCGAGATGATCCACGCATTGGCGGCAAGCTCGATGATCTCCTGCGGGCTCGCGGCAAGCAGCTTGCGCGTCACCATCTCGGTGAGGATGCGCTCGGTATAGCGATGGGCACGCTCGGCAAGGTCCGCGGCGCGCTGCGCCAGCTCGCTCTCTTCCTCGGGATCGAAGCGGTGGCGGTAGAGGAAGCGGTATTCCCAGATGTCGCGGAAGCTCTGCCGCGCATAGTCGCCGAAATCGGCGAGATGGCTGCCGGCGGCCGCCGGCTCGCGCGAAAGATTGCGCTCGATGCGCTCCTCGAGCTCGGCGAAGAGCGCGCCGACGAGGTCGCGCTTGGTGCGGAAATGGTACCAGAGATTGCCTTCGCTGATGCCGAGCCGCCCCGCGATCTGGGCGAGCGACACATGGGCCTCGCCGCGCTCGTTGAAGAGATGGAGCGCCGCCTTCAAGATCCGTTCCCGCGTCCGCACCGCCCCGTCGCCCTATTTTAGCGTTTGACAAATAGTCTAGGGTATGTGCCCTAAAGCGGCACAAAATCACCCTAGCCGGTTTCCCTGACGCCCGAAAGCAGAAATGCCTGAGACCGCTCGTCGTCGGCTGCCGCCCCTTCCCGCTGCAGGGGCAGAGACGGCTGGGGTAAGGTCGCGCGAGGGGCGCCTATGAGCTGGCAAAACACGGCATTGACCTTGCTGCTGCGCTGGCGCGTGAAGCGGCGCGCCGATCGCGCGATCGACGTCGCGCAAGCGCGCCTGCGGGCGCGACGCATGGCGATGAAGGCGCGGCTGCCGGCGGGATGGCGCATTGCCGCCGCGACCGAGCCGCTGCCGGGCGAATGGATCGAGCGAACCGGAGCCATGGCGCCAGGCGGGCGTACCCTCCTCTATCTCCATGGCGGCGGCTATTACTTCTGCTCGCCCGAGACGCATCGTAGCATCACGACCCGCCTTGCCGTCGCCAGCGACTCACGCTGCTACGCGCCCGCCTATCGCCTGGCGCCCGAGCACCGCTTCCCGGCGGCGGTGGAGGATGCGGTTGCGGCGTATCGCGGTCTCCGCGCCGCGGGCACGCCGGCGCGGCGAATCACTGTCGCTGGCGACAGCGCCGGCGGCGGCTTGGCCCTGGCGTTGCTGCTCTCGCTGCGCGATGCCGGCGACGAGCTTCCGGCCGGCGCCGTGCTGTTCTCGCCTTGGACCGACCTTGCCGGCACCGGTCGGTCGCTCCGGACCAATGACGCGAGCGATGCCATGTTCCGCGGCCACCGCGTCGCCGAAGCGGCGCAGATCTATCTTGGCGACCGGCGGGCGACCGATCCGCTCGCCTCGCCGCTCTTTGCCGAACTCACGGGGTTGCCGCCGCTCTTCATCCAGGCGAGCGACAGCGAGGTGCTGCTCGATGACGCAGCGCGCCTCGCCGAGAAAGCGGAGAAAGCCGGCGTCACCGTCGCGTTCCGCGCCTGGCACGGTCTGCCGCATGTCTGGCAGTTCTTCGCGCCGTTCCTGCCGGAAGGCCGCGCCGCGCTTGCCGAAGCGGCAGGCTTCATCCGTCGCATGGTACCATAGGATAGACCGAATTTCCGCGGCGCCGATCGGGAGGAGCCATGAAGCTGACCAAGGGGACGGTTGCCGTCATCACCGGCGCGGGCGGCGGCATCGGCCGCGCGCTGGCGCTGGCGCTGGCGCGAAAGGGCGCGGCGCTGGCGCTCGCCGACAAGGATGCGCATGCCGTCGCCAATACCGCGGCCGATGCCAAGAAGGCCGGCGCCGGCACCGTCTCGAGCCATGCCGTCGATGTCGCCGACCTGGAAGCAATGACGCGGTTCCGCGACGAGGCGAAGAAGGCGCATGGCCGCGTTCAGCTTCTCGTCAACAATGCCGGGGTGGCGCTGGGCGGCAGCTTCGAGGAGCTCCAACTCGACGATATGCGCTGGCTGATCGAGATCAATTTCTGGGGCGTGGTCTACGGCACCAAGCTGTTCCTGCCGCTGCTCCGCGCCGAGCGGCGGGCCCATATCGTCAACCTCTCCAGCATCTTCGGCATCATCGCGCCGCCCGGCCAGACGGCCTATGCCGCGAGCAAATTCGCCGTGCGCGGCTTCAGCGAGGCGCTCCGCCACGAGCTTGCCGGCAGCGGCATCATCGTCACCCAAGTCCATCCCGGCGGGGTCAGGACCAATATCGCGCGCAATGCGCGCCTGCCGCCGCGCTTCGATATCGAGCGCCGCGACGCCGCGGTGAAGCGTTTCGAGCGGATGGCGCGCACCACGCCCGACGCGGCGGCGGCGCGCATTTTGCACGGCATCGAGCGCGACGAGCGCCGCGTCGTGCTCGGCGCCGATGCCAAGTTGCTGGCAACGCTGCAATGGCTCATGCCGGTCGGCTATTGGCGGGTGGTGGAGCGCTTCTTCGGCCCTGCGGCACCGCGCAAGATCCGCCGCGGCTGAGCCCCGCGCCCCTTGCCGCGGCCGGCTCGCCACTTATACTCGCGGCGCGATCGGCATTTCTGGGAAGGCTTCCGGACGTCATGAGCGGCAAGGTGAAGAAGATCGTGCTCGCCTATTCCGGCGGGCTCGACACCTCGGTGATCCTGCGCTGGCTGCAGGAGACTTATCGCTGCGAGGTGGTGACCTTCACCGCCGATATCGGCCAGGGCGAAGAGCTGGAGCCGGCGCGCAAGAAAGCCGAAATGATGGGGGTCAAAGAGATCTTCATCGAGGATCTGCGCGAAGAGTTCGTGCGCGATTTCGTCTTCCCGATGTTTCGCGCCAATGCGCTTTATGAAGGGCAGTACCTCCTCGGCACGTCGATCGCGCGCCCGCTCATCGCCAAGCGGCAGATCGAGATCGCCGAACAGGTCGGCGCCGATGCCGTGGCGCATGGCGCTACCGGCAAAGGCAACGACCAGGTGCGCTTCGAGCTCGGCTACTACGCGCTGAAGCCCGAGATCAAAGTGATCGCGCCGTGGCGCGAATGGGACCTCACCTCGCGCACCAAGCTGATCCAATACGCCGAGAAGCATCAGATCCCGATCCCGCGCGACAAGCGCGGCGAAGCGCCGTTCTCGACCGACGCCAACCTGTTGCACATCTCCGCCGAAGGGAAGGTGCTCGAGGATCCCTGGAGCGAGCCCGAGGAATTCGTCTACAGCCGCACCGTGGCGCCCGAAGCGGCGCCGGACGAGCCCGAATATGTCGACATCGGTTTCGAGCGCGGCGACGCGGTCTCGGTCGATGGCGTGCGCCTGTCGCCGGCCAATCTGCTGGCTAGGCTCAACGAGCTGGGCGGCAAGCATGGCATCGGCCGGCTCGATCTCGTCGAGAACCGTTACGTCGGCATGAAATCGCGCGGCGTCTATGAGACGCCGGGCGGCACCATCCTCCACGCCGCGCATCGCGGCATCGAGAGCATCACGCTCGACCGCGGCGCGGCGCATCTGAAGGACGAGCTGATGCCGCGCTATGCCGAACTCGTCTATAACGGCTTCTGGTTCGCGCCCGAGCGGCTGATGCTGCAGGCGCTCATCGACAAGAGCCAGGAGAATGTCGAAGGCACGGTGCGCCTCAAGCTCTACAAGGGCGGCACGCGTGTCGTCGGACGCAAATCGCCGAAGAGCCTCTACAGCCTCGCGCATGTGACCTTCGAGGAGGATCAGGTCTATGACCAGCGCGACGCCGAAGGCTTCATCAAACTGAACGCGCTGCGCCTCAGGCTGGCGAAAGCCCTCCAGAAGCGCTGAAAGGCAAAGCAGGATTACCACGGAGGCACGGAGGACACGGAGAAGTAAGGCGAGTGCGCTATGCCGATCGCTTCTTCTCCGTGTCCCTCCGTGTCTCCGTGGTGACTCTAAAACGAGGGAGCGAACGATGAAGGTTCGGGCGATCGAGACGCTGCATTGCGACGCCGGTTGGCGCAATTACCATTTCGTCAAGCTTACCGCGGAGGACGGCATCGTCGGCTGGCGCGAGTTCGATGAAGGCTTCGGCTCGCCCGGCGTGACCGCGGCGATCGACAAGCTGTCGCAGCGCGTTCTCGGCAAATCGGTGATG
>DATIYL010000207.1:0-5216 GCA_035517635.1 Allostellaceae bacterium | reverse complement strand
GCCGCCGCCGGACATGAGCACCGCGCCGATCCAGATCCACGGCACCAGCGGCTTCCAATAAGCGCGCAGCGTCCAGCCGCCTTTGCCGTCGCTGTCGCCGAGCGCGACATAGAGATCGGCGAGCAGATTGGTGTGGATCGCGGTCATGCTCGTCGACATCTGCTGCAGCGGAAAGAAGCGCTTCTCCGGATGCATGACGGCGATGGTCTCGCCCTTCCGGCTCACCGTGATGTCGGCGCGGTCGGCGGTGAAGTTCGGCCCCGGCTGCTTCCCGACCTCGTCGAGGCGCAGCACATAGCCGGCGAGCGCGACCGTTCCACCGGGCCGCACCACCTCGATGCGCTCCTGCTGCCAGGCGGAGGCAGCGATGCCGGCGACGGTGACGGCGAGCCCGATATGCGCGAGCGTCATGCCATGCGCTGCGCGCGGCATGGTGCGGGCGCGGCGAATGCTGTCGGCGAGCGGCGCACGGCCGAGCCGCACGCGCTCGCTCCATTCGACGGCCGCGCCAAGAAAGACCCAGGCGGCGAGGCCGAGCCCCAAAACCGCCAGCATCGGCCCGCCCGCCGTCACATAGAGCCCCGCCAGCACGACGAGTGCGCTGCCGGCCAGCGCCAGCCAGAGCCGCTGCAGCGCGCCGCGAAGATCGCCGCGCTTCCAGGCGAGCAGCGGCCCCGCCGCGACCGCGACGAGCACCGGTACCATCAGCGGCACGAAGGTGCGGTCGAAGAAGGGAAAGCCCACCGACAGCTTCGGCCCGCCGATGGCGTCGGAGAAGAGCGGATAGAGCGTGCCGAGGAACACCGTGGCGCAGCCGGTGCAGAGCAGGAGATTGTTGAGCACCAGCGCGCCCTCGCGCGAGATCGGCGCGAAGAGGCCGCCGCCTTTGAGCTGCGGCGCACGCCAGGCATAGAGCGCGAGCGAGCCGCCGATGGCAATGACCAGCAGCAGCAGGATGAAGCTGCCGCGCGCCGGATCGACGGCAAAGGCATGCACCGAAGTGAGCACGCCCGAGCGCACCAGGAAAGTGCCGATGAGCGACAGCGAAAAGGTGACGATGGCGAGCAGGATGGTCCAGCTCTTCAGCGCGTCGCGTTTTTCCACGACGATCGCCGAATGCAGCAGCGCCGTGCCGGCGAGCCAAGGCATGAAGGAGGCGTTCTCGACCGGATCCCAAAACCACCAGCCGCCCCAGCCCAGCGTGTAATAGGCCCACCAGCTGCCCATGGCGATGCCGATGGTGAGCGCACACCAGGCGGCGAGCGTCCAGGGCCTCACCCAGCGCGCCCAGGCGGCGTCGACGCGGCCTTCGATGAGCGCAGCCACGGCAAAGGAGAAGGCGACGGAAAAGCCGACATAACCCAAATAGAGAAAGGGCGGATGGAAGGCGAGGCCGGGATCCTGCAGCACGGGGTTGAGGCCTTGCCCTTCGAGCGGCGCCGGCACCAGCCGCCGGAACGGGTCGGAGGTGAGCAGGATGAAGAGCAGGAACCCGGTGCCGATCATCCCCTGCACCGCCAGCGCGCGGGCGCGCAGCGCCGGCGGCAGGTTGTTGCCGAACCAGGCGACGGCGGCGCCGAACAGCGACAGGATGAACACCCAGAGGATCATCGAACCCTCGTGGTTGCCCCAGACGCCGGTGATCTGATAGAGCAGCGGCTTCTCCACGCTGCTGTTCTCGGCAACATTCGCCACCGAGAAATCCGAGGTGACATAGGCGTTGATGAGCGCGGCAAAGGCGAAGGCGATGAGCAGGAACTGCGCCACCGCCGTGCTCCGCCCCAAGGTCATCCAGGCGAGATTGCGCCGCGCCGCGCCGACGAGCGGCACCGTCGATTGCAGCAGCGCCAGCATCAGCGCGAGGATGAGGGCGTAATGGCCGAGCTCGACGATCATCGCTGCGCCTCGCCTTGCGGCTGCGCCGCGCCTTCCTGCCAATGGCCGGATTTCTTCAGCGCCTCCACCACCTCGCGCGGCATGTAGCGCTCGTCATGCTTGGCAAGGACGGTGTCGGCGCGGAATGCGCCGGCGTTGTCGAGCTTGCCTTCGACGACGACGCCCTGGCCCTCGCGGAAGAGATCGGGCAGCGCGCCGCTATAGGTGACGGGGACGTCGCTCTTGCCGTCGGTGACGCGGAACTCGACCGTCTTGCCGTCGCTT
The DNA here is from genome assembly GCA_035517635.1 of Allostellaceae bacterium. Taxonomy (GTDB): domain Bacteria; phylum Pseudomonadota; class Alphaproteobacteria; order ATCC43930; family CGMCC-115725; genus DAHUYF01. The sequence continues at coordinate 3,056 of DATIYL010000207.1, read as the reverse complement.
TCATGGCGCAGGCTCGCCGCTTCGACGAGGCCGCCGATGCGCAGCTCGCGGCCGCGCGGCGCCGGTTTCTCCTTGAGATCGGTCGGGCTGTAGAAGAAGACGAGATTGTCGCTGAAGGCGCTGAGCACGAGGCCGGTGGCGAGGCCGAGCATGCCGAGGCCGGCGAGCACGGCGATAAGACGCCGGCGCTTGCGTGTCATCGTCCGCTCTCGCGCTGCTGCCGCTCGAGCTCGCGTTGGCGGCGGCGATAAGCGCCGACGCACCAGAGCGTGAGCCCGCCCAGCACCAGCAAAGTGACGCCATAGGCCGGCCAGACATAAGCGGCATAGCCGCCCATGGCGAGATAAGTCATCACCGCGGTGGTCACGACAGCGCCGTCTGCTGCTGCGGCATCAAGCTGGCGGCCTCGCGCTCGACCTCGGCGAGGCGGAGCGCGCGCAGTTTCGCCGCGAGCAGGGCCGTGCGCATGCGCACCATCAGCAAGGCTGCGAAGAGCAGTGTGTAGCCCAGCGCCATGATCAACAGCGGCCAGAGCATCGCGGCGGCGATCGTCGGCCCGCCGAGGCGGAAGACGCTCGCCGGCTGATGCAGCGTGTTCCACCAATCGACGGAGAATTTGATGATCGGCAGGTTGACGACACCGACCAGCGCCAGGATGGCGCCGGCGCGCGCGCCGCGGCCGGGCTCGTCGAAGGCGTTCACCAGCGCGATATAGCCGAGATAGAGGAAGAACAGCACCAGCACCGAGGTGAGGCGCGCATCCCAGACCCACCAGGTGCCCCACATGCGCGCGCCCCAGAGCGAGCCGGTGACGAGGCAGAGCAAGGTGAAGCCGGCACCGAGCGGCGCCGCGCTTTGCGCCGCGATGTCGGCGAGCGGGTGGCGCCAGATGAGCGCGACGGCGCTCATCAGCGCGACCAGCGCATAGACGAAGCTCGCGAGCCAGGCGGCGGGCACATGCACATACATGATGCGCACCGCCTCGCCCTGCTGGTAATCGGGTGGCGCGACGAAGAGGGCGAGATAGATGCCGAGGCCCAGCAACGCCACCGCAAGCGCCGCGGTCCAGGGCAAGATCGCCGCGCTGAGGCGCATGAAGCGGGCAGGATTGGCGAAGCGGTGCATGGGCGCTGTCGATACTGAATTCCGGGGCCGATAGCCTTGATCTACCGCAAATGTCTAACGCAGTTCTGCCGCCGCGCCGTGTGAACTTCCTGCAATCTCAGGCTCCTATTCCAAGGCCTGGCGCAGCGCCGCGGCGGCGGCGAGCGGTGCCAGCGGCAAGGCGCCGGCGAGGAAGGCACCCAGCAGCAACAGATGCGGCCGGGCGGCGAAACCGCCGATGCTCGCCTCGACCGCCGCGACGCCGAAGATCAGGATCGGGATATAGAGCGGCAGCACCAGCAGCGACAAGAGCACGCCGCCGCGCCGCGCGCCGAGGCTGAGGCCCGCGCCGATGGCGCCGATGAGGCTGAGGCTGGGCGTGCCCAGCAGCAGGCTCAGCACCAGCACGGGATAGCCCGCGGCCTCGAGGTGCAGCAGCAGGCCGAGAAGCGGCGCCACCAAGGTCAGCGGCAAACCCGTCACCAGCCAGTGCGCGAGGCACTTCGCCAGTACTTGCGCTTCGAGCGGCAGCGGCATCAGCGCCAGCGCTTCGAGGCTGCCATCCTCCCAATCTGCCTGGAAGAGCCGCTCCAGCGACAGCAGCGCCGCCAGCAGCGCTGTCACCCAGAGAATGCCGGCGGCGATGCGCGCGAGCAGCGCCGGCTCCGGTCCGACGCCGAACGGGAAGAGCACGATGGTAAGGACGAAGAACCCCACCACCATCGCCGCGTCGCCGCCTTGCCGGAACGCCAGGCGCAGATCGCGCAGCACGAGCCGGCGGAAGGCGCTCACGCCGCCCGCCGGGCGAAACCCGCCAGCGACAGCTCCTCGGCGGCCGCCAGCGGCAGCTTTGCATGCGTCGACAGCGCCACCGCGCCGCCCGCCGCCCGATGCTCGGCGATGGCGGCGAGGAGGTCGGCGAGCGCCTCGGTGTCGAGGCCGTTGGCGGGCTCGTCGAGGAGCCAGAGCGGCGCCGGGCTCGCCACGCACCGCGCCAGCGCCAGCCGTCGCCGCTGCCCGGCCGACAGCAGCCGGCACGGCCATTCCGCCAGCGCCGCCAGGCGGAAGCGCTGGAGCCCGGCCGCGACATCGGCGCCGCCGCGCATCCCGGCCCAGAAGGCGAGGGTCTCGGCCACGGTCAGCACCGGCTTCAAGGCGTCCTGATGGCCGATGAAGTGGAGGCGGGCGCGATGCGCCGCAGGGTCGTCGGCGATGGGCGCGCCGTTCCAGGCGAGACGCCCCGCTTCGGGCCGGGTGAGCCCGGCCATCAGCCGCAGCAGGCTCGACTTGCCGCTGCCATTGGGCCCGGTCAGCAGCAGCGCCCCGCCCGGCGGCAGCGCGAAATCGAGCCCGGCGAAAACCAGCCGCTCGCCGCGGCGGCAGGCGAGTCCCAGCCCGGCAAAGCCGAGCGGCGGTACGGAAGGCGAAGGGTTGGGCATGGCGGGGCCGGATCATGCCATTAGCGGCCAGCGGCTTCCCGCAAAAACGACGGCCCCGGCGGGGGGAGGGAGCCGGGGCCGTCTCAATATGCGGTCGGGGGGATGACCGCTTGCGAAGAACGGAGACGAGCCGATTCGTCTCGCGCCCCTGTAAGAGACACCGGGAATGCGACCCGAATTCGATGGAATCGTGGCGAAACAGTGATTTGTCCGACGGCTCGGGTCACGTGATCGTGACGTTTGCCGCTCCGTACAGCACGGGCTTGACCCGGCCCATTATTTCCATATATTTGGAATTATGGAAAAAGATGTTGCCATCGCCGCCCTTGCCGCGCTCGCTCAGGAAACCCGGCTCGACATCCATCGCCTGCTGGTCGAGACCGGGCCGGAGGGGCTGCCGGCGGGAAGGATTGCCGAGCGCCTCGGCCTGCCCTTGCCGACGCTTTCCTTCCACTTGGCACAGCTGAAGCAGGCGCGCCTCGTTTCAGCGCGGCGCGAGAGCCGCTCGATCAT
>DATIYL010000206.1:0-16521 GCA_035517635.1 Allostellaceae bacterium | reverse complement strand
GAGCCCCGACAGCGCATAGTTGACTGCGGTGGTGAGCCCGAAGGCGCCCACCGAGAACAGCGAAGAGCCGATGGCGTTGAGGATTGGCATGCCGCTGCCGAGCATGATCCCGGGCACGATCAGGAAGCCGCCGCCGATGCCGAAGAGGCCGGAGATCGCGCCGGCGACGAGCCCGACCGCGATGAGGCGCAGCGCGATCCGCGGATTGATGCGCACGCCGGGATCGCCGCCCGACAGCCGCGGCCGCAGCATGGCGGCGCCGACGGCGATCATCACCAGCGCAAAGACGAAGAGCAGCTTCCTGCCGTCGAACGCTTTGCCGAGCGTCGAGCCGATCGCCGCGCCGACGACCCCGGAGGCCGCGAAGGCGGCGGCGCAAGGCCATTTCACCGTGCCGGCACGCCAATGTCCGGCAAGGTTGACGAAGGCGTTGGCGGCGACGGCAAGGGCACTGGTGCCGATCGCGACATGCGGGTCGCTGATCCCGACGACGTACAGCAAGAGCGGCACGGCCAGGATCGACCCGCCGCCGCCGATGAGGCCGAGCGAGAACCCGACCAGCGATCCCGAGAGCAGTGCCAGAAGATTCATCATCGGCAATTACCGCCGCCGGTGGCGGGTTCCGGCGCCGGGCTAGAGTGCGGCCACGACTTTCCTGAGCCGCTCCTGCACCTCCAGCGCCGGCCGCTTCAGCGCCGGATTGTCGACGGCCTGCATCGAGGCGACCGGATCGATCGCCGCGATCTCGATCGTGCCCGGCGCGATCTCCTGCACCACGACATTGCAGGGCAGCATCGTGCCGATCTTGTCTTCGAGGCGGAGCGCCTCATGCGCCAAGCTCGGATTGCAGGCGCCGAGAATGCGGTAGTTGCGGAAGTCGAGATCGAGCTTCTTCCGGAACGTCTCCTTGACGTCGATCTCGGTGATGATGCCGAAGCCCTGTTGCTTCAGCACCTCGACCGTGCGCTCGACGGCCTTGCCGAACTCGGTGTGCAAGACCTTGCTGAAATAATAGCTCATGGCTGCCTCCCGCGGGGGAGCGTGAAGTCTGCCGCAGCGCCGCAAGCCACCGCATTGATGTGCATCAAGACGCTCGGGTTGCACGGCGCGCCGCTTGCGCCCATTCTGACGAGAGCGACGGGATCTGGCGCGGCGGAATGCCATGGCGCGGCTTCTGAGCTTACTTCTGGTGCTGACTTTGATTGCGATGGCCGGAGCCGCGCTCGCGGCAAAAGCCGAGGCGCCGCTCTTCGCCAGCGAAGCCGAAGCCGAGCAGCATTGCCCCACGGATATCATCGTCTGGGTCGATGCGGCGACGCGCGTCTATTACTACCGCGGTCAGAATCTCTACGGCAGCACCAAGACCGGCGGCTATGCCTGCCGCAAGGACCTCGTCGGTCATGGCTACCGTCCCAACCGGACCGGCAGGTAGCGCGTCGCTCTCTCTAGGGAAAAAAGCCGGTGGCGAAGTCCGGGTAGTAACGCGACATCATGCGCTCGCCATAGGCCATGAGATTGGCATAGCCACGCGCGGCGCGGGTGAGCGCGCCGTCGAAGAAGGGCGTCGCGACAGAGACGACCATGGCGGCGGCGATGGCATCAACGGCGCTGGGCGCGTCACCGAAGAGATAAGGCCGCTCGCCGAGCAGCGCCGAGAGCGCGGCGAGGGAGCGGTCGCCGAGCGCAGCGATCTCCGCGGCATTGTGCCGGCCGAGACCATGCACCCCGATGTTCGCCAGGAGCTGCGCGCGGCGCGCATCGCGGACTTCGTCGGGGAGGCCGGCGAAGAACTGGCTCGGACCTTTGGCGAAATTGGCATCGTCGGCCCAGCGCAGATGCAGCATCGCCCAATAGAGCTGATCCTCGAGCATCCGCTCGATCGCCCAGCCGGTCGCGCGCTCGGCGGCGCCGAGGCCCGCCTCGAGATCGATCTGCCGCGAGTTTTCGATGTGCCGGCGGATGAAGGTCGAATCCGCGATCACCCGCGCGCCATCCCGGATGAAGGGCAGCTTGCCCTTGGGCGCATCCCGGGGCGAGGCGCGCTCGAGGCGATAGGGCAGCCCGGCCAGCTTGAGCTGCAGCTCGGACTTCATCACGAACGGGCTCGCCTCGGGCAGAGCGAATTTCGGCCCGAAGCCATAAAGCGTGATGATATCGCGACCGTCGCTCATGGCGCCATCGCAAAGGCATCATTGGCGGCGCGCGGCAGCTCTCGCCTGAGGCTGAGCGCGCGCGCCGCCGGCAGCAGCCGCGCCGAGGCGGTAGCGCGGGCAACGAGCCGGCCCGCGCCGTCGAGCAGTTTCGCCTCGAGAAACGCGATGGTGCTGCCAAGCCGCAGCACGGAGCCTTCGCCGAAAAGCGGTCCCGGCTTTGCCGGCGCGAGGAAGCTGACGCTCATGTCGATGGTCGCCGGATAGAGCGCGCCTTCCGTCATCAGCCACACCGCGGGACCCATGGTGTCGTCGAGCATGGCGGCTTGAATGCCGCCCTGGATGAAGCCGGCAGGGTTGAGGAAGTCGCGCTTGCCATCAAAGGCGATCCTGACCCAGCCGCGCGCCGCGTCGCAATCGACGAGACGCCAGCCGAGCAGCTTGGCGGAGGGGGGCGCGGGGATGCGGTCGAGCGCGGTGCCGGTCATGGGAAATCTCATTGCGAATCAGCGATCCTGGCGAGAATAGCCGCGCCCGGTGACAGATTCTGTCAGCAGCGCGAGGGCCTGCGCGCATCCGAAAAATACCGCGGTTTAGATCGCTTTCGAGAGCAGAAGGCGAGACGTGTGCATGCCCTGGGTCAGCAGCAGCGGCGGCACCGCGATTGACCGGTCCGCCCAAGCTCCGTTTAATTGTGATCGGCTGATAACGACGGTCCCCGGGGAGGAAGCATGACAGCCAGCGGCGACGGCCGGCGAAAGCTCACCATGGCCGATATCCGCGCCGCGGCCGAGCGGCTGAAGAACTGGGGACGCTGGGGAGAAGCGGACGAGATCGGCACGCTCAACTTCACCCGCCCCGAGGACATCGTCGCCGCCGCGCGCCTCGTCCAGAAGGGTAAGGTCATGTCCCTGGCGCTCGCCTACGACACCGGCGGGCCGCAGGGCGGCAAGAGCAACTACCCGCCGCTCGGCCGCTTCAACCCGATCCACGTCATGACTCGCACCGGCACGGACGCCTATTCCGGCGTGCTCGACCACCGCAAGATCCGCGCCGCCGACGACATCCTGATCCTGCCGTTGCAATGCGGTACGCAATGGGACGGGCTCGGCCACATCTTCTACGGCGACCATATGTGGAACGGCTACGACTGCCGCACGGTGACCAGCGCCGGAGCGCAGAAATGCGGCATCGAGCAAACGCGCGAGCGCATGGTCGGGCGCGGCGTGCTGCTCGACATCGCCCGGCTGCAGGGCGTCGACCATCTGCCCGACGGTTTCGCCGTCACCAATGCGATGCTGGAGGAAGCGGAGCGGCGCTTCGGCGTCGAGGTGCGGCGCGGCGACTTTCTGCTCGTCCGCACCGGTCAGATGGAGGCGAAGCTCGCGGCGCGGAATTGGGACGGCTATTCCGGCGGCGACGCGCCCGGCCTCGCCTTCGAGACGCTCGACTGGCTGCACGCGCATGAAGTGGCGGCGATCGCCACCGACACCTGGGGCGTCGAGGTCCGCCCGAACCAGACCGATGAGGCGACGCAGCCCTGGCACTGGATCGCCATCCCGATGATGGGCCTCAGCCTCGGCGAGATCTTCTATCTCGCCGAGCTCGCGCGCGATTGCGCCGCGGATGGCCGCTACGAGTTCATGTTCGTGGCGCCGGCACTGCCGATCACCGGCGCCGTCGGCTCGCCGGTCAATCCGTTGGCGATCAAATGATCACATAAAGGATACACCGCGCCGAAGCGGCGAACGGGGAGGGAGGAAGCGATGCTCGACTATCTCGACCGGCAAACGCGGCTCACGGTCAATCAGTGGAAGATCGTCTCTGCCGCCGCCATCGGCGATGCGCTCGAATTCTTCGACTATTACCTCATCGGCTACGTCCTCGCTTTCATCGTCAAGCCGTGGCAGCTCACCTACGGCCAGTCCGGTCTCATCCTGCTCTCCTCGGGCGTCGGCGCGATCGCCGGCGCCTATATCTGGGGCTACATCGCCGACCGCATCGGCCGGCGAACGGTGTTCCTGGCGACCGTCCTCAATTTCTCGCTCGCCACCGGCATCCTGGCGCTGACACCGGAGCATGGCTGGATCTTTCTTACCGTGTTCCGCTTCTTCGTCGGCTTCGGCGTCGGCGGGCTCTACTGCGTCGACCTGCCCTTGGTGCAGGAGTTCATTCCGACGGCGAGGCGTGGCTTCATCAGCGGGCTCGTCACCTGCTTCATTCCGCTTGGCACCATGTTGGGCGCGGTCCTCGGCGCCTACCTGGCGCCGCATGTCGGCTGGCGCGGCCTCTTCGCAGTCGGCCTCATTCCGGCGTTGTTGACCCTGCTGATCCGCGCCTGGGTGCCGGAGTCGCCGCATTGGCTGCTGCGCGCGGGGCGGCCTGAAGAGGCGCGGCGCGCGCTCGGTTGGGCGCTCAAGGTCGATCCCAAAACCCTGCCGCTGCCGGCGCCGACGCCGCCCGCGCCGGCGCCCCGCTTCATGGAGCTGTTCCGCTATCCGCGCAGCCTCGCGGTCTCGTGGCTCAGCAATCTCGGCATTCAGACCGCCGTCTACGGTCTCGGGCTCTGGTCGCCGATCCTGCTCATGCTGGTCATGGGGGTGCCGGCGCAAGAGGCGTCCTTCTGGATGATCTTCGTCAATATCGGCAGCCTGGTCGGCCGCTTCGTCTTCGCCTGGCTTTCCGAGGCGATCGGGCGGCGCAGCTCCGGCGCAATCGTCGGGCTGGGCGGGGCGGCGGCCACGGTCCTGGCCGGCCTCTTTCCCACGGCAATGATCGGCACCGTGTCGGTGTTCTGGCTGCTGCTCATTCTGGTGCAGACCATCGGCAATGGCGGCTGGCCGATCGTCGGGCCCTACGCGGCCGAGGTGTGGCCGCAGCGGCTGCGCGCTACTGGCATGGGCTCGGCTTATGGCTTCGGCGGCATCGGCAAGGTGATTGGTCCGGCCGGGCTCGCGCTCATCCTCGGCTCGTCCAACATGGTGAATCCCAAGATGACCATCGCTGCGATCACCCCGGCCTTCCTCTATCTCGCCGCTTGGTTCGCGCTCGCGGGGATCGTCTATCTCGCTTTCGCCTTCGAGACGCGCGGCCGCACCTTTGAGGCGATCGACGCCGAACTCGCCGCTACGCAAGAGGCCCGCAGCCGGCGGTCCCGGACGGCGCGCGCGGCGGGATAGGGTCAATTGCGGCGGGGATGTGGCAAGCCCCGCCTAACTCTCGCCACACGGGAATGGGAGGGTCCGGCAACTTTTGATTGGATCCGCCATGGCCTTTCCCCCGCGTTCCCGTACCGCCCGCGCCGAGCCGAGCTTCACGCCCCTGGGCGCCGCGCCGCGCGACGCGGTGCCGCTTCGCGCCGCCGCGCCGCGCCCTGCCATGCGACCCACCGCGAACGATGCGGGCGCCGAGCGCGAGCCGATGCGGCTTTCTGGCGAGCCGCGTCGCGGGCTGGAAGCGCCGCTGGCGCTCACCGATGCCGACCGCGTCGTCGTCTCTTCGGCGATCACCGGCGGCGGTCGCGAGCCGCGGCAGACCGGCTTCTTCCGCGTGCTGGGCTTCGCCGTCCTTCTCGTCCTTGCCGCGGTCGGCGCCTATAGCATCTATCTCGAGATCGGCCCCTATATCCCCTGATCTTCCGTAGAGGTGGACCCGACGTTGCCGGCGCGGTCAAATACGGCCGCCAACAGCCGGGGACGCCGATGCCGAAGCTCGCCGCCAATCTCCATTTCCTCTTTCAGGAGCTGCCTTTTCTCGACCGCTTCGAAGCGGCGGCGGCGAGTGGCTTTCGCGGCGTCGAATGCCTCAACCCCTATGAGGCGCCGGCCGAGGCTATCGCCGAGCGGCTCCGGCGCCATGGCCTCACGCTGGCGCTCTTCAACCTGCCCTCGGGCGATCGCGACAAGGGCGAGCGCGGCCTCGCCGCTCTGCCCGGACGGGAAGCTGCGTTCCTTGCCGATCTCGAGCGCGCTTTCGCCTATGCCCGCGCCACCGGCGGCAAGCGCCTCCATGTGTTGTCGGGCCTGTGGCCGGCCGGCCGCGACAAATCGGAAGGGGAGGCGGTGCTCGTCGCCAATCTGCGCCGCGGCGCCGATCTCGCCGCGCGTGAAGGCCTGGAGCTGCTGATCGAGCCGATCAACCCGCGCGACATCCCCGGCTATTTCCTCAACACGCCGCAACAGGCCGCGGCGATCCTCGCCAAGGTCGAGCGCGTCAATGTCCGCCTGCAGCTCGACCTCTATCACTGCCAGATCGTCGCCGGCGATCTCGCAACGCATATCCGTCGTCTGCTGCCGCTGATCGCGCATGTGCAGATCGCCGGCGTGCCGGAGCGCCACGAGCCCGATCGCGGCGAGGTCAATGTCGCCTATCTGCTCAAGCTCCTGGACGAGCTCGGTTATGACGGCTGGGTCGGCTGCGAGTATCGGCCCGCCGCCGGCACCGCGGCCGGGCTCGGCTGGGCACGGCGCTGGGGCGTCGGCGGATAGCGTCTGGCGGTCGCCTCTGGCGAAACGCGCGGCCGCGCGCATAATCGGCAGCGCCAGCGACAGAGGAGGCCTCCGATGGGCGTGAAGCTCTACGCCATGACCTGCGGCCATATCACCGGCAAGCTCGGCTATCTCATGGAAGGCGGCGAGGGCGAGGCGCGGCTGCCGATTCCCGCCTATCTCATCGAGCACCCCAAAGGTTTGGCGCTCTTCGACACCGGTATGCATCCCGATTGCCAACGCGACCCGATCGCGCGCGTCGGCGCGCGCGTCAAGGACTTATTCCGTTTTCATTATACGCCAGGTGAGGAGATCAGCGCCCGCCTCGCCGCCCTCGGTCGCGATCCCGCGCGCATCGACCTCGTCATCAACTCGCATCTGCATTTCGATCATGTCGGCGGCAATGCGCTTATTCCGAACGCCACCGTCATCGTACAGCGGCGCGAGTGGGCGGCAGGCATGGACCCTGATCTCGCAGCACGACGCGGTTTCAACCGCCGCGATTTCGATCTCGGCCATAAGCTGCGCCAGGTTGACGGCGAGCATGACGTCTTCGGCGATGGCAGCGTCGTCTGCCTGCCGACGCATGGTCATACGCCGGGACACCAGTCGCTGCGCTTGCGACTCGATGGGGGCGACGTCGTGATCGCCGCCGACGCCTGCTATTTCTGCCAGACCTTGCGCGAGCGCCGCTTGCCGAAGAATGTCCATGACCGCGCCGAGATGTTGGCCTCGCTGGAGCGCCTCGCGGCGCTCGAGGCCGGCGGCGCCCGCATCTTTTTCGGCCATGACGATGCGTTCTGGCAGAGCGTGCCCCAGGCGCCGGTGGCGATTTTATGACTCGCGCTTTGCCATTTGACTCAGCCGCTTACCGCTGATTCCGAAATTTCCTGACCGATTCGGTAACATGCACCCTTGAAATATTAACCATGACTGTGCGGAATCCCGGATCGGAGTACTGTGCGGGAAGCGGTGTCATGGGGAAGCCGGAGCCAATATCGGTCATCAGAAGCGTGGCAGAGCCAGTGGCGGCAGCCGTCGCTGCGACCTCACCGCGTCCCTTCGCCGGCGAATCCGCCGGAAGCGGCTATTTCGAGAGCGACCACCATCACCGTTATATCGCCACGGCGATCTTCCGCGAGCTGGCGAAAGGCCACGGCCTGGTGCTGCTCTGCGGCGAGCACACCGCCGATGTCGACCTTGTCGAGCGCTTCCTCAATGAAGAGGGCAGGGAGCGCTATCGCGCCAGCCTGGTGCGCTGCCGGCCAGAGATGGATTTCGGCGCTCTCGTGCGCGCCTATAACCGCCGTCTCGGCCTCAGGCAGGAAGCGGGCAGCGATGGCATCTGGGCGCTGCTGTCACATCTCATGGCCGAGGTGCGCAAAGGCGTCCGCCGCCTCCTCGTGCTCGAGAACGCCGAGTCGCTCGATTTGACCTGCTTCGACGAGCTGCTGCGCTTCATGCGGCTCGACGAGCCGCATGTGATGCCGGTGGTGTTGCTCGGCAGCGCTGATTTCGCCGAGCGTCTCGCAACGCCGGCCTTCGGCTTTCTCAACTCGGCGATCACCGGCCGCGTGCCGTTCGACCGAATCGAGCAGGAAGAAGTCGGGGCATTTCTCCACTATCAGCTGAACGTCCTTCCCGGAGATGAGCGGGCGCTCTTTCCGCCCGAGGTCGTGAACCTCATCGCCGTGCGGGCGGGCGGCAGCGCCGCCGTGATCAACCGCCTGGCACTCGACGTGCTGGACCAGGGGAGGCGCGATGCGGCCCTCGCCGCCCCGCCGGAGCCCGCTCCGACCATTACCATTGTGCCCCCGGCCCAGGAAGCGGCGCCGGAGCCGGTCGAGATACTGGAGGCGTCGGTAGAGCCGGAAGAATCGGAGCAAGCGGAGCCGCTGGAAGTCAAAGCGCCCGAAGCGGAGACGCTCGAAGCGGAGGCGGCCGAAACGGACGCAGCCGAAGCAGCGCCGTCCGAAGCTGAGCCGGCCGAAGTTGGGTCGGCCAAAGCGGAGCTGCTCGAGGCGCCGCCGCCACGGCTGGTGGCCGGCGGCCGGACGGCGATATCGGCCCCGACCGGGACAACGGAAAAGCGCCGGGCGCGCCTCTCGGTACGCACCGGCCTCGCTCTCTACGTCGTCGCTGCCGTGCTGGCGGGGTTGGGCCTGCTCTACTTCCTCGCGCCGCGCGGCCATGAACCGTCGGCGACCGTCGCGTCGACCGCCGGTTCGGCGCAAACGCCGATCGCCGCCGCGCCGGACAAGTCCTCGGCCGCGGCGACGACGGCCAAAGAAGCGCCGTCGGACGCCGCTGCCGCGCAAGCGGCCGCGGTCGAGCCCGCTGCCGGCCCATCCGCGACACCGCCGGCGAGCGCTCCTCAAGCGGCGCCCGAGCAGAACGGCCCGGTCGTCATCGGCGCCAAGATCGTGCCGCTCACCGCACCGGCGCCCGCCGCGTCCGCGCCGGCGACCCCGGCAACGTCCGCGCCGACAGCGTCAGCGAGCGCCGAGCCGTCGCCTGCCGCAAGCTCCGAGCCCACCGCTTCCGCGAGTTCGGCGCCCGCCGCTACCACAACCTCGGAGTCGGCTACACCGGCCCAGCCGCCCGTGGCCTCTGCCGCGCCGCAGCCCGCGTCCAACCCGCCTGCTGCGCCGGCGCCGTCACGCGCAGCTGACGCGGCTCCGGCGAGCCCCCCGGCATCTGAGGCGGCCGCCCAGCCTGCCTCTCCGGCGCCGTCAGAAGCGGCTGCTCCCGCATCCTCCGAGGCTGCGGCTCCCGCGGTACCGAAGGCTGGTGCCTCCACGGCGTCGGCGCCTGTTGCTGCCGCATCGCAGCCTGCGTCTCCCGGGCCCGCGGCACAGGCATCGGCGCCCGCTTCTTCCGGCGCGACGCAAGCGATCGCCCCCTTGGCGGCGCTCGAGCCGGCGAAGGTGCCGTCGCAAGAGCAACCGTCGCAGCCGCAGCCGCCGAAGGCGGCGCATCCCAACGCCGAGTTGACGTTGCTGGTGCAGCGTGGCGACGAGCTTCTGGCGGCGGGCGACATCTATTCGGCTCGGCAGTTCTATGAGCGCGCCGCGCAAGCGGGCGATCCCGCGGCCCAATGTGGTTTGGGTAAGAGCTACGACCCGGTGTACCTGCGTCAGCTTGGTGCGCGCGGGGTTGCCGGCGACGCCGCGACGGCAGCGGGGTGGTATCGGCGCGCGGCCGCGGCCGGCAACAACGAGGCGGCGGCGCGGCTCGCCCGCCTCGATGCCGCCAATCCAGATGGATCGAACTCGAAGTAAGAAATAAAGGTGACGACGATGACGCCGAGAGGCTCGATGTTCTCATTCCTGCTCCGCTGCACGGCAGCGGCGCTCCTGTTGAGCAGCGGCTTGAGCTGCGGCGACGCCAGCGCCGCGCGTGGCGATACGCTTGCCGATCGTACCAATCGCGGCCTGGTCGAGCTGCTGACCTCGGGCGATGCGGCCTCGATCCAGATGGCGCAGGATCTCGCGACCGTGCTCGACGACGGCGCGACGCGGCGCGTTCTGCCGGTCATCGGCCATGGTGCAGTCGAAGGGCTGGTCGATCTCGCCGCGCTGCGCGGCGTCGATATGACGATCGTCCAGACCGACGTGCTCGATTACGCCAAGCAGCATCAGACGCCGCCCAACATCGAGACCATCACTTATATCGCCAAGCTCCATAACGAGGAGCTGCATGTGCTGGCGCGTCCCGAGATCGGGCAGCTCCAGGATCTCGCCGGCAAGAAGGTCGAGTTCGCCGGCGGCGCGCGGGTGACCGGCCCGGCCGTGATGGGCCTGCTCAAGATCAACGTCCAGGCCCTGTTCGACGATCACGCGCTGGCGCTGCAGAAGCTCGCTTCGGGCGATGTGGCGGCCATTGCCTACGTCGCGGCCAAGCCGACGCCGATCTTCGATCGGTTCGGCGGCGGCGACCGGCTGCATTTCCTCGCCGTGCCGATGACGCCGGCGCTCGCCAAGGCCTATGTCCCGGCCCAGCTCACCGCCGCCGACTACCCGCGCCTCATCGGTGCCGACGCGCCGGTCGACACGATCGCGGTCGGCACGGCGCTGGTGGTGGCGAAGCTGCAGCCGGACAGCGAGCGCTATCGCAACGTCGCGAACTTCGTTGACGCCTTCTTCACGCAGTTTCCGCGCTTGCAGCAGCCGCCGCACCACCCGAAATGGGGCGAGGTGAATCTCGCCGCCGAGTTGCCGGGCTGGAAGCGGTTTCCGCCGGCCGATGCCTGGCTCAAGAGCAACGCTGTTGCCTCGGCGCAGCCGCTCAACGAGAAGGATCTGCGCGACATTTTCGCCAAGTTCCTCGACGAGCGCAGCAAGCTTTCGGGCGGCCGCACCTTCTCGGCGGAAGAGAAAGACCAGCTCTTCGACCAGTTCCAGCGCTGGCAGCAAAGCAGCGACGCGCGCTGACCTGTTTCGTTAAGGAGAATTCAGTATGAGGTTCGCCCGTGGCGCCACTGTGGTCGCCGCCACCGTCCTGGCGCTTTGGACCGCGCCGCTCAGCGCCGCGGAGAACGGCGCCGACGCGCCGCCCAAGCGTGGCGGGATTTTGAACTTCGCCGTGACGGCGGAGCCCTCCAACTACGATTGTGCGTCGAACGTGTCGTTCGCCTTCATCCATCCGATCGCGCCGCATTATTCGACGCTCCTCAAATTCGACCCGCAGAACTACCCCTCGGTCGTGGGGGACCTCGCCGAATCCTGGACGGTATCGGCGGACAAACGGGTCTATACCTTCAAGCTTCGCCCGAACGTCCTTTTCCATGACGGGACCAAGCTCACCGCGGCCGACATCAAGGCGAGCTACGAGCACATCATCCACCCGCCGCCCGGGGTGTTCTCGGCGCGCCAGGCCGATTACGCCTCGATCCACGAGATCGACACGCCCGACCCGCTGACCGTCGTCTTCCGCCTGTCCTGGCCGCAGGCCGGGATGCTGGAGAACTTCGCCTCGCCTTGGAACTGCATCTACAGCGCGGCGAAGCTGAAGCAGGACCCGACATATCCGGCGACGCACATCATGGGCACCGGCCCCTTCGTCTTCGTCGATCACGTCAAGGGCGACCACTGGACCGGGAAGCGCTTCGATCACTACTTCCGTCCGAGCCATCCCTATCTCGATGGCTACGTCGCCCACTTCATATCGGGCGCGAAGCTGGTCTCCGCCTTCGAAAGCGGCGAGGTCCAGGCCGAGTTCCGCAGCGTCACGCCCACCCAGCGCGATCAGCTCGTGGCGGCGATGGGCGACCGGATCGCGACCTCGGAAAGCCCGTGGGAGATCAATCTCCTCCTCATCTTCAACACCAAGCACAAGCCGTTCGACGATGTCCGCGTGCGCCAGGCGCTCTCGCTCGCCATCGACCGCTGGAAGATGGCGGATGAGCTGTCGAAGACGACTTATATGAAGTTCGTCGGCGGCATCATGCGGCCCGGCTTCGCCATGGCGACGCCCGAGGCGGAGCTCGAGCGCCTGCCGGGCTTCTCGCGCGACTACACCCAGAGCCTCGCCGAGGCGCGGCGGCTCCTGGCCCAGGCCGGCGTCAGCAACCTCACGGTCAACATCGTCAATCGCGACATTCCGATCCCCTATGGGCCTGGCGCCGATTTCGTGACCGCCGCCTGGAAGCAGCTCGGCGTCTCGGTGAAAGAGGTGCGGCTCGACAACAAGCACTGGGACGAGGCGCTCAAAGGCGGCAACTTCGATGCCGCCTATGATTTCGATGGCGACTATGCCGATGATCCGACGCTGCAGATGACGAAGTACGTCTCGCCCGATCTCTCGCCCGACAATTACACCGGCGCGACCGACCGGCAGCTCGACGCGCTCTTCGTCGGCCAGGCGGTGATCCCCGATCTGCGCGAGCGCGCCCGGATCGTGCGCTCCTTCGAGCGCCGCGCGATGACGCAGGCCTATTCGGTGCCGATCCTGTGGTGGAACCGCATCGTCGCCATGTCGTCCCGCCTCCATGGCTGGACGATCACGCCGAGCCATTATCTCGAGCAGGATCTCGCCGATGTCTGGCTCGACTCGCCTGAGTCGCATGTCTGCGCCGACCGCAACCATTGCTGAGCGGCGCTGAGACGATCCAATCGAACTGAACCGAGCGACTCGTTCCGTCTCCCGCTTCGGCGGGAGACGGAACGGCGCGCTTGCAGTTTCCGCTCACCGAGACCAGTTCTAGGGAATTCTTAACGACCGCTCGCGACAATCCCTGCCGGGGTCTGAGCGAAGCTGGGGGAGATAAGCGAATGCGTCGAAAGACGAAGAACAAGGCGCTGCGTCAGAGCGCGGCGGTGCGGCGCGGCTTAGCCGGGAAACATGATGACATTGCGCACGGCGGTGCCGGCGCGCAGCGCGGCGAAGCCGTCGTTGATCTGTTCGAGCTGAAGCTGCCCGGAGATGAGATGGTCGAGATGGAGCTTGCCCTGCAGGTAGAACTCGACCAGTCGTGGCATGTCGACGCGGAAGCGGTTGGAGCCCATGAGGGAGCCCTGGATTTTGCGTTCGCGGAGGAAATCGGGGCCATGCAGCTCGATCTTGGTGCCGACGGGGATCATCCCGATGATCGTCGCCGTCCCGCCCGGCGCTAGCATGCGGAAAGCCTGCTCGGCGGTTATTTTGGCGCCGAGGCATTCGAAGGAATAGCGCACGCCGCCGCTGGTCATCGCCATGACCTGCTTGGCGGGATCGCCTTCACTCGCATTCACCGTATCCGTCGCGCCGAGCTTGCGCGCGAGGTCGAGCTTCGCCGGCATGGTGTCGACCGCGATGATGCGGCCGGCGCCGGCAAGCGCCGCGCCGTTGACGCAGGCGAGGCCGACGCCGCCGCAGCCGATCACCGCGACGCTCGTGCCTGGCTCGATCTTGGCGGTGTGGAATACCGCGCCGACGCCGGTGAGCACGCCGCAGCCGATGAGCGCGGCGCGGTCGAGCGGCATGTCCGGGCGGATCTTGGCGAGCGCATGCTCGTGCACCAGCATCGCCTCGGCATATGAAGAGAGGTTGAGGAACTGGTGCATGACGCCGCCCTTCCAGGACAGGCGCTGCGACACCCCGGGCGGCAGCTTGATCTCGGCGCTCTGGCAGAGCGAGGGGTGCCCGGTAAGGCATTGCTCGCAATAGCCGCAGAATACCGAGAGGCAGGTGACGACGTGGTCGCCGGGCTTGACATAGGTGACGTCCTCGCCGACCGCTTCGACGATGCCCGCGGCTTCATGCCCGAGCACGCAGGGGAGGGGATGCGGATAGGCGCCGTCGGCGAAATGCAGGTCGCTGTGGCAGATCCCGGCAACCGCGGTGCGGATCAGCACCTCGCGCGGCCCGGGCTTCGTCAGGCGGATGTCCTCGATGGTGAGCGGCTCGTTGACCTTGTGCAGCACCGCCGCCTTCATCGCCGTCCTCCCCTACGCAACGCGCAGCGTTGTCGTCGACCGTGCCGACGAACTCGCCTTTACTCCGCCGCCGATTTCGTCACTTGCGCGACGCGCCGCTTGGCGTCGAACTCCTCGGCGACGCGGTTGTCGTTGTCGAGCATCGCCGCGGCGTCGGCATCGGCGAAGCTCATGACGCCCATATCCGCATAGGCCTTGCGCACGCGCGCGCCCCAGAGGCCGATATCACGCACGGTCGGCACGATGCGGCTGAACAGCCGCGATCTGAACTGCGCCATGCTCTCCGACTGCATCACCGCTTCGGCGCATTCCTTCGCCGGCAGGCCGAGCCTCTCCCACACCTCCCACTGGTTGAAGCGGTCGCGCATGTGATAGCAGGCCTCGACGACGAAGGCCTCGCGCTCGTCGCGCTCGGCATCGGTGAGCTGCGGATAGTAGTCGCGCAAGGCCAATCGGCCGAAGGCGACGTGGCGCGCTTCGTCCTGCATGACATAGGCGTTGACCGCGGCGGCGAGCGGGTTGCCGGCGAAATCGCGCAGGCGCTGGAAGGCGGCGAGCGCCAGACCCTCGATCAGGATCTGCATGGTGAGATAGG
Source organism: Allostellaceae bacterium (assembly GCA_035517635.1). GTDB lineage: Bacteria > Pseudomonadota > Alphaproteobacteria > ATCC43930 > CGMCC-115725 > DAHUYF01. The sequence goes on along the minus strand of DATIYL010000206.1, from coordinate 1,874 downwards.
TCATGTCCCAGCGGCTATCGCTGAGCCCGGTCTCGAGCAGCGATTTGAGGCCGGGGGTGATCGGGTAGGCGAGCTGGAACTTCTCGTGCAGCAGGCGTGAATAGGCCTCGACATGACGCGCTTCGTCCATCACCTGGGTCGCGGCGTAGAACTTGCTGTCGAGATCGGGAACCGACTGTACGATCTTCGCCGTGGCGATGAGCGCGCCCTGCTCGCCATGCATGAATTGCGAGATCGTCGAGGCCTGCTGATGGTGCCGTACCTCGACCTTTTCTTTATCGGTGAGGCGGTTCCAGATATCGGTGCCGAAGATCGGGATGGCTTTGTCGTCGAGCAGCATCGGGTTCTCGGGGTCGAGATCCTGCGACCAGTCGATGCGCAACGCCGCATCCCATTGCTGCTTCTTGCCCTTGTCGTAGAGCTGCAGCAGCCCCTCGCGCCCCTCGTCATATTCCCAGGTGAAACGCGTCTCGACCTTGCCGTCGAACTTCCATTCCGTCAGCTCCACCGGCAGCGCATAGCGATACATCGTCGACATGATCGACACTCCCCGTTCGCGCCTGACCCCTAATGTGCGAGCCGCGGCCGACATGCAGCGGCATGGGCGCATCCCCCTCCCTCGCGCGCACGTCCTGCGCCTCAGCCGCCGCGCGCCTCCGGAAGCCGCTACCCTAGGCGGGAATGGCCGGGCTGTGAACGCCCGTCCGCGATTTTTGTCGCCCGCCATGCGGCTTCGACGAGAGGATAGGGCTATCACGCCTCGGGGTTAAAATCTAGGGTGATCGCCCCAGCCGGTCCCGCCGCCTTTGCGCGCCGCCGGCCCGCCGCCTAGAGTGGCGCCGAAACAACAAGAATCGGGTCGGAGGGAGGATGGGGTCCTATCTCGTGGGCGTCGATATCGGCGGCACTTTCACGGATTGCGTCGTCATCGACGAGGGCGGCACGGTCACCACCGCCAAGGCGCCGTCGACGCCCGGCAATTTCGCGCAAGGCATGATCGACGCCATCGACGGCGCGGCGGGGCGGCTCGGCGTCGAGCCGGCACGGCTTTACGCAGAGGTGGCGCTGCTCTCGCACGGCACCACCGTCGGCACCAATGCCGTGGTGCAGAAGCGCGGCGCGCGCATCGGCCTCATCACCACCAAGGGCCATAACGACGTCATCCACATCATGCGCGGATCGCGCGGCATCGGCGGGCGCGATGTGCGCCAGGTGGTGCATTTCCCGGAGAGCCACAAGCCCGACCCGATCGTGCCCAAACGGCTGATCGAGGGCGTCTCCGAGCGCGTCGACTGCTTCGGCAAGGTGGTGGTGCCGCTCAACGAGGCCGAAGCCGAGGCGGCGATCCGGCGCCTCCTCGACAAGGGCGTCGAGGCGATCGCGATCTGCTTTCTCTGGTCCTTTCTCGATCCGTCGCATGAGCATCGCGTCCGCGACATGGTGCAGCGCCTGGCGCCGGCGGTCTTCGTCACCTGCTCGGCCGATCTCGTGCCGAAATGGGGCGAATACGAGCGCACGACGGCGACCGCGATCAACGCCTATATCGGCCCCTTGACCGCGGGCTACCTGAGCCAGCTCGACCGTCGGCTGACGCAGCTCGGATACCGCCAGCCGCTGCAGATCACGCAATGCGGCGGCGGTACCATCTCGGTCGACAAGGCGATGGAGGCGCCGCTGCTGACGCTCGATTCGGGCCCCGTTTCGGGCGTCACCGGCTCGCTCTATCTCGGCCGGGTCATGGGCTATCCCAACATCATCACCACCGATATGGGCGGCACCTCCTTCGATGTCGGCATCATCCATGACGGCAAGCCGGCCTATTCCTTTGTCAGCAATGTGAACCAGTACGAGTATTTCATTCCCAAGGTCGACAT
>DATIYL010000205.1:0-47409 GCA_035517635.1 Allostellaceae bacterium | reverse complement strand
GTGGAATCGCTTCCGCTACGATGTGGTGGCGCTGATCGGACTGGTGGTGGCGGTAAGTGTCGGCGTCATCCCCGCCGATCGGGCGTTCAGCGGCTTCGGCAACCCGCTGCTGCCGCTCATCGCCTCGGTGCTGGTGGTGAGCGCCGCGATCGCGAAGTCCGGCGTCGTCGAACGGCTGCTGCGGGTCATAGCGCCGCTGCTGCGCTCGAGCGACCGGGCGGTGTTCGTGCTCGCCGCCACGGTCGGCCTGCTCTCGGCGGTGGTGAAGAATGTCGGCGCGCTCGCCATCTTCCTGCCGGTGGCGATACAAGCCGCCGAGCGCAATCGGCGCCCGCCTTCGGAACTTTTGATGCCGCTCGCCTTCGCATCGCTCGTCGGCGGCATGATGACGCTGATCGGCACCTCGCCGAACCTCATCATCTCGAGCATGCGCCAGCAGCTCCTTGGGCGGCCTTACGGCATGTTCGATTTCCTGCCGGTGGGCGCGGGCATCACCGCGGCAGGCGTCGCCTTCCTGACGTTCGGCTGGCGCCTTATCCCGCGCGGTCGCCGCGGCGCGCGGCCGCCGGAAGCGGCGTTCCGCATCGAAGACTATCTGTCGGAGGCGCGGGTTCCCGCAGACACACCTTGCGTCGGTCGCAGCGTCGCCGAGCTCGAAGATCTCGCCGAGGGCGACGTCACGGTCGCGGCGATCATTCGCGAGAACTTCCGCCGCTATGTGCCGTCCGGGCATTGGACGCTGTTCGCCGAGGACGTTCTTGTGCTGGAAGGCGATCCACCCGCGCTGGAGCGCGTCGTGTCGCGCGCGAAGCTCGCGCTGGTCGGCGGTGAAGGCGTCGACGAGAAGGCGCTCCGCTCGGCCGAGGTGGTGCCGGTGGAGGCGGTGGTGAGCGCCGGCTCGCCGCTGATCGGCGCATCGCCGATGGACTTGCGCCTGCGCGAGCGCTACGGCGTCAATGTCCTGGCCGTGAGCCGGCGTGGCCGGCGGCTCACCACGCGCCTGCGCCGCGCCAAGTTCCAGATGGGCGATGTCGTCGTGCTGCAAGGCGGGGCGGCTGCCATGCCCGATACGCTGGCGGCGCTGCGCTGCCTGCCGCTCGCCGAGCGCCGCCTCAGCCTTGGCCTCAAGCGGAGCGCGGCGATCCCGGTGCTGGCGCTGGCCGCGGCGGTCGCGCTCGCCGCCTCTGGTCTGGCGCTGCCGGGCCTTGCCTTCACCGGCGCGGCGCTGGTCCCGGTGCTCGCCGGCACGCTCACCTTGCGCGAGGCCTACGACAGCATCGAATGGCCGATCCTGATCCTGCTCGGCGCCCTCATCCCAGTGGGCGAGACCGTGCGCAGCACCGGCGGCGCCGAGCTTCTCGCCACGTGGTTGGCGCCGCTGGCCGGACATCTGCCTGTGCTGGCGCTCCTGGCGGCGGTGATGGTGGTCACCATGCTGGTGACGCCCTGGATGCATCACGCGGCGGCGGTGATCGTCATGGCGCCGATCGCCGCTGGTCTTGCGGCGCGGCTCGGCTTCCATCCCGATGCCTTCCTGATGGCCGTCGCGGTAGGGGCGGGAAGCGATTTCCTCACGCCCATCGGCCATCAGTGCAACACGCTGGTGATGGGGCCCGGCGGCTATCGATTCGGCGATTATTGGCGGCTCGGCTTGCCGATGTCCGTCATCGTCGTGCTCTGCGGCACGCCGCTCATCGCCGCAATCTGGCCGCCTACTTAAGGGCACGGCTGAAACGATTGGGATAACTGCGTATCGCCACTGTTAACCACAAAGGACCGGAAGATCCGGAGTACGGAGGGGGGCAGGCCAGAGGAGGCCCTTGATGGCAGAGCGGGGAGAGAGCGCAGCGAAACCCAAGCGCGGCAAATCAACCGCCACGATAGACCGACATGTCGGCGCGCGGATTCGCGAGCGGCGCATCATGCTGGGACTGACTCAGCAACAACTCGCCGAGTTGATCGGCGTTACCTACCAGCAGGCTCACAAATACGAGCGGGGCGTCAACCGCGTCTCTGCCGGCAGGCTGTTCCAGATCGCCAAAGTGTTGAGCGTGCCGATGAGCTATTTCTACGAGGGCGTGGGCGAAGAAGAGCCGCGCCCGATCACGTCGCGCGAGCGCATGGTGTTGGAGATCGCGCGCAACTTCACCGGCATCACCAATGAGCGCCATCAGGAAGCACTGAGCCAACTGGCGCGCGCGCTGGCGAGCGGCGGCTGACGCGCCGCCGTTTCGTCCGCGCTTTTCTCAGAGGATGCGGCCGGCGAAGATCTGCCGCCCTTCGCGATCTTCGATCTCGACGACCCAGAGATCGGGATCGCGCTGCACTTGGCGCGTGATGTAGGCATCGGCGGACTTCTCGTCCACCGGCGCTTCGCCGGTGGCGCGCAGCCAGGCGAGATCGCCGAGCGCTGTGCGCGTCTGCGCCAGAACGGTGAAGCCGCGTTCGAGCTGATTGAGCTTGATCAGAATGGTGCCGGCATCCTCGTCGCCGCGTCGGGCGATGACGATCGGAATGGCATGCAGCGAGCAGAGCCGCACCGCCGCCATCACCTGCACCTTCGTCTTGAGCCGCGGCTCCATGGGCTCGCAATCCCGCGTTCTGGTCGCGCAGATATGGCGAAAACGCCAAGCGACGGCAACGCCGGCGCAGCGCGAGCAAAGGCCTCTCGTGAAACTCCCTTCGCGGCCGAGGGGCTGGCGGCGCCGGCGAAGCTGCAATAGGTTGCTGCGCAAACACCGCCGAGGAGCGCCATGGCCGCCACCGCCGACATTCCCGAGATCCGCCAAGCCGTCGCCGCGCTCTGCGCCCGCTTTCCCGGCGAGTATTGGCGCGCGCTCGACCGCGAGCGGACCTATCCGACGGAATTCGTGCATGCGCTTACGGAAGCCGGTTTCCTCGCCTGCCTCATTCCGGAGGAGTTCGGCGGCAGCGGACTCGGGCTGGCGGCTGCCGCGGCGATCCTCGAGGAGGTGCAGAAGAGCGGCTGCAACGGCGCCGCCTGCCATGCGCAGATGTACATCATGGGGACGCTGCTCCGGCACGGCAGCGCGGCGCAGAAAGCCGAGTGGCTGCCGCAGATCGCGTCGGGCGCGATCCGGCTGCAGGCGTTCGGCGTGACCGAGCCGACCGCCGGCACCGACACCACCGCGATCCGCACCACCGCGCGGCGCGAGGGCGATGCCTATATCGTCAACGGCCAGAAGGTCTGGACCTCGCGTGTCGAGCATTCCGACCTGCTGCTGCTGCTGGCGCGCACCACGCCGCGCGCCGAGGCGACGAAGCGGACCGAAGGGCTCTCGGTCTTTCTCGTCGATCTGCGCCGGGCGCGCGGCCAGGGCGTCACCATCCGCCCGATCCGCACCATGATGAACCACGCCACCACCGAGGTCTTCTTCGACAATCTCAAGGTGCCGGCCGAGAATCTGATCGGCGAGGAGGGCAAGGGCTTTCGCTACATCCTCGACGGCATGAATGCGGAACGCATTCTGATCGCCGCCGAATGCATCGGCGATGCGCGCTGGTTCATCGCCAAAGCGACGGACTACGCCAAGAGCCGCGTCGTCTTCGGCCGGCCGATCGGGCAGAACCAAGGGGTGCAATTCCCGATCGCGCGCGCCTATGCCGCCTCTGAGGCGGCGGCGCTGATGGTCGAGCGCGCGGCCGAGCTCTACGAGAAGGGCCAGAGCTGCGGCAAGGAGGCCAATATGGCGAAGCTGCTTGCCGCCGACGCCTCATGGGCCGCCGGCGATATGTGCATTCAGACCCATGGCGGCTTCGGCTTCGCCGAGGAATACGATATCGAGCGCAAATTCCGCGAGACGCGGCTCTATCAGGTGGCGCCGATCTCGACCAACCTGATCCTGGCCTATCTGGCCGAGCACGTGCTGGGGCTGCCGCGCTCCTATTGAGGTTGACTATTTCAAATCCGCGCGCGGGCGGGAGGGTGAGGTGGGGCGCCGACGAGGCCGCAGGCTGATGCCGCGCGCGACCCGCGCCGCATCGCCCATGGAATTCCCCATCTCAGTGACTACATCGTTATTTGGGGTTGCGAACCGGTCTTTGACGCAGAGACCCCTTGGGCAACCCGGAATTCACCAGGTGCTGCAGCATCGAGGTGACCGATCATGGCTCAGAACGATCTGTTCGGTCTCTTCTCCCGGCTCTACGACAGCCAGAGAGAGATGGAAATGCCTCTCGAGGACTACCTGAAGCGCTGCGCGCGCGACCCGATGGCCTATGCCAGCGCGGCCGAGCGAATGCTGGCGGCGATCGGCGAACCCGAGATCGTCGACACCAGCCAGAATCCGCGGCTGGGCCGGATTTTCATGAACCGGAGCATCCGGGTCTATCCCGCTTTTGCCGACTTCTATGGCATGGAAGACACGATCGAGCGCATCGTCGGCTACTTCCGCCATGCCGCCCAGGGCCTCGAGGAGCGCAAACAGGTCCTCTATCTCCTGGGCCCCGTCGGCGGCGGCAAGTCTTCGCTGGCCGAGCGGTTGAAGCTCCTCATGGAGGCGTTGCCGATCTACACGCTGAAGGCGGGCAAAAGCGTCAGCCCGGTCTTCGAAAGCCCGCTCGGGCTCTTCGATCCGCTCACCATGGGGGACACCCTCGAGCGCGACTACCGCATCCCCAAGCGTCGCTTGACCGGCGTTTCATCGCCATGGGCGCTCAAACGGCTCGACGAGTTCGGCGGTGATCTCTCGAAATTCACGGTGGTGCGCATCCATCCCTCGCGCCTCCGGCAGATTTGCATCGCCAAGACCGAGCCGGGCGACGACAACAATCAGGACATTTCGAGCCTCGTCGGCAAGGTCGACATTCGCAAGCTCGAATTCTTCGGCCAGGCCGATCCCGACGCCTACGCCTTCTCCGGCGGCTTGAACCGCACGACGCAAGGCATCATGGAATTCGTCGAGATGTTCAAGGCGCCGATCAAGATGCTGCATCCGCTGCTGACGGCAACGCAGGAGGGGAACTACATCGGCTCCGAGAACATCGGTGCCATACCCTTCCACGGCCTGATCCTGGCGCACTCCAACGAGGCGGAGTGGCAGAGCTTCAAGAACAACCGCACGAACGAGGCTTTCATCGACCGCATCTCCGTCATCAAGGTGCCCTATTGCCGGCGCTCGACCGAGGAAAGGAAGATCTACGAGAAGCTGCTGACGGAGAGCGAGTTGGCCGCGGCGCCGTGCGCGCCGGGCACGCTCGACATGCTGGCGCGCCTCTGCGTCTTGTCGCGGTTGAAGCCGCACGAGAACTCCAACCTCTATTCCAAAATGCGCATCTATGATGGCGAGAGTCTCAAGGGAAGCGATCCGCGCGGCAAGACCGTGCAGGAGTATCAAGATGCCGCCGGGGTGGACGAGGGAATGGAAGGCCTGTCGGTCCGCTTCGCCTTCAAGACATTGTCGAGCACTTTCAACTACGACACCCAGGAAATCGCGGCCGACCCGGTGCACCTCATGTATGTGCTCGAGCAGGCCATTCGCCGCGAGCAATTCCATGAAGAGACCGAGAAGAAGCTGCTTACCTTCATCAAGGGGGAGCTGGCGCCGCGCTATGCCGAGTTCATCGGCAACGAAATCCAAAAGGCCTATCTCGAATCCTATGGCGATTACGGGCAGAACCTCTTCGACCGCTATGTCGCCTATGCCGATGCGTGGATCGAGGATCAGGACTACAAGGATCCGGATACGGGCCAGCTGATGAATCGCGAGGTCCTGAACCAGGAGCTGTCGAAGACCGAGAAGCCCGCCGGCATCGCCAATCCCAAGGACTTTCGCAACGAGGTCGTCAAGTTCGCCTTGCGCGCCCGCGCGGCGCATGGCGGGAGAAATCCGCCATGGACCTCCTACGAGAAACTCCGCGAAGTGATCGAGAAGCGCATGTTCTCGCAAGTCGAGGATTTGCTCCCCGTCATCAGCTTCGGCAGCAAAAAAGACAGCGAGACCGAGAAGAAGCACTCCGACTTCGTCGAGCGGATGACGGCGCATGGCTATACGCAGCGTCAGGTTCGCCGTCTCGTGGAATGGTATATGCGGGTCAGCAAGGCCGGCTGAACGCGCCCTGCACGGGCTGCCGTCACGATCGCGAGTCTCCTTCCGCCCTGCTTGAGACCATCTGCCCGTCCCACCCCTCAGTGTAGTGGATTCCTGCAAGCGCTCGGCGTAAGCTGAAACTAATTCTGAAACTAATAACGTCGCGAGCGAAACCCTCGCGAGGGTAATCGCTCCGATCTGCAACGGGGAGGTGAGCGATGACCGTGGCGCAAGACACAAGCAAACGCATTCCCTGGTGGAAAGAGCCGACCCGGGAGCAATGGCTCGCCTGGTGGGCCGCCTGGCTCGGCTGGACGCTGGATGCCTTCGACTTCACGATGTTTCTGCTGATCATGGTGCCGATCTCGCAGGAATTTCATGTCCCGCTGACCGATGTTGCTTTCGTTCTGACCGTGACCTTGTGGATGCGATTGCTGGGTGCCGTGGGGTCGGGCTGGCTCGCCGACCGGATCGGCCGCAAGATCCCGCTGATGATCTCGATCCTCTGGTATTCCTTCAGCAATTTCGCGGCCGGCTTCTCTCCGACCTTCACTTATCTCTTCCTGTTCCGCGCCTTGCTCGGCTTCGGCATGGGGGCGGAATGGCCAGCCGGCAGTGCCTTGGCAATGGAGAGCTGGCCGGTGCGCTCGCGCGGTTTCATGGGCGGCGTGCTGCAGGGCTCCTGGGGCCTCGGCTTCATGCTGTCGAGCGCGATCTACGGCCTGTTCTACAGCTATATCGGCTGGCGCGGCATGCTGTGGGTCGGCGTCTTGCCGGCGCTCTCCGTCTTCTATGTCCGCCGCTACGTTAAAGAGCCGCCGATTTGGCTCGAGAACCGGCGACGCCAGCGGTTGGAGCAGCGCGAGGTTCGCGCCCCGCTCCTGGCCATCTTCAAGCGCGGCGTGCTCGCCAACACCTTGACCTCCTGCTGGTGGATGGCCAGCGGCTTCGTCGCCTACTACTCGGTCAACGCCCTCTTTGCGACGCATCTGCAAAAGGATCTGGGCCTCTCTCCGGCCGTCGTCGCGACGCCGATCTTCTTCGGCAATCTCGGCGTGTTCCTGGCGGCTTGCGGCTGGGGCTGGTGGGCCGACAAGTTCGGCCGGCGCTGGGCGATGATCATCCCGGCGCTGATTGCTGTTCCACTGGCGCCTTTCTATCTGCTCAATACGAACTTGCTGTGGATCCTCGTGGGCTTCGTGGCGCAGGGGTTCTGCGCCGGCGGCGGCATGCAGGGCCAGATGGTGCCGTACTTGAACGAGCGCTTCCCGACCGAGATACGCGCGACCGCGACGGCCTTCTGCTACCACCAGGCCGCCATCTTCGGCGGGTTCGTGCCGCTGGTCTTGACCTTCTTCGCCGCCCATTACGGCACCGGATTCGCCATCCCGATGATCATCGGGACTGTCCTCGGGGCCCTCAGCTGGGCCGCATCGCTGGCCTTCGCGCCCGAGACGAAGGGCAAGATCCTCGTGCCGGATCTCGTCGTCGCCTGAGCGGCGGCGGCGCGGAACGGGGGCGGTCGAGCCGCCCCCGTTCGCTCATCGCGCGTTACCTGCTGGCTTTGCGATGGTTGAGACGCGGAGAGGAGCCGCGCAGGCCGAATTTCTGGGTCAGGGTCGTGCCGCGCCGGGCGGCTAGGCGCTGGCGTCTCCACTCACGGTATTCCGCCCAGCCCACATCCGCCGCCAAGCCGAAGCCGACTAGCAAGATCGCCCATCCCAAGCTCGACATCATCGCGCCTCCGGCCCCCTCCCGAAGGTGCTAACGTCTCGCGGCTGGGTTTTGTCCCGCTTGGCTTTGCTCGCGGCTGGCGCGCCCGGACAGGGTCAGGCCTGGGGGAAGTTGATCTCGATCATCACCTGATTGGGATCGCGGACGAAGAGCTGGCGGAGGCGAATGCCGGGCACTTCGTTCTCGCGGAAAGCGAGCCCCATCCGCCCCAGGCGCTCGCGCATCGCCTCGTAATCCTCGCCGACGAAGGCGACATGGTCGAAATTGCCGGTGGCATCGCCAGGGCCGGCGCCGATCTGGCCGCTGCGCGGCACGAGATGCACCACCGCCTGCTCGCCGCAATAGAGCCAATAGCCGGGGAAGGCGAGGGGCGGGCGGAAGCCGTCGCGGAGGCCTAGCGCTTCGGCGTAAAAATCGCGCGTGCCTTCGAGATCGTCGGTGCGCACGGTGACATGGTTGAGCTGGGTCAGCGGCATGATTTCCTCCCGGGTCGCTTGGGAAAGCATAGCCTCGGCCGAGCGCGCCCGCCAAGTCAGTAGGATTTGGGCAGGCCCAGCACGCGCTCGGCGATGAAGGACAGCACGAGCTGCGGGCTCACCGGAGCGATGCGGGCGATCTGCGCCTCGCGCAGATAGCGCTCGACGTGATACTCCTGGGCATAGCCCATGCCCCCATGGGTCAGGATCGCGGTCTCGCAGGCGCGCCAGCATGCTTCGGCGGCAAGATACTTCGCGGCATTGGCTTCCGCGCCGCAGGGCTGGTCCGCGTCGTAGAGCGCCGCCGCGTGGCGTACCATCAGCTCCGCCGCCTTGAGCTCGGCCCAGCATTGCGCGAGCGGATGCTGGATGCCCTGGTTCTGGCCGATCGGCCGGCCGAAGACGACGCGCTCGCGCGCATATTGGGCGGCGCGGTTGAGCGCGGCGAAGCCGAGGCCCACGGCTTCGGCGGCGATGAGGATGCGCTCGGGATTCATGCCGTGCAGGATCTGCTGGAAGCCCTTGCCCTCTGCGCCGATGAGATCGGCCGAGGGCACTTCGAGGCCGTCGATGAACAGCAGATTCGAATCGATCGCCTTGCGCCCCATCTTGGCGATCTCGCGCACTTCGACCTTGCTGCGATCGAGCGTCGTATAGAAGAGGCTGATGCCGTCGCTCGGCTTTGCCGCCTCTTCCAAGGGCGTGGTGCGCGCCAGCAGCAGCACCTTATGCGCGACCTGCGCCGTCGAGATCCAGATCTTGCGGCCCGAGACGACGTAATGATCGCCGTGCCGCACCGCCCGCGTCTTGAGATGCGTGGTGTCGAGCCCGACATCGGGCTCGGTGACGGCAAAGCACGCTTTTTCCTCGCCACGGATCAGCGGCGGCAGGAAGCGGCGCTTCTGCTCCTCGCTGCCGAAGCGGACAACGGGGTTGAGGCCGAAGATGTTCATGTGCAGCGCCGAGGCGCCGCTGAAGCCGGCGCCTGATTCGGCGACCGCCTGCATCATCACTGCCGCTTCGGCGATGCCGAGACCGGCGCCGCCATAGGCTTCCGGCATGGCGATGCCGAGCCAGCCGTCGCGCGCCACCGCGGCGTAGAACGCTTCGGGGAAGCCGCCCTTGCGGTCGCGCTCGAGCCAGTAATCCTCGCCGAAGCCTTGGCAAAGACGTGCGATGGCGTCGCGAATGCGATGCTGCTCGGCCGAAAGCCCGATCATTCAATCCTCCCGGAGCCGATCAATGGCGGCTCCGGGCGCGGGATGCAAGAGCGCGATGACGTACGAGATAAGTTCACCACGGAGACACGGAGGACACGGAGAAGAAATCTTCTGGCGCGCTAGGCGCGCCATTCTTAAATTCTCCGTGATCTCCGTGTCTCCGTGGTGAAGCTTTTCCAGCCGCTGCGCACCAAAGATGTAACGCGCTAGATCTGCTGGATCGCCGAGAGCAGCCAGTGGCCGCCGCGGCTGCGTGCGAAGGTCCACAGTTCCTGTGCCTCGCTGGGGTGCTGCGCGTCGCCATCGACGAGCCAGCCAGGCTCGCCGGGCTTGCGGTCGCTGCGCACGGTATAGTCGAGAGCGCGCCAATGCAGCAGGCAGGTCGCGTATTGCAGATTGGTCTCTTCCCAGGCCTCGCGCACATCGCCGCGCAGCAGCTCGATGCGCTCGACATGGTTCTCGACGCCTTGGCTGGTGTTGCCGGCGAGCTCTTCGCTGAAATAGGACAGCATTTCCGGTGTCACATAATGCGAGAGCGAGCGCAGATCGCGCTGGCTCCAAGCGCCTTGCACCGCTTTCAGGATCGCCTCGAACGCCGTGTAGTCGGTGGCACTCACCGTGATCGGGCGGCTGGCGGCGGCCGGCGCATAGCCTCCACCCGGGCCATAGCCGGCCGTCGGCCCGCCATAGCCCATGCCGCCGAGCGGCGGCATGGTCAGCGGGCCATGGCTGCGACGGAACAGGCGGAACAGCATGGAGATCGCGAAGATGATGAAGATCCAGGAGAAGAGCGAGCCGAACACATGGCCGAAGCCCCAGCCATAGCCCCAATGCGGGAACAGCATCGAGCCGAGCCACGAGCCGAACAGCGCCCCGCCGAGACCGGTCAAGAAGGGATGGTTCTGACCGAAGCCATAGCCGTTGCCGTAGGAGGACGAGCCCGGATTGCTGTAGGGCGTCATGCTGCGGCCGACGGATTGGCCGCCATTGGAGCCATAGGTGCGCGAGCCGAGGCTGCCTTCGCTGCCGTAGCTCATGCCGCCGCCGCGGAAGCTGCCGCCGGCGCGGGCGTCGGCCAGGTTGGGGGTGAGCAGCGTCAGCGCGCAGAGCAGCGCCAGCGCCAAGTTCCGCCATTTCGCCATGGAAGAAGCCCCATCGGAAGGACCAGACAATTCGCCTTAAATGTCGGGTGCCGGAAGCGGCGATGCAAGGCGGGGCTGCGCTAGCCCTTCGGCCTCAGGTCGACCACGCGCCGCGCCTTGCCGATCGAGCGCTCGATCTTGCCGACGGGAACGATCTCGATCCGCGCGGTGACGCCGATCAGCGATTTCACGTCGTGCTGCAGCGCGGCGGCGATGCGCTCCTCGGCGGCGGCGCTGTTGGGCGTCGCCTCGGGCCGGAGCTCGGCGATCACCTTGAGCTCATCGAGCTGGCGCGGGCGGCTCACTTCGAGGAGATAATGACCGGACAGCGCCTGCTGCTTCAGGATCAGCTCTTCGATCTGGCTCGGAAAGAGATTGACGCCGCGGATGATCAGCATGTCGTCGCTGCGTCCGGTGATCTTCTCCATCCGTCGCATGCTGCGCGCCGTACCCGGTAAGAGCCGCGTCAGGTCGCGCGTGCGATAGCGCACCATCGGCAGCGCTTCCTTGGTGAGCGTCGTCAGCACGAGCTCGCCCACCTCGCCATCGGGCAGCACCGCGCCGGTCGCGGGATCGATGACCTCGGGATAGAAATGGTCTTCCCAGAGATGGAGTCCGTCCTTGCTCTCGACGCATTCATTGGCGACGCCGGGGCCGAGTACCTCGGACAAGCCATAGATGTCGACGGCGTGCATCGCCATGCGGCGCTCGATCTCGCCGCGCAGCGCATTGGTCCAGGGCTCGGCGCCGTGGATGCCGATCTTGAGCGAGGAGGCGCGGGGATCGAGCCCCTGCCGCTCGAACTCATCGGCGATCGCCAGCATGTAGGACGGCGTCACCATGATGATGCTGGGCTTGAAATCCTGAATGATCTGCACCTGCCGCTCGGTCATGCCGCCGGAGATCGGGATCACGGTGCAGCCGAGCCGCTCGGCGCCGTAATGCGCGCCGAGGCCGCCGGTGAAGAGGCCATAGCCGTAAGCGATATGGATGAGATCGCCCGGCCTTCCACCCGAGGCGCGGATGGAGCGCGCCACGAGATCGGCCCAGATGTCGAGATCATGCTTGGTGTAGCCGACCACGGTCGGCTTGCCGGTGGTGCCGCTCGAAGCGTGCAGCCGCAGCAGCTTCTCGCGCGGCACGGCGAACATGCCGAAGGGATAGGTCTGGCGCAGATCGTCTTTGGTGGTGAAGGGAAACCGCGCGAGATCGCCGAGCTGCTTCAGATCGTCGGGATGCGCGCCCACCGCCTCGCATCGGGCGCGGAAATGCGCGACATTGTCATAGGCATGGCACAGCGTCCATGTGAGTCGCGCCAGCTGCAGCGCCGCGATCTCGTCGCGGCTCGCCAGCTCGATCGGCTCGAGCTCGTCGCGGCTCGGCGGGGCGAGGGGCGGCAGGCCGGCGGTCATGCGGGGTCCTCTTCGACGATGCGGCCCTCGATACGGTGGGCGCGGCCGCGGAAGAGCGCAACGAGACGGCCCGAGGCGCGGTCGGTGACCTCGATATCGTAGATGCCGCTGCGCCCCATGCTCGCCCGCTCGCGCGCGACGGCGACGAGCGTCTCGCCTTTGCGGGCGGGGCTGACGAACTGAATCTCGGCGGCGGCGGCGACGGTCACCTGGTTGCGCGCGTTGCTGGCAAAGGCCAAGGCGCTGTCGGCGAGCGTAAAGATGAGCCCGCCATGGCAGAGATCATGGCCGTTGATCATATTGTCGCGCACGTTCATCGAGAGCCGCGCTGTCCCAGGCGCGATCTCTTCCACCACCATGCCAAGCGCGCGCGAGGCCTCGTCCAGCGCCAGCATCGCGCGGCCGACCGCTTCGGCAAGGCGCTGCTCCGGTCGATCGCCGTCCATCATCGCCCGGTGAACCGCGCCGGCCGCTTTTCGAGGAAGGCGGCGACGCCTTCGCGGAAATCCGCCGATGTCGCGGCGATGCGCTGCAGATCGCGCTCGCTGTCGAGCTGCGCATCGAGCGTGCTCGCGAGCGAGCGGTTGAGCGCTTCCTTGATGAGGCCGAGCCCGATGGTGGGGCCCTGCGCCAGCTTGGTGGCGAGCGCGCGCGCTTCGCTCATCAGCTTGTCGTCATCGACCACTTTCCAGATCAGCCCCCATTCCGCCGCGGTCGCGGCCGGCAGCGGCTCGCCCAGCAGCATCATCCCCATGGCGCGTGCCGAGCCGGCGAGCCGCGGCAGGAACCAGGTGCCGCCCGTATCCGGCACCAGGCCGATGCGGCAGAAGGCTTGCAGAAAACTCGCCGAGCGCGCGGCGAGCACGATGTCGCAGGCGAGTGCGAGATTGGCGCCGGCGCCGGCCGCCGGGCCGTTGACCGCAGCGATCACCGGTTTGCGCAGTGCTCGCAGGCGCCGTACCAGCGGGTTGTAGTAGCGGTCGATAGCCGCGCCGGCATCGAATTCGCTCCCGGCGCTGGCCTCGCGCAGATTGAGGTCCTGACCGGCGCAGAAGCCGCGGCCGGCGCCGGTGAGGAGCAGCGCGCGGATGGCAGGATCGCTCTCGATCGTGCCGAGGGCCGTCGCCACCTCTTCATGCATTTCCGTCGTGAAGCTGTTGAGCCGGTCGGGCCGGTTGAGCGTCAGGGTCGCCACGCCCTCGTCGAGCTCGAAGCGAATCGTCGCGAAGCTCATGCCCCGTCTCCTTGCTTGGCGCGAGCGTCCTATACTCGATCGGACGCGTCAAGCAAGGCGAGCGATGCCAGAGGAAAGCGCATTACGCCGGCGATGGCGGGCTCGGGGTCGTCTCGACACGATGGAATACACTTCATTGGCGTAGACTCGAACTAAAGCAAATCGGGCTATCTCGCTGATTTTCCGCTTTACTGAGCAATAAGTGTGGGCCGACTCGTCACTGCAACCTCGTAAAGCGACGGAAAATCGCGCACACTGAAACAAAATCGACCCGAACGGGTTATCGTCAGGAGCAGCGTGCCGCTCCACATTGTCTGGGGG
Source organism: Allostellaceae bacterium (assembly GCA_035517635.1). Lineage (GTDB taxonomy): Bacteria > Pseudomonadota > Alphaproteobacteria > ATCC43930 > CGMCC-115725 > DAHUYF01. Next base: position 33,820 of record DATIYL010000205.1, on the reverse strand, counting down.
AACGAGCGTCCGGGGCTCAACCCCGGGGACAAAGGGAACGCCGGAATGAGTTTCAGCATCTTGGTGGTTGAAGACGAAGAAGACGTGAGAGAACTGGTCTCTACGTCATTGCGAAACCGGGGATATTCGGTCTTGTCGGTGCCGAATGCCGAAGTTGCGCTGCAGATCCTGATGGAGCAGGTGAAGTTCGACCTGCTGTTTACCGATATTGTTATGCCTGGCGTCATGGATGGGTTCGAGCTCGCCGATCAGGCCAAGCGGCTGCAGCCGGAGCTCAAGGTGCTCTATGCTACGGGGTTCTCGCATGTGTCGAGGCGGCCCGCCGATCAGCTCCACGGCAAGCTGATCCAGAAGCCCTATCGCCCCGACGAAATCGCCTCCGAGGTGCGCACCGCGCTCGAGTGCCGAGCCTAGCTTCGGCGTCCGCGGCTTTCCGGGCTTGCCGGCGCTCGCGGCGCTTCCCATCTGTTTGCCTCCAGGGCGCGGCTTTTGCCGGGAAGCTGCAACGGCTAACCTGACGGCAGAACGGCGCCCCCCGGCAACTTCGGATCGGCCGGGTTGTTCAAGCCATAACGGCGTCGCGCGGGAGAGGGGAGGCATGAGGCCGAATACGCGGAAGAGCGCTCCGGGCGCTGAGGAGCGCGCGTCGCTTGCGCACCGCTATGCCGCCATACGGGACGCCACCGAAGCGCTGGCGGCCCCGCTCTCGGCCGAAGATCAGACGGTGCAGTCGATGCCGGACGTCAGCCCGACGAAATGGCATCGCGCGCACACGACGTGGTTCTTCGAGACCTTTCTGCTGTCGCCGCATCTGCCGGGCTACCAGCCGTTCCATCCGGCCTACGGCTATCTTTTCAACTCCTATTACGAAGCCGTCGGACCCCGTCACCCGCGGCCGGAGCGCGGCTTGTTGTCGCGGCCCGGTATCGCCGAGATCGCCGGTTACCGCGCGCATGTCGACGCGGCGATGGGCGAGCTTCTCGCCGCCGATGGATCCGGCGATAGGGTGGCGGCGCTGGTCGAGCTCGGCCTCCATCACGAGCAGCAGCATCAGGAGCTGCTGTTGATGGACATCAAGCATGTGCTGTCGCTCAATCCCTTGCAGCCGGCTTATCACGCCGCCGCAACGCCAGCGCCGAGCGACGCGCCGCCGCTTTCCTGGTGCGAGGTCGCCGGCGGCTTGCGACAGATCGGGCATGGCGGCGCCGGCTTCGCCTTCGACAACGAGACGCCGCGCCACAAGGTCTGGCTCGAGCCTTTCCGCCTCGCCTCGCGCCTCGTCACCTGCGGCGAGTATGCCGAGTTCATCGCCGCCGGCGGCTATCGCCGGCCCGAATTCTGGCTTTCCGACGGCTGGGCGGCGGTGCAGCAACAAGGCTGGACCGCGCCGCTCTATTGGCAGCCGGAGCAGGACGGCTGGACGGTCTTCACGCTCGCCGGAAGGCGCGTGGTCCGTCCTTCGGAGCCGGTCGTCCATGTCAGCTTCTATGAGGCCGATGCTTTCGCCCGCTGGGCCGGAAAGCGGTTGCCGACCGAGGCCGAATGGGAGGTCGCGGCGGTCGAGGCCGGGATTGCTCTCGACGGCAATCTCTGCCGGCCGGGCGCGCCGCTCCATCCCGAGCCTGCAGCGGGCGCGCTCGCGCAGATGGTCGGCGATGTCTGGGAATGGACGGCGAGTCCTTACACCGCCTATCCCGGCTTCCGCCCCGTCGCCGGCGCGGTCGGCGAATACAACGGCAAGTTCATGTCGAACCAGATGGTGCTGCGCGGCGGAGCGGCGGTGACGCCGGCCGGGCATGTCCGTCTCACCTATCGCAATTTCTTCCCGCCGGCCTCGCGCTGGGCTTTCGGCGGCATCAGGCTGGCGGAGGATGCATGAGACAGGAGAGTGCGCTCGCCGAATTTCACGATCTGGCGCCGGCGGAGGAGAGCTTCCGCGATGCGGTGCTCGCCAGCCTCACGCGCCGCGCCAAATCGATTCCGTGTCGCTTCCTTTACGACGAGCGCGGCTCGGCGCTCTTCGAAGAGATCTGCGAGCTGCCGGAATATTATTTGACCCGGACGGAGATGGCGGTCCTGCGCCAATATGCGCCGGAGATGGCGGCGCGCGCCGGCCGCCATGCGCAGCTCATCGAGTTCGGCAGCGGCGCTTCGCGCAAGGTGCGCCTCTTGCTCGCGGCGCTGGAGGCGCCGTCGGCCTATGTCGCGATCGACATCTCGCGCGAGCCGCTGCGGCGCGCCGCCGACGAAGTCGCGGCCGATTTCCCGCATGTTCCGGTCGTTGCGGTGTGCGCGGATTATCTCGAGCCGCTGCGTCTGCCGCCTTTGCCGGAGCGCGGCGAAGGGCGGCGGGTCGGCTTCTTCCCCGGCTCGACCATCGGCAATTTCACGCCCGAAGACGCGGTCGCCTTTCTCGCCGGCTGCCGCCGCGTCGTCGGCCGCGGCGGTGCGCTGCTGATCGGCGTCGATCTCAAGAAGGACAAGGCGGTGCTCGATGCCGCCTATAACGACAGCGCCGGCGTCACCGCCGCCTTCAACTTGAACCTGCTCGAACGCATCAACCGTGAGCTCGACGCCGATTTCAATCTCGACCGCTTCGAGCACGTCGCCTTCTACAACGAGGCGGCGGGCCGCATCGAAATCTACATCCGCAGCCGCGCCGACCAGATCGTCACCGTGGCCGGCCGCGCCATCCGCTTTGCCGCGGGCGAGCACATCCATACCGAGGATTCCTGCAAATACACGGTTGCCGAGTTCCAGCGTCTGGCCGCGCGCGGCGGCTTTCGGCCCGGCCCCTGTTGGACGGATCGCGAGCGTCTCTTCAGCGTCCATTTGCTCGAATCCGCTTGAACACGCACGTCTATTTAGTTGAGTTTAACGGAAACTTCACCACCAAAAGGGCAGAATTCCGCGGCAGCTTAGGGGCTTCCGTCGGGGTGAGCCTTGTCTTTTCCCGTTCCACAGGACGAGGCGGAGCTTCCGCGGGACCGGGCGGAACGCCCGGCGGCGCTGCGCCGCTACGGCAACCTCGACCCCGCCCGGGAAGAAGCTTTCGACCGCGTCACCCAGCTCGCCGCCTCGCTTTTCGCCGTCCCTTTCGCCTTCATCGCGCTCGATGACGGCCAGCGCCGCTGGTTCAAGTCGATCAGCGGCATGGCGATGACGGATGCCGCGCACGCCGCGGCCTTGGCGCCGCATGCCGTGCTCGGTGACGAGGCCCTGGTGGTGGCCGATGCGCGCGCGGATGAGCGCTTCCAGGACAACCCCTATGTTGTCGGTGCGCCGGGCGTCCGCTTCTATGCCGGGGCGCCGCTCCTCACCCGGGAAGGGCTTCGGCTCGGGGTCCTCGGCATCGTCGATACGCGGCCCCGCGCCGATTTCTCCGGCGAGAACAGCCGGCAGCTGCAGACCCTGGCGCGGCTGGTGATGAATGAGCTCGATCTCAAGCTGGAGCTCGCGGCGCGGCGCAAGGCCGAGCAGGATCTGAAGCTCGTCAACGCGCTGATGCTGGCGATCGCCGAAGCGCCGAGCGTCAACACCGCGATCGAGACGTCGATGCGCCTCATCGGCCAGGCGGTGGGCGCCGCTCATGGCCGCGCCTGGACCATGGTCGGGCGCGGCCGGCATTGTCAGCTCGTCGCCGCTTGGGGGCCTGCCGGATCGGAATGGAGCCAGCGCCTCGAGCAGCAGCGCAAGACGCCGCTCACGCTCAACAACAGCCTGGTCGGCGCCGTGCTGACCGAGAACAAGCGCCGGGTCGTCGTCGATGTCAGCGCCGTCAGTCGCCGCTATGCCGCTGCGGCGGACGCGCTGGCGGTCGGGCTGCGCGCCGTGATCTGCGTGCCGGTGCGACAGAACGAGCGGAATTTCGCGCTCAATTTCCTGTTCGAGGAAGCGCCGGCCGAGATCGAGAAGGTTGCCGACCGCATCGAGGAGCTCGCCGACAAGGTCCGGCCGGTGCTGTCGCGCAAGCTCGCCGAGGAACGCATCACCTTGTTGCAATCCGTCGTGCTCCACGCCGACGACGCGGTGATGGTGGTCGAAATCGAAAGCTCGTTTCAGGACGCGACGGGGCCGCGCATCCTCTATGCGAGTCCGGCGATGACGCGCATGACCGGCTACGCGCTCGAAGAGCTTTACGGCCGTTCGCCCAGCATGATCTGGGGCGGCGAGCCCGCGGCGGCGATGCCGGCGGGGCTCGCCGCTCTTGCCGGCACTCAGCCGGCGCGGCTCGAGCTCGCGTCCCGGCGCAAGGACGGGTCGAGCTTCTGGGCCGATATCAGCGCCGTGCCGATGGCGGACGAGGTGACCGGCGACCGCAGGCTCATCGCCATCCTGCGCGACATGACCGAGCGGCGCCGCCTCGAGGAGGCGTTGCGCCAGAGCGAATCCACCTTCCGCCTGCTGTTCTCCCGCAATCCGATACCGATGTGGGCTTATGACGTCGCGAGCCTCTGCATTCTCGAAGTGAACAACGCCGCGGTCGAGCAGTATGGCTATTCGCGCGAGGCTTTCCTGGCGATGACGCTCGACGACATCGCGCCGCCGGAGCCGGCGCCGCCAAACCTCGGCGAACGGCGGGTCATCCCCGCCTTTGGCCGTCTCGGCATCTGCCGCCACCGCCGCGCCGATGGCAGCGACGTCATGGTCGATGCCGTGTCGCACCGGTTCGACTTTCACGGCCACCAGGCGGCGATCATGGCGGCGCTCGACGTCACCGAGCAGCAGCGCGCCGAGGATCAGATCCGTCAGGCCAAGGAAGCGGCCGAGGCGGCGAGCCGCGCCAAGAGCGAGCTGCTCGCCAATATGAGCCACGAGCTGCGCACGCCGCTCAATGCCATCATCGGCTTCTCCGAGATCATGCAGGCCGGTCTCTTCGGTCCGCTCGGCGCCAGCAAGTACGACAGCTACGTCGCCGATATCCGCCACAGCGCCGGCCATCTGCTGACGGTGATCACCGACATCCTCGACCTCGCCAAAATCGAAGCGAATTCGTTCCGGCTGCAGGAAGGCGTTGTCGCGCTCTCAGAGATCGTCGCCTCGGCCTTGCGCCTGGTGAAGCCGCGCGCCGACGGCGCCGGCGTCGCGCTGCGCTGTGACCGCACGCATGACGATATCGCCATCAAGGTCGACGAGACGGCGCTGAAGCGCGTGCTCATCAACCTTCTCGCCAATGCCGTCAAGTTCTCCGAGCCGGGCGGCACGGTGGTGGTGCGCTCCGAATTCGACGCCGCGGGCGGCTTTGCCATCTCGGTCTCCGATCAGGGCATCGGCATGGCCCCCGAGGAGATTCCGATCGCGCTCACGCCCTTCCGTCAGGTCAATAGCGGGCTGCAGCGCAAATATGAGGGCACCGGCCTCGGCCTGCCCATCGCCAAGGAGCTCGTCGAGATGCATGGCGGCTTGCTGACGATCACCAGCGCGCGCGGCGCCGGCACCACCGTCACGGTGCTGCTTCCGGCCGCCCGGGTGACGGTGGCGGCGTAGCGACGAGGCTCCGCTCCACCGCGTCGCTCACCGCCGCGAGCGGAATCGCGGCCATCTCGCTGCTGCCGAAGCGCTGCGCCTCGATCAGCGTAAGCCGGCGCGCCGCCGGGGCGAATTTCGCCGCGGGGGAGGGGCCGAAGAGCGAGATCATGGCAACGCCCGAGGCCGCCAGCAGATGCCCGGTGCCGCTGTCATTGGCGACGGCAACGGCAAGACGCTGGCCGAGCGCCATGGTGAAGAGCGGCGAGGTCGCAATCTCGGCGGCGATGCGCCGGTCCTGCAGCGGCAGCAGCGCCTCGGGCAAGTCCGTGCGCAGCGCCTCTTCCCAGCCGCGCTCGTCGGGGCCGAGCAGCAGCACCGCTTTTCGGCCGCGTTCCTGTTGCGCCTGGGCGAGCGCCGCGAAACGGTCGAGCGGCCAGCGCTTCTGCGCGCCGCCGGCACCCGGGGCGATGCCGACATAGAGCGGACCCGGCGGCAGCGCGAGCGCCGCCGCCTCGCTCCAGGGTGCGCCGAGCGCCAGATCGAAGCGCGGCTCGACGCGTTCGCCGCCGGCGATGGCGACGAGATCGAGGAGCTGATCGACGAGCCGCAGCGGCCGCTCATAGCCGCGCTTCGGCCGCTTGTCGGAGAGCAGGAAGCGCGCCGCGCCGGAGACGAAGCAGCCGCTTCGGATCCGGCGCAGGATGAGGGTGGTGAGCACACGGCGCTGCGTGTCGATGACGAGGTCGAAGCGGCGCTCGGGCAGCGGCCGGCGCAGCAGCTCGCCGGCGCGCGAGCCGATGCCGGCCGCCTCGATGATCTCGTCGATGAGCGGCGCCGCGAGCGGCGCCAGCGTATGGGCATAGACGGTCTTGCCCTTGCCGGCGAGCCAGGTGATGCGCGCCGCCGGCCAGCGCTGCCGCAGCGCGCGCAGGAAGGGCAGCTTCATGACGCCGTCGCCGATGAGCTCGAGGCCGGAATAGACCAGCAGATCCATGGCGCGCGACAGTCTCACCGCCGCGCCGCCGAAGCAAGCGCCGGACGAGGCCGGTGCTTACCGCACCCAGCGGAACATCACGGAGACGATGAGCACGGCAATGGAGAGGTAAAGGGCCGTCGTCGCCCAATCGGGCGCCCAGCTCGGCCAGTTGCGCTCGATCCAGGGCTCGCCCGGATCAGTGCGGGCGCGGCCATCCTCGCCCCATTCGAACATCGCGGGGTCCGCGGCGCGCGCCCGGGCGCGCTCGTTCTCCGCGTCGAAGCAGGTGGCGCGGAAGATGGTGAATTCGGTGCAGGCCGAGTTGCGGGGATCATAGAGAACCTGCACGACGCGCACTGCCGGCGTGCGCCGCGATGCGAGCAAGCGCTCGGCCTCGGCCACCGCCGCGGGACGGTCGTCGAAGATGGCGGCCGTGCGCCAGGTCTGATCCTGACGCGCCTGCGTCTCGAAGGTGACGAGCTTCACATCGACCCCGGCGAACCCCGTTTCATCCGTCCTGATACCGGACAAATACCCGCGAAAACTGCCACAACTATCGAGTTTATTTGATTTTTTCTGGCCTTACATGATTATTATTGGAGATTCCTTGTCGAACTGTGAATCGATAGCGCCGCATCTTTGCGAGAAGTCTTGCAGAATTGGGTTTAGGGTCGGGGGTGGCGGGAACACGACGGCGGCGAGGTTTGCGGGAACCCGCGCCCGCGCCCCTATTCGGACCATGGTCAATCAAAAGGCCAAAAAGCGGTTTATCATCGGGCGATGAACGCTCTTTACCTTAGGGCCTTCCGCGTGACGGCCGTTGGCACCGCTGCGTTCTTTGCCGTCGTCTTCATCCCTGCCTGGACGCTAAATTATTGGCAGGGGTGGGCGTTTGTCGGGACGCTCTCGGTCTCGTCGATCCTTGTTACGATTTACATGGCGCTCCACGCGAAAGAGCTCCTCGAGCGTCGCCTGCGCGCGGGGCCTGCCGCTGAGAAGACGTCGGCACAGAAGCTCATCACGTCTGTCGGCCTGGTCGTCTTCGTAGCGGCGGTCGTCATCATGGTCCTCGATCACCGTTTCGGCTGGTCAGCCCGAGTTCCCGCCACCCTTTCGATCCTCGGCGATGCGTTCGGCGTGCTTGGCCTCCTCATTTACTTCCTCGTGGTGAGAGAGAATCGCTACGCTGCGTCGACGGTAGAAGTCGCCGAGGGTCAGACGGTGGTCTCGACCGGGCCTTACGCGATCGTCCGGCATCCCATGTATACGGGCGCCATCCTGGTACTGGTTGGCGCGCCGCTCGCGCTGGGCTCATGGTGGGGCCTCCTCTTTACGCCATTGTTCGTCGCCTGGTTTGCCTGGCGGCTCTTGAACGAGGAGAAGCTCCTTCGCGCGAGGCTGCCGGGATATGAGGCATACGCGCGCAAGGTGCGCTACCGCCTCGCCCCGCAGATCTGGTAGTGCCGGTGCGCCGCCTGCGCTGTGGAGACGCGACGCGCTAGCAATGGCAGCCGCTATCGCCGCTTGCCACCGACCGTGACACCCGACCATTTCTCGATATGGGTGATGAGGTTGGTGAAGTCCTGATCCGGGCCGCCCTGCGCCAGGCCATAGAGCCACATCTGCTTCACCGCATTGCCGATCCACATCGGCACGCCGAGCCCCTCGGCCTCGGCGATGCAGAGATTGACGTCCTTCGAGAGGAGGCCCAGCGCGAAGCCGAAATCGAAGCTTCGCGGCAGGATCGATTTCGGAAACTTGTCCTCGCTCGCCGCGCTGCGGCCGCTGCCGGAATTGATGACGTCGATCATGAGATAGGGATCGAGCCCGGCCTTGACGCCGAGGACGATCGCCTCGGAGGTGGCCGCCGTGGCGGTCGCCGAGAGGAGATTGTTGATGACTTTCATCATCTGTCCCATGCCCGGCTCGGCGCCGATGTAGAAATATTTGCCGAGATTCTGCAGCACCGGCTTCAGCCGCTCGCATTCCGCTGCCGGGCCCGCGACCATCAGCGCCAGCGTGCCTTTGGTGGCGCCGGCAATGCCGCCCGAGACCGGTGCATCGATCGCGGTGATGTTGCGCTCCCTGAGCCCGGCCGCCACCGTCTTCGCCATGCGCGGCCCGGTGGTGGAGAGATCGACGAAGAGCTTTGCGCGCGTCCCGGCAGCGACGCCGTTGTCGCCCAGCGCCACGTCGCGCACGATATCCGGCATCGGCAGGCTCGCCAGCACGATCTCGGCGCGCGACGCGACGTCGGCCGGCGATGACGCCTTCTCGGCGCCTTTGGCGGTGATCGCGCTCAGCGCCTGGCCCTGCACGTCATACGCGACGAGGCGATAACCCGCTGCAACAAGCCGTGTCGCCATCGGCAGGCCCATTCTGCCGATGCCGATGAAACCGATCGTCTCTCCGCTCACCCTTTCCTCCTCCCGTTGGATTCTCTTGGCTTCAGCCGAAGCGCGGGGGATGATGGTAGAGGCAGGGTGGCCGGCAAGGCCAGCCTTTACGGGAGGAGCGGGACGGCATGGAATTCGGCATTCTTTTCACATCGCATCCCAACACCGAAACGGAGAGCTATCCGCATCGCGCCGTCCACGCGCGGGTGACGCAGGAGGTGCTGCGTGCCGATGCGCTCGGCTTCGACTATGCCTGGGTGGCGGAGCATCATTTCAGCAACCAGTACGGCATCATGCCGGATGTCTTCGTCTATGCCGCCTATCTCGCCGCGCTGACGCGTCGCATCAAGATCGGCACCGCGGTGGTGACCTTGCCGCTCGCCAATCCGCTGCGCGTGGCGGAGAACGCCGCCTTCGTCGATATTTTGAGCAATGGCCGCTTCGCGCTCGGCCTCGGCTCGGGCTATCGGAAATACGAGTTCGACGGCTTCGGCATCGATTTCGACGCCAGGCGCGACATCCAGGAGGAAGCGCTGCCGCTGCTGATGGAGCTGTTCCGCCGCAAGCGCGTCGATCACCAGGGCAAGCATTTCCACGTCAAGGTCGAGGACGAGTACGAGCTGTTCCCGCATGCGCTGCAGCAGCCGCATCCGCCGATCCTGCTCGCCGGCGCCACCGACCGCTCGATCGCCGTGGCGGGGCGCATGGGGTTCGGTCTGATGCTCTCGACCTGGACGCCGTTCGAGGGGCTGCAGAAGCAGGTGCGCCATTACCGCGAGGCACTGGAGGGAACGCCGCCGGAGCTGCGACAGAATCCCGGGCGCGGCCATGTCGATATCGCGCGCTGGGTCTATGTTGCCGAGACCGACGTCAAGGCGAAGGCGGACAGCGAGGCCGGCATCCTGCGCCATCAGGCGCATTTCTTCAGCGGTCATACTTCGGGATATCTCGGCACCGTCGGCACTGGTTCGGCGGCGAACCGCGATTACGACACGCTCGCGCGCGACATCATCCTGCACGGCTCGCCGAAGACGGTGGTGGAGAAGCTGCAGCGGCTGCAGCACATGACCGGCGTGAGCTCGCTCATGTTGCATTACCCGCCGTGGTACGGGCTCGACAAGGCGATGGCATCGCTCGAGCTCTTTGCTGCCGAGGTGATGCCGAAATTCAAGGAACCATCGGCAACGAGGGCCAGCGCATGAGCGATCGCATCGAACCTTTCAACCTTTATGCCATCCGTTACGCGCATCATCCCAAGCGCACGGCATCGGACAATTTCATCGGCGGCGATCCGCATGAAGATGCCTCGCCGCTCGATTATTTCGTCTGGGTGGCGCAACGCTCGGACCGCGTCTTCGTCGTCGATACCGGCTTTGGCGAAGAATCGGCGCGCCAGCGCGGGCGCCAGCTGCTGCGCCGGCCGGCGGATGGCGTCGCCGCGCTCGGCATCGATCCCGCCAAGGTCGAGGACGTCATCATCACGCATCTGCATTACGACCATGCCGGCACGCTCGACGCTTTTCCCCGCGCGCGCTTCCATCTCCAGGACGATGAAATGCAGTTCGCGACCGGCCGCTGCATGTGTCACGCGGCGATGCGCCATGCCTTTGCCGTCGAGGATGTGACGGCGATGGTGCGCCACCTCTTCGCCGGCCGGGTCGCGTTCCATGACGGCGACGAGGAGCTGGCGTCCGGTCTTTCGGTGCACCGCATCGGCGGCCACACCGCGGGCATCCAATGCGTCCGCGTCTTCACCCGTCGCGGCTGGGTGGTGCTCGCCTCCGATACCAGCCATCTCTACGCCAACATGGAAGGCGGGCGGCCCTTCCCGATCGTCTTCAACGTCGCCGACATGCTGGAAGGCCATAAGCGCGTCCATCAGCTCGCCGCGTCGCCGCGCCATGTCATCCCGGGTCACGATCCGCTGGTGATGAAGCGCTACCTCGCGCCCGGCCGCGAGCTCGACGGCATCGCCGTCCGGCTCGACGCGGAGCCGGTGGGTTAGGACTTCCGCGCATTAAGATTCAACACGGAGGCACGGAGGACACGGAGAAGAGATACTAGGCGCGCGAAGCGCGCCATTCTTTATTCTCCGTGTTCTCCGTGTTCTCCGTGCCTCCGTGGTTAGCCTTTGGGTTCAGCTCCGGGGTGTGCCTGCCACCATCTCCCGCGCCGTCCGGATCGCGTCGAGGAGCACCTGCTGGTCGCCGATCTGATTGGCCAGCAGCAGCGCGAAGCGCAGCAGGAAGGCTTCGCTCTCGCCCTCGGTCAGCCCTTCGTTCGCGGCGATGATCGCCTCGTAGAAGCCGTCGGCGTCGGGGATGTAGGCATCGGTCCTCATCGCGCTCGCTCCTTGCCGAGGGCCTTGTCGATGGCTGCTTGGACTGCCGCCCCCGGCGGCCGCACCAGCCGGGCCGCGAGATGCTGGTCGGGGCGGATCACCAGCACCTCGCCGGTGCCGCCGAGGCGATCGAGCGCCGCGCCGCGGAGAACGGGGAGGCCGCCGATCGCGGCGTTGCAGGCGAAGACGCGGGCGACGCGCTCGGGCAGGGCCGGCGGCGCCGCCCCCGCAAAGCACAGCACCAGGAAGATCGCACCATCGCCGCGCAGCAGGTCGCTCAAGGTGCCGGTGCTGCCGTCCGGCAAGGTCAGCGGCACGTTCGGCACGGCGGTGCCGCCGTTGCTGGTGAGCGACGAGCCGGCATAGTCGAAAGCGACCGAGAGCCGGCCGGTATTCACCAGCGTGCGGCCGAAATCATAGCGGCGGGCGAGATCGAGCACGGCATCGCGGAGGCGGTGCTCGAACGGCGAGCGCGGCGCGAGGAAGCGGATGGTGCGCGTCGTCACATGTATGTTGTGCGCTCCGGCGGCGCGGCGCTCCTCGTCATAGCTGTCGAGCAGCGCCTCGGGCGCGGCGCCGGTCAGCACCGCGGCGAGCTTCCAGGCGATATTCTCGGCATCCTGCACGCCGCTATTGCCGCCGCGCGCGCCAAAGGGGTTCATCACATGGGCGACGTCGCCGGCGAAGAAGACGCGGCCCAGGCGAAAGCTGTCCATGAGCTGCGTGCGATAGCCGTATGGCCCGACCCAGACGATCTCGATCTCGGTCTCGCCGAGATGCCGGCGCAGGCGATCTCTGACGGTCTCGGGATCGGCGATCGTCTTCGGATCGGCGTTCGGCCCCATCTGATAATCGAGCCGCCACACGCCATCGGCCATCGGGTGCTGCCAGACGGCGCGGCCGTCGTTGAAATCGGCTTTCGCCCAGGTCCAGCGCTCCGCCGGCAGCGATGTCTTGAAGCGCACATCGCTGATGCACCAGCGATCCTCGCCTTGCTCGGCCGCCATCTTGGCGCCGAGCGCGCCGCGGATGAGGCTAGCGAGGCCGGAAGCGTCGATCACCCATTCGGCTTCGAGGGTATAGGGGCCGTCGGGAGTCTCGACGGCAAGCGCCACGTGATCCTCGCGCTGAGTGATGCCGGTGACGCGGTTGCGCCAGCGCAGCTCGGCCCGGGGCAGCTCGGCCAGGCGATCGACGAGGTACCATTCGATGTAGAATTGCTGCAGGTTGATGAAGGGCGGTGCCTTCGACAGCGAGCCCTGCGCCGCATCGAAGCTGTAGAGCACGTCGTCATCGGCGAGCACCTTGCCCACCGACCAGGTGACGCCCTTCTCGGCGATGCGCCGATAAATGCCGAGCCGATCGAAGATCTCGAGCGTCTTCTGCGCGTAGACGATGCCGCGGCTCGAGGCGCCGCGCACGCCCACCGTATCATCCTCGTCGAGAAGCACGACCGGGATGCCGCGGCCGGCGAGATCGCAGGCGACGGTGAGGCCGGCGAGCCCGCCGCCGACCACCGCCACTTTGTGCCGGCGCCGCTCGCCCGCGAGCTCCGCCGGGCGGCGATAGGGGAAGACCGGCAGGGCATAGCCGCTGCCTGTCGTCTCGGCTGGTCGGAGTCCTTCTTGCGACATGGTGCGCGCATCGTGCTGCGCCGCGCGCGGCGGTTCAAGGCCCGTGCGTTAGCCATGCGGCGACTGCGCGCGGCTTCGAGACAAGCCTTGCACCGACTCGCAAACAGCGAGTAACTACGTTGAGCTCGAAGTGCAGGCTCGCCCGAGGAAGCGAATGAAGATCACGCAGGAGGCGGTCACCGTCTTGCCCAATGTCGCCGAGGGCGAGGTCAACATTATTCTGCCAGGGATCCGCGTCACGCTCACAGCCAGTGAGTCGTTGCTGCTGGCCGAGGGGCTGGCGAACAGCCTCGAGCAGCTGCAGGCGCGGCAGAAGCGTGAAGCGGCTGCGGCGGAAACTTGGGATGTCGGCCGTTCGCCGACTGCTGATCCCGATCAGCACGCGCGCGAGCCGGGCAAGGAAGCGGCGACCCCATCCGATATGCTGGTGCGCACGCGTGCGCTCATCCAGGCGAGCATGAGAGACAAAGGTCTTTCCTTGCGCGAGGAGCCGCGGGAATGACCGCCGCCATCATCGTCGTCGCGCAGCGTAAGGGTGGCGCCGGCAAGACGACGCTGACGGCGCATCTCGGCGCCGCCTGGGCGGGGATGGGACGTCATGTCGCCCTCATCGATACCGACTCCCAAGCCAGTCTCGCGCGCTGGCACCAAAATCGTGAAGCGCGCCTCGGCGGCGGCAGCGGCCTCGGTTTCGCGGCGGTAACGGGCTGGCAGGCGCCGGGCGAGATGCTGAGGCAAGCCCGCGACTGCGACATCCTGCTGGTCGACAGCCCGTCGAGCGGCGAGAGCGAGGTGCGGATGGCGATGCGCTGCGCCGGCCTCGTGCTGATTCCGGTGCAGCCTTCGCCGGTCGATGTCTGGGCGACGCTGCCGACCCTGGACATGGCCCAGCGCGAGGGCGTTCCGGCGCTGCTCGTGATGAACCGGGTCCCCGCGCGCGCCGCGCTGACCCTGTCCATGCGCGAGCAGCTTGCCCTTTACGATGCCGGCCTCGCTGCCACGAGCATCGGCAACCGCGTCGCTTTCGCCGCCGCCTTTGCGGAAGGGTGGGGCGTTACCGAGTGCGCCGTGGGCTCCGCTGCCGCCGAGGAGATCGCGGCGCTCGCGCGCGAGGTCATGGCGCTGCTGCCGTCCGCGGAGCAGCTGCTGCCCCGCCCTGAATCAAGGGTGCAGCCCCTGCCATCTGAACGTCCGGTTTTTGCCGTCGAGAAGTCGAAGCCCGATGACCTCGTAACCCGGCCGGTCGACATCAAAAGGACAGAAAACATCATCGACGACTTGAACGTCCTTGAACTCACCGAGCTCGCGCCGCCTGCCCAGGCGTACCGCGAGACCTCCGCAGAGAATTGGACGCTGCGAGAGGACCAGCTTCGCGCCGGCATCGCGTCTCTGAAGCGGCGATTGGCCAAGCGACCGAAGTAGGGCGCAACGCCTCACTTCGTCGGTCTTAACAGCGTCAGGATAGCCGAGCCGCAAACGCCATTGCGTCCTCTCGCGCTCGGGGCCCATCGCCGGACCGCCGGACAGACCGGAGCGCGGGCACGGCAAAGGCGCGGAACGTTGCCTCTGGCGCCAAAAAGAGCGAGAATTATCCCGCTGGCAGCGGAATTTCCGACTGTCGGCTCAATCTACAAAAAACCGCCCCAACCACAGGTTACGTGGGCGATTCAGCCTGGGAGGACTCCCAATGCGCGCCATGGATGTAATGACGACCAAGGTGATCACCGTCGCGCCTGACACATCGGTGCAGGACCTTGCATCGCTCTTGTCCGAGCGGGGAATTAGCGGGGTGCCGGTGGTCGAGGGCGATCGGGTGATCGGTATCGTCAGCGAAGGCGATCTGCTGCATCGCGCTGAAACCGGGACCGAGCGGCGCATCCAGCCGCGACGCTCGCGCTGGTTCGATGACAGGCCACGAGAGCAGTCGGCCCGTGACTACATCAAGTCGCACGGCCGCACGGTGAGGGATGTGATGACGCGGCAGGTCATCGCGGTCGCCGACACGGCCGACCTCGCCGAGGTGGCGGCTGTGATGGAAACCAACCGGATCAAGCGCGTGCCGGTCATGCGCAGCGGCAAGCTTGTCGGCATCGTCAGCCGGGCCAACCTCGTGCGAGCGCTCGCCGCGGCGAAGAAAGAGCCGACCGCTTCGACAGAAGGCGACGACCAGACGATCCGCCAGAAGCTGCTGGCCGAGCTGAGCAGACGCGACTGGGTCAAGTTGTGGGCGGACGATGTCATCGTGAAGGATGGGATTGTGCATTTTTGGCTGGGTGAGCAGCCTGAGGCCGAGAGGCGGGCGCTACGCGTTGCCGCCGAGAACATCCCTGGAGTTCGCGGGGTCGAAGAGCACATCGTTCCGGCCCCGCCGATGCCGGCGTTCTAGCTGCGCGGTTACGGCGCCGCCTTCGCCGCCCGCGCGCGTTCCTCCTGGCGGAGGCGGAAGCGCTGGATCTTGCCGGTCTCGGTGCGGGGCAGGGCGGTCACGAACTCGACGGCGCGCGGATATTTGAAGGGCGCGATCACGGCCTTGACGTGCTCCTGCAGCGCCGTGCGCGTCGTCTCGTCGGCGGCAATGCCCGGACGCAGCACGACGAAGGCTTTGACGATCTCGCCGCGCTCGGCGTCCGGGCTGCCGACCACGGCGCATTCGAGCACCTGCGGGTGGTCGAGCAGCGCCGCTTCGACCTCGGGGCCGGAGATGTTGTAGCCGGCACTGACGATCATGTCGTCGGTGCGCGCCTGATACCAGAAATAGCCGTCGCTGTCGCAGCGATAGGCATCGCCGGTCAGGTTCCAGCCGTTCTGCACGTATTTCTGCTGCTGCTCCGGCATGTCGAGATAGCGGCAACCCGTGGGGCCCCGCACCGCGAGCCGGCCGATGGTGTTGGGCGGGACGGGCTTGCCCGCGTCGTCCACCACCATCGCCTGATAGCCGGGGATGGGCTTTCCGGTGGCGCCGGCACGAATCTCGTCGCCGGCGGCCGAGATGAAGATGTGCAGCATCTCGGTCGACCCGATCCCGTCGACGATCTTGAGGCCGGTGGCGCGCTGCCAGGCTTCGAAGACGGGAAGCGGCAAGGTCTCGCCGGCCGAGACGCAGGTCTTGAGCGAGGCAAGATTGAAATTGCGCGCCAGCTCCGCCATGGCGCGATAGAGCGTCGGCGCGGTGAAGCAGACCGTGCAGCGGTGGCGCTGGATCGCCTGCAGCAGCCCTTCCGCCGTGACCTTCGGCAACAGCAAGGTCGAAGCGCCGACCCGCATCGGGAAGAGCAGCAGACCGCCGAGGCCGAAGGTGAAGGCGAGCGGCGGGCTGCCGCAGAAGATGTCGTCGGGGCCGAGCGTCAGCAGCTTCGGAAAGCAGTCGCAGATCGCCAGCAGGTCGCGATGGAAATGCATCGTGCCCTTGGCGGCGCCGGTCGTGCCCGAGGTGAAGGCGATGAGCGCTACGTCGTCATGGGAAGTGATGACGTTGGCGAAACGCGCGGGCTGCCGCGCCATGCGCGCCTCGAGCGCGTCGGGCCGCTCGCTGCGGAAAAGCACGAGCTTTTCCAGGGTCGCAGTCTGTTTGCGCGCGGCGTCGAGCTCGGCCGCGAGGTCCTCGGCGCAGAGCGCGTAGCGCACTTTCGCCTTGTCGATGATGTAGTGGAGCTCGCGCGCGCGCAGCAGCGGCATGGTGCCGACGGCGATGCCGCCCGCTTTGAGCACGCCGAACCAGCACGCCGCCATCATCGGTGTGTTGGCATCGCGCAGCAGCACGCGCTCCCCGGGCTGCAAGCCCAGCTCCGTCACCAGAACATTGGCAATGCGGTTGGCGCGCTCGAGGAGATCGGCATAGCTCCAGATCTCCGCTTGAGTCTCGGGATAGGCCACGGGGTGATGCCCGTCCGGCTCGATGATCTGCTTCCATTGGACCGTCTCGCGGCGCAGGCAAGGCCGCTCGCCGAAGCCCTTCTCGACCATGCGGTCGAGAAGCTCGACGGCGGCGTTGAGCTGTTTCGGATAGTCGAGCCCGGCAAGGCCGCCGCTGTCGAAGACCGGCCATTCCGCCGGCGGCGGCAGATGGTCGCGGGCGAAGTGGTCGAGATGGGCACTGGGATCGAGCACGGGAAGCCTCAGTTTCCTTCGAATTGGGGCTTGCGCTTGGCCAGGAAGGCGGCATAGGCGCGGCGGAAATCCTCGGTCTGCATGCAGATCGCCTGGGCTTGCGCCTCGGCCTCGATCGCCTGCTCGATGCTCATGTCCCATTCGGCGTGGAGCTGCCGCTTGGTCATGGCATGGGCAAAGCTCGGGCCGTTGGCGAGGCTCGCTGCCATCGCCGTCGCTTCCGCGAGCAGCGCTTCGGGCGCCACGAGCCGGTTGTAGAAGCCGCAGCCCTGCGCTTCCTCGCCGCCCATGGCGCGACCGGTATAGAGCAGCTCGGCGGCGCGGCCCTGGCCGATGATGCGCGGCAGGATCGCACAAGCGCCCATGTCGCAGCCGGCGAGGCCGACGCGGGTGAAGAGGAAGGCCACCTGACTTCGCGCCGTGCCGAAGCGGAGATCGGACGCCATGGCGAGAATGGCGCCGGCGCCGGCGCAGACGCCGTCGACCGCGGCGATGATCGGTTGCGGCGCGCGCCGCATCGCCACGACCAGCTCGCCGGTCATCCGGGTGAAGCTGAGCAGCCCGCTCATATCCATCGTCGTCAGCGGCCCGATGATGTCGCGGACATCGCCGCCGGAGCAGAAATTCCCTGCCGCGCCGGCGAGCACCACCGCCTTCACGTCCTCGATCCGGCCGAGATCGCGGAAGAGATCGCGCAGCTCGGCATAGCTCTCGAAGGTAAGCGGGTTCTTCCGCTCGGGCCGGTTCAGGGTGACGGTGGCGACGCGGCCCTCGACCGCGAAGCCGACATGCTTCGGCGCGAGATCGGCTTGTGTCATGCCGGCCCCGCCGCGCTGCGCACGGATTGCTTGAGCTTGCCGAGAAGCTCCAGGAGATGCGCCATCTCGGCGCGGCTGAGACCGGCCATCATGCGATCGATCCATTGCTCGTGGGTGGGCGTCATCGCATCGAAGCTGCGCTTGCCGGTTTCGGTGAGGCGGATGCGCAGGCTGCGGCGATCGTCGGGTTCCGGCTCGCGCGAGACCAGCCCTTCGCGCACCAGCGCGTCGGTGAGGCCGGTGACGTTGCCGTTGCTCACCATGAGCCGCGAGGACAGCTCGCCCATGGTGAGCCCCTCGGGCGCGCGATCGAGCTGCGCCAGAAGATCGAAGCGCGGCAGGCTGGTGGCGAAGGTCTCGCGCAGCCGCGCGCGGACCTCGCCCTCGATGAGGCTGCTGCAGGTGAGGAGCCGAAGCCATAGCTTCAGCTCGAGCTTGTCGTCGCTGAGCAGGGCGGATTCGCGATCGGGCGCGCTCACGGCATCACCTCGCCGCCGGCGATGACGATTGCCTGGCCGGTGACCGCACCGGCGCCGGGGAGTGCCAGGAAAGCGACCGCGCTCGCCACTTCCTCGGGCGTCACCAGCCGGCCCATCGGATTGCTCCGCGTCAGCTCGGCGCGCGCTTCGGCGAGCGACCGTCCGGTCTTGGCGGCAATGGTCGCGGCCGAGCGGACGACGAGCTCGGTATCGGTGAAGCCGGGGCAGACGGCGTTGACGGTGACGCCGCTCTTCGCCGTCTCCAGCGCCAGTGCGCGGGTGAGCCCGATGAGCGCATGCTTCGCCGCGACGTAGGCCGAGACGTAGGGATAGCCGGTAAGGCCGGCGGTCGAGGCGATGGCGATGATGCGGCCATGCTTTGCCCGCAGCATCGCCGGCAGCGCCGCTTGCGCGCAGAGGAAAGCGCCCTTCAAATTCACCGCGAGCATGCGCTCGAGTAGATCGAGGCCGGTCTTGGCGAAGGGCGCGCTTTCGGCGGCGCCGGCATTGTTGACGAGGATCTCGGCCGGGCCGATGCGGGCGAAGCCGGCGGCCACGGCAGCGGCGTCAGTGACGTCGAAGCACTCCGTCGCGGTCGCGATGCCGGTCGCCGCGGCGATGTGGCCGGCGCTGGCGGCGAGCGGCTCCGCGCGGCGCCCGATCAGCGTCAGCCTGGCGCCCAGCTGTGCCAGCGCCAACGCTGCGGCCGCGCCGATGCCGGTGCCGCCGCCGGTAACGATGGCGTGTTGTCCGACCAGCGGTCCTGCCGCCTCCGCCGTCACGCTCGCCTCGCGCGAAATATTTTAAATCTAAAATAACCTACGCCGGAGCCACAGCGCGAGCAAGGGTGCGCCACACCGCGGGGGCGCGTCGTTCTCGTTGCTTCTAGGCAATGGTTATCTCCATGAAACTGTCATCAAACTGACGAGGTTCCGCAACACGGAGTGGGTAAGCAGGAACGCACCCGTAGTCTTCAGAGGTGCATTATGGCGACGACCCCTGCTTTCGCTCTGCTCGACGAGCAACCGCTCAAGCGCTTCCATTTGCGCGCCATGTTCACCACGGGCATGGGCGTCTTCACCGACGGCTATGACCTGTCCTCGATCGGCGTCGTGCTCCCCTTGGTGCTGGCCTCCTTCGGCGTCGCCAAAATATCGAGCCTGCAGAGCGGGCTCCTGGCGGGATCGGCGCTGGTCGGCGCCGCCCTCGGTGCGGTGATCTTCGGCGCGCTGGCGCAGCGCGGCCGCAAGACCTTCTATGGCCTCGACGTGACGCTGATGGCGCTCGCTGCGGTAGCGCAGATCTTCGCCCCTGATCTCTGGACGCTCATCGCCATCCGCTTCGTGCTCGGGATCGGCGTCGGCGCCGATTACGTGCTGTCGCCGACCATCATGGCCGAGCATGCGAACCGCGACGATCGCGGCAAGACGCTCGGCATCGGCTTTGGCGTGATGTGGTGGGGCGGCGCCGTGGCCGCCGGCCTGCTGTTGCTGATCCTGAAGGGGGCGGGGGTTAGCCCCGACATGCAATGGCGCATCGTGCTGGCGGCCGGCGCGGTGCCGGCGCTTTCCGTGCTCTATCTGCGCCGCCGCATGCCGGAGACGGCGCGCTACCTGGCGCGTCTTGCCGGCGATCCCGGCGCGGTTTCGGGCGTCGTCGAAGAGGTTTGCGGCGAACAGCGGCATACCGTGCCCGACGTCGACCGGCGCGATTTCTGGCAGGTTCTGTTCCAATATTCGGGGCCGATCCTCGCTTCGGCCGTGCTCTGGATGCTGTTCGACATCGTCGTTTATTCCGGCATCCTGTTCGGCCCGTCGCTGATCGCGAAGGGGCTTGGCGTCGATCCCGCGATCTTCTCGCTGCTGATGTCGGTCGTCTTTATCCTGCCGACCGCACTGGTGCTCAGCCTCTACGCTCTCGACCGGCTGGGGCGCAAGCCGACCCAGGCCATCGGCATGATCATGGCCGCGGTCATGCTCGCCATCTTCGCGGGATTCCATGATCAGCTGACCGCCGCGCCCGTCCTGGGGCTCATCGTCTTCGGCCTCTACAACGTCTTCATCACCTTTCCCAGCATGGTGAGCGGCGCCGGTATCCTCGGCGTCGAGCTGGCGCCGACGCGCGTGCGCTCGGTGGCGCAAAGCGTCTCGGTGGTCGGCGGACGCATTGGCGCCTCGCTGAGCGCGTTTCTCTTTCCGCTGCTCTTCGGCAGCATCGGCGAAGTGGGGGTGATCAGCCTGCTGGCCGCCACGGCCGTGGTTGGCGGCGTGCTCACGCTGATCATCATCCCCGAGACGCGCGGCCGCTCGCTCGAGGAGATCAACACCGAGCAGCTGCATGGCGCAGTGCCCGCCTACGCGGCCCAAGCGGTCGGCACGGCCGACTGATCGAGGCGAAAGCCGGCGGCGCGGGCTCGCGTCGCCGGCGCTTGCTCAGGCCTGCGGCGATGCGGCGCCCATGTTCAGCGACCACATGAGCCCGATGATCGCGCCTTTGAAGCGCGGCAGCAGAAGCAGCGTGAGAAGGAGGGTCACCGGAACCCAGAGCGCCACCTGCCAACCGGTGGAGACGCCCAGCCGCTCGGACAGCAGGATCAAGGGCACGACGAGATGGCCCACCGCGAGAATGGTGAGATAGGGCGGGAAGTCGTCGGCGCGGATATCGCCGTAGCTCTCGCCACACCCGCTGCATTGCGCCACGGGCTTCAGGTAGCGGCGATAGAGCGCCCCGGCGCCGCAGTTCGGGCAGCGGCGGCAAAAGCCGCGCAGCATGGCGGTCGAGCTCGATCCGGTTGCCATCTCTTCCCCATGAACGGTGTGACGTCGCGCGAACGCGCGGTCAGAACGATTTGTCTTCGGAAAAGGCCTTGTAGGCCATGATGGTGAACGTGTCTTTGATGCCGGCGAGCGTCTGCAGCTTGTCGACGACGAAATGGCCGATATCCATGTCGGGCGGCAGATAGCACTTCATCAGCAGATCATATTGGCCGGAGATCGAATAGACTTCGGAGACCTGCTCGACACTCTCGACCGCATCCTCGGCGACCTGATAGGCCTTGCCGAGATCACATTTCACCATCACGAAGATCGTCTTCATGGGGACCTACCCCTAGCCGCGCGCGATCCTCGGCGGACGCGCCAGGAAAGCCGGCAGGTGGTCGCCAAAGCCGACGACGCGGCGATCATCCTCGTGATCGTCCCAGCGCTCATCGCGCCGCGGCAGCGGGGTCACCTTGCCTTCGGGGTCCATGGTGACCGGTCGCGGCGGCTCGCGCAACGGGGCAGGTGCCCCGCCATGGCGCTGCCCGTCGCGGCGCTCCTGGCGCTCCTGCTGCGGCTGGTGCTGGCGTTGCTCTTGCTTGGCTTCGCGCGGCTCCTGCGGCGAGGGTCGCCTGCCGTCGCGGCGGTCGCGCCCGCGGCCACGGCCACCCCGCTCGCGGCGCCGATGCTCGCCTTCACTCGCTTCGTCGGAGAGCTCGGCGGCGCCGATGCCCTCGATCGCGATGGTCGGGATGTCCTTGCCGATCAGCTTGGTGATGGCGGCGACGAAGCGTCCATCCTCCGGCGTCGACAGGGTGAAGGCGCGGCCCTCGCGCCCGGCGCGGCCGGTGCGGCCGATGCGGTGGACGTAATCCTCGGCATGGATCGGCACGTCGAAATTGAAGACATGCGACATGCCCTGGATGTCGAGGCCGCGCGCGGCGACGTCGCTGGCGACGAGCAGCCGAATCTCGCCTTCCTTGAAGCGCTCAAGCGTCTCGGTGCGCTTCGATTGCGGCATGTCGCCATGGAGGGCCGCGGCGTTGAACCCGTATTTCACCAGCGAGCGGTTCAGTATGTCGACATCGCGCTTGCGGTTGCAGAAGATGATGGCGTTCTTGACATCTTCGTTACGGATGAGACGGCGCAGCGCGTCGCGCTTGTCGGCGGGATGAACGGTGATGAGGTGCTGTGCCACCGTGGTCGCCGGCGAGGCCGGAGGCGCCACCGAGATCTCCTTCGGATTCATCAGGAAGGCGTCGGCGAGGCGCCGGATCTCAGGCGGCATGGTGGCGGAGAAAAACAGCGTCTGGCGAATCCGCGGCAGCAATCCGACGATACGCTCGACATCAGGGATGAAGCCCATGTCGAGCATCCGGTCGGCTTCGTCGATCACCAGGATCTTGACGTCCGAGAGCAGGATCTTGCCGCGCTCGAAGAGGTCGAGGAGCCGTCCCGGCGTGGCGATCAGCACGTCGACGCCGCGGTCGAGCTTGCGCTCCTGATCGGCAAAGCTCTCGCCGCCGATGAGCAGCGCCATGCTGAGCTTGTGGTGCTTGCCGTAGGTCTCGAAGGCGTTCGAGACCTGCGCGGCCAGCTCGCGCGTCGGCTCCAGGATGAGCGAGCGCGGCATGCGGGCGCGGGCGCGGCCGGCGGCGAGGATATCGATCATCGGCAGGGTGAAGCCGGCGGTCTTGCCCGTGCCGGTCTGTGCACAACCGAGCACGTCACGGCCGGTCAGCACATGAGGAATGGCTTGTTCCTGGATCGGAGTGGGGGCGGTATAGCCCGCATCGGCCACCGCCTGCAGGACCTCTGGCGAGAGGCCTAAATCGGCAAAACTCATGAAGCTTTTACTTCGCTCTTTCTACGTTTCTGACCTTCTGGGTCGCCCTTTAATTGGGGCTGCGCGCGCGAAAGTCAAATTATTTCGCCGCCAATAACCGCAGATCCGCTCTGCTTGGCGAGCGCGGCGCGGCCCGATAGTCTCATGCAATGGTTAACGAAGCGGCAAGGCAGAGGCAGAAATGGCGTCCGCTGCGGCGAAAATTCCCTTGGTTCTGTTGCCGGGACTGTTGTGCGACCGGGCGCTGTGGGCGCCGCAACTGGCCGCGCTCGGCGATATCGCCGAAGCGCGCGTCGCCGACCTCACCCGCGACGAGTCGCTGCCGGCCATGGCGGCGCGCGTGCTCGCCGAAGCGCCGGCGCGCTTTGCGCTCGCCGGCCTCTCGATGGGCGGCTATCTCGCGCAGGAAATCATGCGGCGCGCGCCCGAGCGGGTGCTGCGCTTGGCCTTGCTCGATACGTCCGCGCGCGCCGACACGTCCGAGCGCCTGGCGCAGCGCCGCGGCCTCATCGAGCTGGCGCAGAAGGGCGAGTTCAAGGGCATCACGCCGCGTTTGCTGCCGCAATGGCTGCATCCCGATCATCTCGCCGACGAAATGTTGACGCGCACCGTCATGGAAATGACGCAGCGTGTCGGGCGCGACGCTTATCTGCGGCAGATGAAGGCGATCATGGCAAGGCCGGACGGGCGCGGTGACCTGCCGCGCATCCGCGTGCCGACCTTGGTGCTCTGCGGGCGCGAAGATCAGGCGACGCCGCTCGCGCTGCACGAGGAAATCACTGCGCTCATCCCTGAGGCAACGCTCGTCGCCATCGAAAGGTGTGGTCATCTCTCGACGCTCGAGCGGCCGGAGTTGGTGAACGCAGCGCTGCGGCGCTGGCTCGCGCAACCCGGTGCGGCGTGAAGGCCGTGCGGAACCCGCCGTTGCGGAAGGCGTTGCCCGATGTGGCGGCAGGCCGCGAGGAGGCGAGGGATGCTCTACTGGGCCGCAATTTTTCTGGCGATTTCGATCGTCGCGGCAGTGCTCGGCTTCGGCGGCATATCGGTCGCGGCGGCGAGCATCGCCAAGATCCTGTTCTTCCTCTTCGTCGCGCTCTTCGTCCTGACGCTGCTCATCGGGCTGCTGATCGGCCGCACGATTCTCGATCGATGAGCGAGCGCGGGAACGCGGCAGCGCGCCCCGCCGTTCCCCTCGCGCCATGAGCCTTCGACGCCGCCCTCCTGCCGTCGCGCTGCCGTTTCTGTTGGCAGAGCTCACTTTTGCCTCCTGGGAGACGATGATGCACCGGAGCTGGATGATGGCGGCCGGCACCTGCTCGCCCGCGGAGTATCAACGGATGGTGCTCGAAAAGATGCAAGCGGCGCAGCGTTCGGCCATGGTGCTGATGCAGCCCTGGACGGCGGCCGGCGCGGCCGCAATGCTCGCGCCATGGCATCGGCGGGCGCGCGCCAATGCCCGCCGCTTGCGGCGCCGGCAAAGCTAGCGGCAAAAGCAGGAGCGTCCGGCGTAGCGCCGCCTCAGACGTCGAGATCGCGCACGAAGGCGGCGCGCTCCTGGATGAATTGGTAGCGCAGCTCCGGCTTCCGGCCCATCAGGCTCTCGACCAGCTCGATCGTGTTCTTGAAATCGCGCTTGTCTTCCTCCGGCAAGGTGACGCGGAGCAGCGTGCGCTGCGCCGGATCCATCGTCGTCTCGCGCAGCTGTTTCGCCGGCATCTCGCCGAGCCCCTTGAAGCGGCTGATCTCGATCTTGCCGCGGCCGTCGAAGGCGCTTTTGAGCAGTTCCTCTTTGTGGAGATCGTCGCGCGCATAGAGCGTCGTCTCGCCCTGATGCAGACGATAGAGCGGCGGCACCGCCAGGTGGAGGCGGCCCGACGCCACCAGTTTCGGCATCTCGCGAAAGAAGAAGGTCATCAGCAGCGAGGCGATATGCGCGCCGTCGACATCGGCATCGGTCATGATGATGACGCGCTCATAGCGCAGCTTCTCGTCGCTGTAGCGCTCGCCCGAGCCGCAGCCCAACGCCAGCAGCAGATCGGAGATCTCCTGGTTCTGCCGCAGCTTGTCGGCGCTGGCGGAGGCGACGTTGAGGATCTTGCCGCGCAAGGGCAGGATCGCCTGGGTCTCGCGATCGCGCGCCTGCTTGGCGGAGCCGCCGGCGCTGTCGCCTTCGACGAGAAAGATCTCGGTGCCGGTGGCGGCGCTGCGGCTGCAATCCGTGAGCTTGCCGGGAAGCCGCAGCTTCCGCGTCGCGCTCTTGCGATCGAGATCTTTCTGCTGGCGGCGCCGGACGCGCTCCTCGGCGCGCTCGATGACGCCGTCGAGCAGCAGCCGCGCGGCCTCGGGATCGCCGGAGAGCCAGTGGTCGAAATGATCCTTGAGCGCGCCTTCGACGAGGCGCGCGGCTTCGGGCGATGCCAGCCGCTCTTTGGTCTGGCCCTGGAATTGCGGCTCCTTGATGAAGAGCGAGAGCAGCGCCACGGCGCCGGTCATCACGTCCTCGGCGGTGATCTGCGCCGCGCGGCGATTGTTGGTGAGCTCGCCATAGGCCTTGAGGCTGCGCGTCAGGCCGGCGCGCAACCCCGCCTCATGCGTGCCGCCCTCGGGGGTCGGAACGGTATTGCAATAAAAGGATTGGAACGCCTCCTGATCCTCGGGCCAGGCGATCGCCCATTCGACCCGGCCGCCTTCGCCGAATTCATGCTCGCCCAGGAAAGGCTGCGGCGTCAGCGTGTCGCGGCCTTGCAGCAGCGAGGCGAGGTAGTCGCCGAGCCCGGCGGGGAAATGGAAGCGCTCCTCCTGCGGCACGTCTTCGGGCCGGCCCAGCGCCGGGTCGCACCACCAGCGGATTTCGACGCCGCGGAAGAGATAGGCCTTGGAGCGCGCGAGGCGGTAGAGCGTCGCCGGCTTGAACTGCGCCTTGTCGCCGAAGATCTGCGGGTCGGGATGAAATCCGACCGTGGTGCCGCGGCGATTGGAGACGGCGCCGCTATCCTTCAATTTCGTCTTAGGCTTGCCGCGCGAATATTCCTGGGTCCAGAGCTTCTTGTCGCGCGCGACTTCGACCCAGAGGCGATCGCTTAGCGCGTTTACCACCGAAACGCCGACGCCGTGCAGCCCGCCCGAGGTCTTGTACGCATCGCCTGAGAACTTGCCGCCGGAATGGAGCGTCGTCAGGATGACTTCGAGCGCCGAGGTCTTGGGGAATTTGGGGTGGGGGTCGACCGGAATGCCGCGGCCATTGTCGCGAACGACGACGCTGCCGTCCTTGTGCAGCTCGAGCTCGATGCGGCTGGCGTGGCCCGCCACCGCTTCGTCCATGGCATTGTCGAGCACCTCGGCGACGAGGTGGTGGAGGGCGCTTTCATCGGTGCCGCCGATATACATGCCGGGACGGCGGCGTACCGGCTCGAGCCCCTCGAGCACTTCGATGTCCTTGGCCGAGTAGCCGGAGCCGGGTTTGCGGGCGAGATTGTCGAAGAGATCTGACATTGCCACTGCCATTCACAGGATACGGTGGGAGATGGAGGCCTGCTCCCACAAGATATGGTCGGAGCAGCGGGGACAATAGCGGGTTTTAGCCATGAACGGAACCACTGAGCAGCCGGGACCTCCAGCCTATGAACCGGCGATCCGCGCCATGCCGATGCCGGCGGACGCCAATCAGAACGGCGATATCTTCGGCGGCTGGGTATTGTCGCAGATGGATATTGCCGGCGGCCAGGTGGCGGCACGCCGCGCCCTCGGGCGGGTGGCAACGGTCGCGATCACCGCCATGTCCTTCCATCAGCCGGTGCTGATCGGCGACGAGGTCAGCTTCTATGGCGAGGTCGTCAAGGTCGGCCGCACCTCGATCGCGGTCAAGATCGAGGCCTGGGTCCGCCGTGGGTTGAGCGCCGAACGGATCAAGGTAACCCAGGGTTTGTTCACCTATGTGGCCATTGGTCCGGATCGCCGGCCCCGATCCGTTCCGCAGAATCCCTGATTCGTTACGAAAGCGGCCCAATAAATCCAATGAATAGTTTGCATTCTAAGGAACAAGGCTGTAGTCTCTCTCGTTGTCTTCATAGAAAATAAACCAAAAGAGTAAACAGGAGGTGAGGCTCCGATGCTGACACGTCGGCTAGGCTTGTGGGTCTATTGGCTCTCGGTGACTGCTTTGATCGGCATCATTGGATCAGGCGCGCCGGGCGTTGCGAATGTCTCGTCCAAGTTCGAGGCAACAGCGAACAATGCTGTAACATCAGCGATTCCCGCGACGGCAGAACTCGTGCCCGCCGCAGCGGCGTCGCCGGCGGCGCCCTTTGCCGAGGCTGGGACCGGTCACCCCGATCTTGCTGCCACTAGGGTGGTCGACCAGGTCGGCCTCGCCTCCTGGTACGGCAATCAGGAGCAGGGGCGGCTGACCGCGAGCGGCCAGCGCTTCGATCCGCGCAAGCTGACCGCGGCGCATCGCACCCTGCCGCTCGATACCAAGGTCAAGGTCACCAACCTCGAAAACGGCAAGTCGGTCGAGGTCAAGGTGAATGACCGCGGACCTTACATACCGGGGCGTGTGCTCGACCTCTCCACCGAAGCGGCGAAGCTGCTCGGGATGGAAAAGGAGGGTCTTGCGCTGGTCCGCATCGAGGTGTTGCCCGACCAACTGGCGGAAGCAGTGAACTAAATTTAGCCCGAAGGATAGGTTTAGCCCGAAGGAGACCATGAGCGGCGCGGCTGAGGCGGGAACCCGTCCAGCCGCGCCGGGTTTCTCTTGCAAATGATGACGAGCGAACGACAGATCTGGGAGGCGGCCATGCTTCTCGTGCGCCGGCACGGCGAGGAAGCCGCCGACGTGGCCGGGCGCGAGGCCAAGAAGCACGGCGACGACGAGCTC
This sequence comes from Allostellaceae bacterium, assembly GCA_035517635.1. GTDB lineage: Bacteria > Pseudomonadota > Alphaproteobacteria > ATCC43930 > CGMCC-115725 > DAHUYF01. Next base: position 6,119 of record DATIYL010000205.1, on the reverse strand, counting down.
ACCTATGTCGTCTGGTGCTGGATCGCGCGCGCCACCGCAGAGCTGATCAAGGCGGCGCCGGGCGAGGGCGATCGTGTCCACTGAAAGCTCGGCGGAAGGGCACCGCGCCGCGGGGAGCGCGAACGCCGCCCCGTCGCGAAAACGCCCCCGCCAATTGCTCGAGCCCTCGGATGCCGCGCAGATCGCGCAGCAGATCATCGAGAAATACGGCGTCGACGCGCTCGCCTTCGCGCAGGGCCGGGCGCTCAGCGCGCGCGAGGTCGGCGACGAGCTTGCGCTCGAGGCCTGGCATGCGGTGATCGCCGCGGTGCAGTCGATGCTGCAGCGGGTGGCGCCGCTCTGAGCGGCAGCGGCGCAGGAAAGACACGGGCGTTAACCATAGAGTTCGATTGCCTCGCCGCAGCGCGCTCTTCAGGATGAGCGAAAGCGTTGCGGGAGAGAGAAGCCGATGCGCGTTGCCGCGAGACGCCGCGCCACCATGGTCGCAGGGGAGAGAGGCGGCTTCCGGCCGAGCGGGAACTTCGCTGCTCGCGCTCTCGTTCAGTCGGCGCAATGATAATCAACCGGAACATCTGGACCGTCGCCGCTTGGCTCATCGCCAAACATGGCGAAGCCGCGCCCAAAGTGGTGAGCGCGCGCATCGCCAAATTGCGCGAGGGCGAGGTCGAGAATTCGGCGATCACGTCCTGGCTGCAGGTCGACCAGGCGGTCCACGAGCTGACCCGCGCCCCCGGCAAAGGCGAGCGGGTGAATTGAGGCTGGCGACGCCGCGGTCACTTCAGCGGTGAGAACGCCGTCTCCCGAGTCCGCGTCAGGATGAGGAAAGATATCACCGCCGCGGCGAGGACGTAGAAGGTGGGCGCGATCTTGTTGCCGCCGGTGAGGTCGATGAGCCAGGTCGCGATGAAGGGCGCAAAGCCGCCGAAGACGGCGACGGCGATGTTGTAGCCGATCGAGAGTGCGGTGTAGCGCACGCGCGTCGGGAAGATCTCCGCATACGTCGCCGGTGCCGCGCCGGCATAGAAGGCGAGGAAGATCACCAGCACGAGCTGCATCACGAAGCACGCGCCAAGGCTGCCCGACGCGGCCCACAGGAAAAGCGGATAGGTGAAGACGATATAGCCGATGCAAGAGGTGATGAGCACGGGCCGGCGGCCGATGCGATCGGAGAGCGCGCCGGAGAAGGGAATGAGCACGACGAAGACGATGAGGCAGAGCGTGCTGATGAGCAGCGCCGTGCCGCCCGGCAGCTTTGCCTCGTGGATGAACCAGGTCGGGATGTAGACCAGCGCGATGTAATAGGCGACCGTGTTGTGGAGAGTGAGGCCGAAGGCGAGCAATGTCTCGCGCGGATAGCGGGTGAGGGTCTCGGCAAGCGGCGTCTTCGCCACCTCGCCATGCTCTTCGATCTCGGTGAATTTCGGCGTGTCGTTGAGCCGCCAGCGCAGATAGGCGCCGAGCAGGCCGACAAAGATGCCGAGCAGGAAGGGCACGCGCCATCCCCAGCTCAACAGCGCCTCGGGCGCGAGGTTGCGGGTCAGCAAGGTCGCCGCCAGCGAGCCCAACAGGAAGCCGGCGCCGACGCTCACCTGCTGCCAGGAGCCGATATAGCCGCGCCGGCCTTCGCCGGCGAATTCGACGATATAGGCCGTGGATCCGCCCCATTCGCCGCCGGCGGAAAGCCCCTGCGCCAGCCGCGCGACGACCAGCAGCACGGGGCCGAGAAGCCCCGCCGACGCAAAGGACGGCAAGAGGCCGACGGCGAAGGTGGAGATCGCCATCAGGAAGATGACGGCGCTTAGCGCCAGCCTGCGCCCGTAGCGGTCGCCGAATACGCCGAAGACGACGGCGCCGATGGGGCGCATGACAAAGCCGACGCCGAACACCGCCAGGGTCGTCAGCAGCGAGCGATATTCGTTCGTGCTGGGGAAGAAAAGCTGCGAGATGACCGGCACGAAATAACCGTAAACGGCGAAATCGTACCACTCGAGAACATTGCCGATGACGCCCGCCACCACCGCTTCGCGGCGCCGAGGCTGGCTCGCCGCACCAAGTGCAACAGACGTCATTATCTTCCCCCTGTCGTTGTGAGCCGCGGCTCCTCACGCAAAACTGTAACAACAAAGCGTAACCCGCTCCGCGCAGACCTGTCCACGCGGAGCATCGCTTGTGCATTGCTGCCATGCCATGCAAGGCTTCGCCCGGGAGGCGCTTCATGGATCTCGTCATTCGCAACGCTCGGCTGAGCCACGCGCCGGAAGCCGGGTCCGTCGATATCGGCGTTGCCGGCGAGCGCATCGCCGTTATTGCCGCGCGGCTCGACGCTGCGGCGGAGAGCGTCGATGCCGGCGGCCGCCTCGCCTGTGCCGGGCTGGTCGAGACGCATATCCATCTCGACAAGTCGCGCATCATCGAGCGCTGCGGCCCGGAGGAGGGGCGCGACGTCGCCGCGGTAAAGCGTATCCGGCCGCTAAAGCCCGCTTTCACCGTCGAGGATGTGCGGGCACGGGCGGAACGGACGCTGCAGCAAGCGATCTTGAACGGCACCACGCGCATGCGCACCCATGTCGAGGTCGATCCCGGCGTCGGCATGCGCGGCTTCGAGGGCGTCCAATCGCTGATCGACGATTACCGCTGGGCGATCGATCTCGAGCTCTGCGTCTTTCCGCAGGAAGGGCTCACCAACTATCCCGGCACGGATGCATTGCTCGTCGAAGGGCTGAAGCGCGGCGCCAAGGTGATCGGCGCCGCGCCGCGCTACGACACCGACCATGCCGGCCAGATCACGCGGATATTCGAGCTGGCGCGCGAGTTCGATGTCGACATCGACATGCATCTCGATTTCGGCAACACGCCGGAAGCCCCGGACATCCCGTTGGTGCTGGAGCTCACCGAGACATACCGGCGCGGCGGCCGCGTCGCCGTCGGCCACATGACCAAGCTCTCGACCATGCCGCCGGCCGAGGTGGCAGCGCTCGGCCGCCGCCTCGCCGACGCTGGGATCGCCGTCACCGTGCTGCCGGCGACCGATCTCTTCCTGATGGGGCGCGACCAGGAGCACGACGTCCGCCGCGGCCTAGCCGATGCCAATCTGCTCCTGGAGCAGGGCGTCAACTGCTCGATCTCCAGCAACAACGTGCTCAACCCGGCGACGCCCTATGGCGATTGCTCGCTCCTGCGCATGGCCAATCTCCACGCCAATGTGCTGCAGGTGAGTGGCCGCGAGCGGCTGCGCGAGTGTTTTCACATGATCTCGTCGCGTTCCGCGCGGCTCCTCAATCACGCCGACTACGGGCTCGCCGCCGGCAATCCCGCCGACATCGTCATCATCGATGCCGAGACCCCGGAGCAGGCGGTCGCCGAGATCCGCCAGCCCATCGCCGTCTTCAAGCGCGGGCGGCGCACGGTGAGCTGGCCGCTGCCGCAACTGCACCGGCCGGGCTAAAGCGGCGGAAGATGGAAGGTCGGTGTTGAACATCCGTTCCCCACCTCACCCCGACCCTCTCCGCCCCATTGGGGCGGAGAGGGGGGACCCGCGAAGCGGGGGGTGAGGCGGGGCGCCTGCCGGCTTGCGGCGTGCCGGGTACTTCTGAGTTCGGCTGCTAGAGCCGGCGGAAGCGCGCAGCCGGCGATTGCCCGGCTCGCGCCGCTGTGCTCTGCTCTTGCCGGGGGAGGGCCCTGTCATGCCGCGGCACATCGTCTGTCTTACCTTCGATTTCGATGCGATCTCGGGCTTCATCGCCCGCGGCATGACGACGCCGACGCCGATCTCGCGCGGCGAGTTCGGCGTGATCGCGGCGCCGCGCATCCTGGCGCTGCTGGGACGCTACCGGATCCCGAGCACCTGGTTCATTCCGGGGCACACCATCGCCACCTATCCTGAGGCCTGCCGCCGTGTGGCCGAGGCGGGGCACGAGATCGGCCATCACGGCTGGACGCATGTGCCGCCCGCCAATCTCTCGCGCGAGCAGGAGGAGGCGGAACTGCTGCGCGCCAATGCCGAGATCAAGCGGCTGACCGGCCGCAATCCGCGCGGCTACCGCTCACCTTCCTGGGATTTGTCGCCGCACACCATCGAGCTGCTGCTGAAGCACGGCTTCCTTTATGAGAGCAGCATGATGGGCCATGACTATCTGCCCTATCGCGCGCGCCAAGGCGATCTCATCGAGCTGGAAAAGCCGGCGGTGTTCGGACAGGAGACGCCGCTCGTCGAAATGCCGATCAGCTGGACGCTCGACGATTATCCGCATTTCGAATTCGTGCGCACCGCGACGACCATCCTGGGCGGCTTGAAGCCGGCGAGCGGCGTGCTCGAGAACTGGTTCGATGATTTCGACTACATGACACGCATCATGGAGTGGGGGATCATCACCTATACCTGTCATCCCTTTGTCATCGGCCGCGGCCATCGCATGCTGATGCTGGAGCGGCTCATCGAGAAGCTGAGCGATCGCGGCGCGGTGTTCCTCACCATGGAAGACGCGGTGCGCGAATGGCTGGAGCGGCGCTCTGGCTGAGCGCCCGCGGCGGCGGACTCGGCACACTGTCCACAGCAGGAGCTTCCATGGCAAGGGCGAGGGTACTCATCGTTGGTCTCGAGCCGTCGCTGATCGACTTCTCCGATCCGGCCTATGCGCCGGGCCGGAATGCAGCCGCCGTGCGTGCTGGACTTGAGACGGACGAGGCGCATCTGAACGCGCTTGGCTATGATGCTGAACTCTGCCTCATCGATTTCGGCGAAACCGCGCCGGCGGTGCTGCGCCATCGGCTCGGCCAAAAGTCGTTCGACTGCATCATGATTGGCGCGGGCGTGCGGCTTGCTCCCCAGAACACGCTCCTCCTTGAGAAGTTGGTCAACATCGCACACACCGACGCGCCGCAGGCGAAGCTTTGCTTCAACACCAAGCCGACGGATACCGCCGAGGCCGTCCAACGATGGGTGCCTCCCTCGGGTCGATCATGAGGCCGCGGGCATGGCGGGTTATTTCGGCTGCAGCTTCGGATTGCCGCCCGGGGTGCCCGGCGGCGGTATCACCGGCATCCTGCTGCTGCCTTCCGAGGGCGGCGAGACCACGCCCGCATCGGGAGTCGGCGGCGGCTTCAGCACGCCGCCGGAATGATTGAGCCCCTCGCTGGGCGAGCGCGGCGACTGGTCCGAGCCGCTGTTCGGCCCGGACGAGCCGCCGGGTGCGGGCGGTGGGGTGGGCTGGCTCTGCGGCGGGGTGCGCTCTTGCGCAACGGCGCCCGGGACGAGACCGGCGGCAAGCAGGAGGCCGGCGAGCAGACGCGGCAAAGCGGATCGCATGGCGGCTTCCTCCAATGGTGGCGGATACTTCGCCAACCCGTTGGCCGGCCGGAGGTTCCGGCGCTCTGGGCGCTTGACCGCCCGGCGCTGCGGCGAAGAGAATTCGGACAACGGCAATCGGGGAGGGAGCAACCATGGCGATCATCGAGGTGCGCGGGATCGAGCTCGTCTACGAGGTGCTGGGCAAGGACGGGCCTTGGGTTGCGATCTCGCCTGGCGGGCGGCGTGGGCTCGCCTCGGACCGGGCGCTGGGCGACCTCATCGCCGAGGCCGGGTTCCGCGTGCTGGTCTATGACCGCCGCAACACCGGCGCTTCGGCGATCGCGATCTCCGGCGAGTCCGAGAGCGCAGAGCAGGCGGAGGATTTGCTGGCGCTGCTGCGCGCGCTCGATACCGGCCCCGCTTATATCGCCGGCTGCTCCTCAGGGAGCCGGCTCTCGCTGCTGCTGGCGCTCGCGCATCCCCAAGCGGTGCGCGCGCTGCTGCTCTGGCGCGTGACCGGCGGCGCCTTTGCCGCCGAGCGCCTCGCCTTCAACTACTACATCCAGTTCCTGGACGCGGTGCAGCGCGGCGGCATCGAGGCGGTGTGCGAGACGGAGCATTTTGCCGCGATGATCGGCGCCAATCCCGCCAATCGCGAGCGTCTCCACGGCATGGGCGCGGCGCGCTTTGCGGCCGGCATGGAGCGCTGGCTTGCGGGCTTCCGCCAGGGATCGAACCATCCCGTCGCCGGCATCAGCCCGGAAGCAATGCGGCGGCTCACCATGCCAAGCGTCATCGTCCCCGGCAATGATCGCGTCCATCCCCGCGCTCC
>DATIYL010000204.1:0-15010 GCA_035517635.1 Allostellaceae bacterium | reverse complement strand
GCCCATCGGCTCGTATTTCTGCTTCACCATCTCGCGCACCATGAGGATGGCGTCGTTGAGCCGCGTCACCGCCATGTGGATGTCGGCCTTGGCCGCCTTGGCCTTCGCCACCTCGATCGAGAGGTCCTTCGCCTGCGGGTCATAGGAGATCGTCTCGACGATGTGGAAGGGCAGGTTGGCCTTCGGCATCAGCGCGTTGATGCCCTTCAGCATGGTCTGGCCGAAGGTGTCGTTGACGATCATCAGCACCGCGGTCTTGGGCGTGGCGTTGGTCGCCTTGAAGAGATCGTTGAAGCGGGCGAGGCCGTGCATGCCCAGCATTACGCTGGTCGGGAAATTGCGGAAGATGAATTTGTAGCCCTGCTCGGTGATTTGGGGATCGGAGCCGATATTGATGACGAAGGGGATGCCGTTCTGCTCGGCGACCTGGGCGATGGCAAAGGTCTGGCCGCTGTCGAAGGCGCCGACCAGGATCTCGACCCCTTCGCGGATCAATTTCTCCGCCTGGGTGCGCGCCACCTCGGGCTTCGATTCGGTATCGGCGTCGACGACCTCGATGGCATAGCCCATCTCGGGCAGCATCTTCTTGGCAAGGTCGACCGAGCGCTGGCAGCCCTGGCCGATCAGCGCTTCATAGCCCGAACGCGGCAGGAGGTTCCCGATCTTGATCGGCTTCGTCGCGGCGCGGGCACCACGGCCGAAGCTCGTGCCGGTCAGCAGGGCGCCCGTCGCGGCGGCGCCAAGGCCGAAATTGCGGCGCGTAATACGGTGCTTCATCGATGACCTCCCCGCGCGGCGACGGCCGCCTAACATGGTTTTTAGCTCGGATTGTCAGCCGTCCGACGCTTCGCGCCACCATAACGAAAAGCCCGGAGGGATCAAGCCGAGCCTCGCCTTCCGCGGATGCAGCCGCATCTCCCGTTGCGTTGTCGCGGCGAGACTTTAGACTGCGGCGATTGCCGAGTCGGGACGTTTGATGAGCCGCCAGGATCTGTTTCCGCCGATCGAGCCCTATGCCACCGGCATGCTCAGGCTCGACGGACCGCATGTGATGTATTGGGAGCAGTCCGGCAACCCGCGCGGCTTGCCCGTGGTGTTCCTTCATGGCGGGCCCGGCGCCGGCGCGACGCCGACCCATCGCCGGTTCTTCGATCCACAGGCCTACCGCATCATCGTCTTCGATCAGCGCGGCGCCGGACGCTCGACGCCGCTTGGCTCACTCAGCGACAATACGACGCAGCATCTGATCGCGGATATGGAGCGCTTGCGCCAGCACCTCGGCATCGAGCGCTGGGCGGTGTTCGGCGGCTCCTGGGGCTCGACGCTCGGCCTCGCCTATGCCGAGGAGCACCCCACGCGCTGCGCCGGTCTGGTGCTGCGCGGCATCTTTCTCTGCCGCCGCAGCGAGGTCGACTGGTTTCTCTATGGCATGCGCACGGTGTTCCCCGAAGCCTGGCGCGCCTTCGCAACCTTCCTGCCGGAGAGCGAGCGCGGCGATCTGCTGGAGAGCTATTACCGGCGGCTCACCCATCCCGATCCTGCCGTGCACATGCCGGCGGCGCGCGCCTGGAGCACCTATGAGGGGGCCTGCTCGACGTTGTTGCCGAGTCCGGACACGGTGGCGGCGTTCGGCGAGGATCGCATGGCGCTCGGCCTCGCCCGCATCGAGGCGCATTACTTCCTGCACAATGTCATTCCGCCCGAGCGCGACCTGCTCGGACGCGTCGACCGGGTCCGCCGCATCCCCGCCTTCATCGTCCAGGGCCGCTACGACATGGTGTGCCCCGTGGTCAGCGCCGACGAGCTCGCCCGCGCTTGGCCCGAAGCGGAATACACGGTGGTTGCCGATGCCGGCCATTCGGCAATGGAGCCTGGAATTCGCGCCCGCCTCGTCGCCGCCACGGAGAGGCTGCGGCGCAGCTTCTGACCACGGTTCCGACGCTTGCCACCCTGCGGCGAAGCCTATAGATAGATTGCGTCGCGTGGGGAGATATCCAAAAATGATCGATCGGCTCGGCGGTGTCGGAGCGGCTGTCGGCTTGCTCGCGCTCCTCGCTTCGGCACCCGCGGCGCAGGCGGATGATAGCGATCTGCTCGCCATCGGCGCCGGCGCCTACAACGTGCTGCACAACAAGAAGGAAGCGCAGCTTCGCACCGAATACCGCTTCGGCTATCGCTTCCTTTACATCATCCGTCCGATTGCCGGCGTTCTCGCCACCAACAAGGGCAGCTTTTACGGCTATGGCGGTTTTCGCCTCGACGCCGAGATCGGCGAGCATTTCGTCATTTCGCCGGAGCTCGCCGTCGGCGGCTGGTCGAAGGGCGGCGGCAAGGATCTCGGCGGCACCGTCGAATTCAAGAGCGGCGGCGAGTTCGCCTACCGCTTCAGCGATAATTCGCGTCTCGGATTCCTCTTCGACCACATCTCCAATGCCGGCATCTACAAGAAGAATCCCGGCGTCGAATCGGCGATGCTGATGTACTCGATCCCGATCGGCTGGTTCAGCGGGCGATAGGCGCGAATCTCGAAAGTCGGTGACTCACCACCGCCCCACCTCACCCCGACCCTCTCCGCCCCTCAGGGGCGGAGAGGGAGGGACCCGCGCAGCGGGAGGGTGAGGTGGGGCGGTGACGACGTTGCACGTCGTCGCAGGAAATCCGATTCTGAGTCTTCACGTCAATCGCAACAGCGCAGCACCATCTCGCCGACGCCACGATCTTCGGCGGTTATTAACCATACCGGCTCGGCCGATCGCGGCGCGCCGTCGCGCGGCTTTTGCCCCGTCGTTAACGAGGGCTCAACCGATGCGCTCTATTTTGCGCGTGTTGCGGCGGACGCGACCGGCGCCCCGCCCCCTCAAGATCGAGCTGGAGTACGCGCCTTGCGAAACATCGAGAAACATGTGTTGGTGGTCGACGACTACAACACGATGCGGCGCATTCTGCGCAACCTGCTGTCCCAAATCGGCTTCAGCAATGTCGAGGAGGCCGAGGACGGCTCCACCGGCTTGCGCAAGCTGCGCGAGCGGCCGTTCGGGCTCGTCATTTCCGACTGGAACATGGCGCCGATGTCCGGCCTCGAATTCCTGAAGGAAGTGCGCTCCGACGGCGCGCTCAAGGACATGCCCTTCATCATGATCACCGCCGAGAGCAAGACCGAGAACGTCGTCGCGGCGAAAGAGGCGGGCGTCAGCAACTACATCGTCAAGCCCTTCAACGCTGACACGCTGAAGAAGAAGATCGAGGCGGTTCTCGGGGAGCTGTGAGTCCATGTCTTCTCAGCGTCGGCTTGAGCTGAGCGAGGAAGAATACCTCGACATCGAGGAAGCGCTCGCCAGCAACGCCCGCGGACGCAGCTTCCTGCGCATGCGCGACCAGCGCGCGCGCGCGGTGGCGATGAACGAGATGCGCAAGCTCGCCCGCGAGATGAGGGACACCGTCAGGGATACCGTCAAGGCGAACAGCGAAGGCTCCGGCGAGAAACGCGACGAGGCGCATATCCGCATCCTGCGCGAGGAGCTGCGCGAGATGTCGGCCTATATCCACCAGACCCGGCGCGAGATCGCCGCGCTGCGCCCGAGCGATGCCGGCTCCAACCGCATCATGGCCGCGACGGGCGAGCTCGACGCCATCGTCTCCGCCACCGAGCGCGCCACCTCCGAGATCCTGAACGGCGTCGAGCGCATCCAGCAGCTGACGCTGAAATTGCCCAAGACCAGCGAAGTGGCGCCCGTCGTCGAAGAGATCCAGGCGCAGGTGACCGAGGTGCTCACCGCCTGCTCGTTCCAGGACATCACCGGCCAGCGCACCACCAAGGTCGTCAACACGCTGCGCTACCTCGAGCAGCGCGTGAATTCGATGATCGAGATCTGGGGGGTCGAGGGCGTGACGCCGGCGGCGCCACCGCCCGAGCCCGAGGACCGCCGGCCCGATGCGCATCTCCTCAACGGCCCCGCTGCCGATGGCGGGCCGAGCCAGGCGGATGTCGACGCGCTTTTCGAGAAGCTGGGCAAGGCGACCGAAGCGGCGCCTGCTGCACCGGCCGCGCCGACGGCTGCGGCGCCCGCCGCGCCTGCCGAGTCGCCCGGCGAAAAAAGCAGTCAGAGCCAGATCGACGCGATGTTCAACGCGGCGCAGTGAGCGCCGCGCTCGCTGCCTAGACTGCGAGCGGCGTTACGTCGCGGTCGAGCAGGCGCGCCACCTCGCACCAGAACGCCTCGCGGCCGATGTCGCGCTCCTCGCGGGCGACGCTCGTCATCTGCACCAGGAAGGAATCGATCCAGGAGGGCGGCGCGTTGTCGCGCAGCATGCGTGCCGTGCGCGCCGCGCTGAAACTGATGATGGTCGCCGTCACCGTAGGTCTCGTCCGGCCCGCCGGTTAAGGCTCGGCTCGAATTGACGCTCGGCCACGCGCTCGGCCCGGCGCGTGGCAAAGTCGGCGGCGATCATGTCGGCGACCAGGAACAGGCTCATGAGCCCGGCGGCCCAAGCAAAAATAAGCAACAAAGAATCCATTACGGTCTCCGCTTGTCTGGAGAGGGCAAGGGGGACAAAAAATGTGCTGCGGGCGGCAAAAAGTTCGCTGCGGTCTATTGGACGCGAATATGGTTAATCCGGGGTAAACGCGTCGATTTTTGGACCGCGCCAGCGCGTTGCGTTAGCACACAGAACACGCGCGCAACCCAGCGGAGAAGCGACGGCGTTTGCATCGGCGCAACGGCCCTCCTACCTTCGGCGCCGATGAAGCCCATCCCCCTCGGCCTCGCGAATCGCCGTCAGCTCGTCCCCGATGCGAGCGCGACGGCCGCAGCGGTCGGCAATGCCGGCGTCGAGGTCGTCGGCACGCCCTTTCTCATCGGCTATTTCGAGATGGCGGCGCATGAGGCCATCCTGCCCTTTTGCGAAACCGGCGAAGCGACGGTCGGCACGCGTATCGAGGTCGATCATCTGGCAGCGGCGCTGCCTGGCCGCCCCGTCGTCGCCGAGGCCAAGGTGGTGGCGGTCGATGGCCGCCGGATCCTCTTCGATGTCGAGGTGCGGCAGGGCAAACGGTTGCTGATGAAGGGGCGGCACGGCCGCGCCATCGTGCGGCTCGATCGGCTGCTGGCGCGGGCGGCGGCGGGCTAGGGACCTAAGCGCAGATGCGGACACGTGATGCACGAGCGTTTCAGATCGTCATGGCCGCGCTTGTCGCGGCCATCCACGTCCTTCCGCACCCTGCTGCTCGACGTCGGTGGCCGGGACTCGGCCTTCGGCCGGCCCGGCCATGACGTCAAAAGGAACTAGGCGCCGGCACCAGTACACTAAAAGGAGAGCGAGCAATGGCAATCGACGGTACGTGGAAGATCGCGATGGAAACGCCACTGGGCACGCGCGAGGCGTCGCTGCAACTGCAAGCCAGCGGGGGCGCGCTCACCGGCAAGATGTCGGGCGAAGCGGGCTCGATCGACATCTATGACGGCAGCGTCAGCGGCGATCAGGGGTCGTTCAAGGTCGACATCACGCAGCCCATGCCGCTGACGCTCGAATTCTCCGTCACCGCCAATGGCGATGCGCTTTCCGGCAGCGTCAAGCTCGGCATGTTCGGCAATGCGCCGGTGACCGGCGCGCGCGCTTAGAACGCGCCCGCGCCGCCCTTACCGCGGCCAGCCTGCCGGCCGCGCGCGAGCGCCTGGACTTTGTTCTATTTTTGTTCTAGAACCAAGCCGCATAGTGGGTGAGCGGCGATGAATTACGGCCTTGCGGCATCGGCATCGCGTGTCTTCCTGCGCGCCCGGAAGCCGCCGCCTTACACGCCCGGCCCCGGAGCGCGGCAGGTTGCCGCCGCGCTCGGGAGCCGGCTGCGCCAGGCGCGCGTCATGGCTGGCATGACGCGGCAGTCGCTCGCGGGCGCCATCGGCGTGACCGCCGCCACCCTGCACCGCTACGAGACCGGCGCGCGCCGCATGCCGCCGGCACGACTCGCCGCGGCGGTAGTCGTTCTCGGCCTGCCACTTTCCTGGTTCTTCCGCGAGCCCGACGCGCCGGGCGAGGAAGAGGCGCCGGGCGGCGGAACCTAGAGCCGTATCCGGTCGAATAGACTCACGCTCATTCGTCACCCAATCTCTTTTTTCGCTTTCCCGCGAAAGCGGGAAACCAGAGCGACAGGCTCCGCTCATTGGAGCTGAAGCCCCTGGATGCCCGCTTTCGCGGGCAACGCGACAATTAGGACATTGAGCCTTCGAGCGTTTTGTACATTCCCCAGCGCGAAAGCGGGGGGCCATGCTCACGGGACCACGCTCTAGCGATCAAATGCGAATGGCGCCGGGTCGCCCCGGCGCCATCCGTCATCGCTTTGGTACTGCTTAGTGGAAGTTGACCTCCACCACGCGATTTCTCGGCTCGCGCACGCCCTTCGCCGTCGGCACCGGCGGCTCGCGCATGCCGACCCAGCGCTCGTCGATCTGGCTCGTCGGCACGCCGGCCGCCACCAGCGCCTGGCGGACCGCATCGGCGCGGTGATGCGACAACGTCATGTTATAGGCATCGGTGCCGGAGAGATCGGCCTTGCCGGTGAGGGCGACGCGGCTGTTGGTGCCCTTCACCTGGCTCGCGATCTGATCGATGATCTTTTGCGCATCGGGCGTCAGCGTCGCTTTGTTCCAGTCGAAGTAGACGTTGTATTGCCGCGTCGCAACGGGCGCCGCCGCCGGCGCCGCGGCGGGCAGCGCGCCGCCTTCGAGCTGAGCGAGACCGTCGACGAAATCCTTATGGCACTGGCCGTTGATGGCCGTGCGCCAGTCATCCTCCATCCGCTCGACCCAGCAATCGTAGCTCTCCTGCGTGTGCGCCGCGAGAGCGGGGGAGCGGTCGCGCGCTCCGGCGTCGAGGACCTTCATCAAGCGCTCGCGGCCGGTCGCGAGTTCGGTGCGCGTCGCCAGCGGCACCTCGAGCGGCACCAGCCAGTTGCTGTTCTGCTCGGGCAGGACGGTGTGACCGCCGGCAGCAGCAAGTCCTTTACGCGAGAAGTAGTCGGAATCGGCCCAGTCTCCGTACTGCGAGGAAAGCTGGGTGGCCAAACCCGCATATTCGTGCGCCAGCCCCTGGTCGAAGGTCGCCCCGCCGGCCGGCGCCGCGGTCTGCGCCGCGGGAAGGTTGAGCGGTTGCAGTACGGGGTTGCCGCGCATCGGCGGCGATGAAGACCAGCTCGAGCAGGCGGCGAGCATCGCGCCCGCAGTCAACAATGCCAAGAACGTGGCGACAAAGTTCCTCTGTTGCATCTGGCTTATTCTCCCTGGGAAACTCGTCGTCGCCACGCCGTCAAAGCGGCGAGGAAGCGATCGACGAGAGGTTGGCAAGGCTAGATCGCCGACATGGCGGAATTCGGTCAGGCGTGAGAAAAATCGGGAAGGCCATGGCATTTCAAGCGCCGCAAAAGGGCGATCTCCGTCCCCAATGGAGGAGGAAATGCCGTGGCGCTGCTTCGCTTGGGTCGGCACCTCCCAACTAAGGGTTGTAGGCTTAACGATTACTAGCCAAAGATTGTTCCGCGCAATGTGTCATTTCTCAGCTCTGTGGTTTTTTTGCATGGCGTGGGCAAGAGGTCACACATGACGATTCGCGTCGGCATCGGCGGTTGGGTCTATGCGCCGTGGCGCGGCAGCTTCTATCCACCAGGGCTGCCGCAAGCGCGCGAGCTCGCGCATGCGAGCCGCGCCGTCACCTCGATCGAGATCAACGGCACCTTCTACGGCGCACAGCGGCCTGAAAGCTTTCGCCGCTGGCGGGCGGAGACGCCCGACGGCTTTGTGTTCTCGCTCAAGGCGCCGCGCTTTGCAACGCATCGCCGGGTGCTGGCGGAAGCAGGGCCGACGATCGAGCGCTTCTTCGCCACGGGCGTGCTCGAGCTCGGGCCGAAGCTCGGACCGATCCTCTGGCAGTTTCCGCCGACGAAGCGCTTCGATCTCGCGGATTTCACCGCTTTTCTCGAGCTGCTGCCGCGGCGCCACGATGGCCTCGCCCTCCGTCATGTGCTCGAGATCGGCCATGACAGCTTCGCCGACGCGGCGTTTCCGGCGCTGCTGCGCCGCTTCGAAGTCGCGGTGGCGCTGGTCGATTCCGAGCGCCACCCGCTCATCGCCGAGGTCACGGCGGATTTCATCTATGCAAGGCTGCGCCGTAGCGAAGCCGCCGAGGCGACGGGATATGCGCCCGCGGCGCTCGATGCCTGGGCGAGGCGCCTCAGGGATCTCACCGGCGCGCGCGACGGCTTCGTCTATTTCATCAACGGCGCCAAGGAGCGCGCGCCGGCAGCGGCGCGAGCGCTGCTGGAGCGGCTCGGCACGGCGCCTCCGCTTGCCGTCGCCGCCGCAGCTAAGCCCAGCCGATCCAGTCGCAAACCGCGCGCCCCATGATCAGCGCTTTGTCGGCGTCGGGGAGCCACGGCATCTCCTCGGTGAAAGCGGTCACGCATTGCCGCCAAGGGCACGGCATGCGCGTGATATCGGTGCCCCAGAACAAGCGGCGCGGACCGAAGGCGTCGTAGAGCCGGCGGTAATAGGGGTGGAGGCTCTTGAAGGGATAAGGGTCCGCCGCATAGCTCGGACCGCCTGTCGCCTTCACCGCGATGTTCGGATATTTGGCGAGCGCCACCAGCTCGGGCAGATGCTGGAACGCGGTCTCGCCGGTCGTGTTGCGCACCGCCGCCATGTGATCGACGATGAGCTTGAGCGCGGGATGGCGCTCGGCGACGCCGGCGAGCAGCGGCAGAAAATCGGCAGCGAGCAATGCAACGGGCAAGCCGGCGCGCTCGGCGGCGGGCCAAAGCCAGTCCATCGTGCCGTCGGTGGGCCAGCTCTTCTGCTCCGGCCGCAAAAAGGTGAAGCGCAAGCCGAGCATCCCGGGCCGCTTCTTCCAACCATCGATGAGCCTCCGGCTCTCCGGCCGATTCAGCGGGAAATTGCCGAGGATGGCGAAGCGTTCGGGATGAGCGCGGGCCGCGTCGACGGCGAGCTCGTTGGAATCGGCGTCCCAGCTCGGCGGATGAATGACGGCGCGGTCGACGCCGGCCGCGTCCATGTCGGCAAGCGCTTCTTCCCTGCTGTAAGGAAGCGGCCGGTGCGGCGGCAAGGTCGTGCCCTTGGACCAGAGATGGATTTGCGCATCGACGATGAGCATGCGTCACCTCCCTGCGCCAATTCTCGGCTGCGTCATCGCTGTCGGCAAGAGGCGGCTCGGCTGCGGCATTGGCGGGGCGCCGTCTTCCGCCTATATCGTCTCCCTCGAGCCAGCGGCCCCGAGCGACCGCACCGGCGAAACAGGGAGGGTCCGAATGTCAGGATTCGTCGCGCGCGCGGCGCTGTTCATCGCGCTGCTCGTCGCGCTCGCCTCCTGCGTTACGCCCGAAGAGCTGCGCGCGCAAGACGAGGCGGCCTGCCTCAGCTATGGTTTTCAACGCGGCACGCCCGACTTCGCCGCCTGCCTGCAGCGCGAAAGCCTGGCGCGGCGCTATGCGGCCCCACCGCCGCCGGATTGGGGGCCGGGGCCGTGGGGACCAGGCTGGTGGGGGCCAGGCTGGCGTCCCTTCCCGTGAGCCTGAGAGGAGCAACACCATGGAGAAACGCAGCTTTGGCCGCACCGGGTTGCGGCTGTCGATCCTGGGATTCGGCTGCGGCGCCGTCGGCGGGCTCATGGTGCGCGGCGATCCCGCCGACCAGGAGCGCACGATCGCGCGGGCGCTGGCGGCCGGCGTCAATTACTTCGACACCGCCGTGCAATATGGCAATGGCGCTTCCGAGACCAATCTCGGCCGCGTTCTCGCGGCGCTGAAACCGGCCGATGTCGTCGTCGGCACCAAGGTGCGCCTGCCATCTGCGGAGTTCGGCCGCATTGGCGCGGCGGTGACGGCATCGCTCGACGGCAGCTTGCGCCGGCTCGGCCGCGATCATGTGGACATCCTCCACCTCCACAACGCCATCACGCCAACGGGCGGCGGCGAAGCCCTGGGCGTGCGCCAGGTCCTGGACGATGTCGCGCCGGCTTTCGATCGGCTGCGCCGTGGCGGCAAGCTGCGATTCCTGGGCCTTACCGCGGTGGGCGACACCGCGGCGCTGCATGAGGTGCTGGCCGCGAAGCTCTTCGACAGCGCGCAAATCGTCTACAACCTGCTGAATCCTTCGGCGGGCGCTGCGCTTCCCGCATCCTATCCGGCGCAGGATTACGGCAGGCTGTTCGAGCGCACGGCGGCGGGAGGCGTTGGCGTCATCGGCATCCGTGTGCTGGCGGGCGGCGCGCTCTCGGGCTCGACCGAGCGGCATCCGATTGCGAGCCCGCCGCCGGCGCCGATCGGCTCGGCCGAGAGCTATGCCGGCGACATCGCACGCGCACGCCGTTTCATGCCGCTGGTCGAAGAGGGTTTCGCCGCCAGCCTCACCGAAGCCGCGACGCGCTTCGCCATCACGCAGCCCGCGATCGGCACGATCCTCGTCGGCATGGCAACGCCGCAGCAATTCGAGACGGCGCTGGCCGCCGTCGAGAAGGGCCCGCTGCCCGAAGCCGCGCTGCGCCGTGTCACAGCGCTGCAACAGAGCTTCGCCGGCGAGCCGCGCTGACGCCTCGACTGACAGCGCGGCCCGTTCTTGCTAGAGTAAGTCGCAAATAGCGCGGCGAAGCCGCAGGCCGGCGGCCCGATCATGGGCCCGGACAAGCACGGGGATGGAAATGCCGAAATACGTCTATGCCGGTGCGGCGCCGTGGATCGCCGCGAGCGCAGGTGCCGCGACGGGCGGACTCTTTCGCCTCGATGCGGATAGCGGAACATGGGAGCGGCTGAGTTCGGGACTGCCCGAAGCGGTCGAGGCGCGCACCATCGTCATCGCGCCGAAATCGCCCGGCACCCTCTATGTCGGAACGCAGAGCGGCCCCTATCGCAGCACCGATGCCGGCAATACCTGGCAGAAGCTGGCGCTGCCGGGCAAAGAAACGCTCGTCTGGTCGATCCTGCTCGACGCCGAAGACCCGCGCATGATCTATGTCGGCACGCAAGGCACGACCATGTATCGCAGCCGCGACCGCGGCGAGAGCTGGACCGAGCTGACGCCGCCCGAGCCCAAGGGCATGGTGCGCATGAGCTTCCCCTGCCGCGTCATCCGCCTCGCCCAGGATGCCAGCGATCCGCGCCGGATTTATGCCGGACTCGAAGTGGGCGGCGTGCTTGCGAGCCGCGATGGCGGCGACAGTTGGCGCGGCTGCAATGAGGGCCTGCTCGAATTCACCAAGGAGCCGCGCCTCAGAAGCCGCATCGTCAGCGACACCGAGACCGAGGGGATGATGGATTCGCATGCGCTGGCGGTGAGTTCCGCCAAGCCCGGCACGGTGTTCCTCGCCAACCGCATGGGGCTTTTCCACAGCGGCGATGGCGGTGCCTCCTGGCAGGAGATGGGCATCGGCCGCTTCTCGCCGTTGACCTATGCGCGCGACGTGAAGGTGTCGCGCCATGATCCCCGCACCATGTACGCCGCCTTGAGCGTCGCCGCGGTGAGCGACGAAGGCTCGCTCTATCGCAGCCGCGATCTCGGCGAAACCTGGCAGCGCTTCGATCACGACGTCGCCATGAAGAGCACGCTGATGATCATCGCCGAAAGCCCGCGCGACCCGAACCGGGTCTATTGCGCGACGCGCAAAGGCCAGGTCTTCGGCACCGAGGATGGCGGCAAGAGCTGGCGCGACTATCAGCTGCCGGACGGCGTCGAAGGCGTCTACGGCCTCGCGGCGGCGTGACGGAAGGAAAGAGGAGGCGAGGAAGCCATGGCGAATTATCTGCTGGTCAGCTTCAAGACATGTCCCTGGGTCCAGCGCGCCGCGATCGTGCTGCGCGAGAAGAAGGTGCCGTTCGAGTTCCGCCACATCGACCCCGACAATCGGCCCGACTGGTTCCTCGCCATCTCGCCGCACAAGAAAGTGCCGGTGCTGCGGCTCGACGACCGCGTCTCGCTGTTCGAATCGAACGCCATCGCCGAATATCTCGACGAGACGATCGCACCGCATCTTCACCCGGCGGACCCGGTCGCGCGCGCGGTAAACCGCGCCTGGACCGACTACGTCCCGACCTTCGCCGCGGCCATCACCGCGACCGCCTATGCCGACAGCGAGGCCGAGTTCAAGAAAGCGGCGGCTCAAATGCCGGTGCCGTTGGAGCGGCTCGAAAAGGCTCTCGATGCGCAAGGCAGCGGCCCCTTCTTCAACGGCGCCGCCTATTCGCTCGTCGATGCCGCCTATGCGCCGTTCCTGCAGCGCTACTATTTCCTCGACCGGGTGAAGCCGCTCGGCCATATCGAGGCCTTCCCGCGGCTCAAGGCCTGGGCCGCAGCGCTGCTCGCGCGCCCCTCGACGCATTCCTTCCCGCCGGCCGAGTTCGAAGCGCTCTATCGCGAGGGCCTCAAGCGCCGCAAGAAATGGGTCTCGCAATTCGTCGACGCCGCGCCCATCGCGGCCGAGTAAAGCCGAGTAAATAAGAAGATCCACCACGGAGGCGCGGAGGACGGAGAAGTGAAGAATGGCGCGCTTTGCGCGCCGAATACCCGTTCTCCGTGTCCTCCCTGCCTCCGTGGTCAACCTGATATGCAATAACCCACTCGTCGTTGACGGCGGCGGCAGCGCGGAGGAAGCTGAAGCGGGTCCGGCAGAGAAGGAGAGCGGCGATGCTGGTGCAAACGGCGGAACGGGAGATCGATGTCGGCGCGGCGCGCTGGCAGGCGCGGGTGGATCTGGCCGCGGCGCATCGCTTGGCGGTGATGCATGACCTCAATGAAGGCATCTTCAACCACCTGACCTATCGCGTTCCCGGCAGCGATGACCGCTATTACCAGATCCCCTTCGGCCTGCACTGGTCGGAAGTAACCGCGAGCTGCTTCATGGAAGTCGGCTATGACGGCACCTTGCGCGCCGGATCGGGCGAGATCGAGCAATCCTGCTATTGCATCCATGCGCCGATCCACCGGCTGGCGCCGCACGCGGCGGCGGTGTTCCACACCCATATGCCGTTCGCCAGCGCGCTGACGCGGCTCGAGGATCCACAGATCCTGCCGATCGGCCAGACCGAGCTCGGCACGTCGGTCAACACCGCCTATGACGACAACTATACCGGCCCCGCCTTTGATCCGGCCGAGGGCGAGCGGCTCGTCGGCGCGATCGGCGACAAGTCGGTGCTGATGATGGCCAATCACGGCGCGCTCACCGTCGGCCGCACCATCGCCGAGGCCTATGACCGGCTCTATTACCTCGAGCGCGTGGCCCAGGTGCAGCTCTATGCGATGTGGACGGGGCGGCCGCTGAAGCGCGTGCCGCAAAGCGTGATCGAGGTGACGGAAGCGGAATTCCGCGGCACCCGCAGCTATGGCGGAAAGAAGCCGTCGCAATGGCACTTCGAGGCGCTGAAGCGCATCCTCGACCGCAAGGAGCCGGACTACAAGGAGTAGGCTCCGCCGCGCGCCCTGGCCGGCGCCGGCCCGTTTGAGGGGCGTTGATGCGCATCCTCGACATTCGCGAGCGCTCGGTCGCGATTTCGCGACATCGCGATCCGTCGCTGCCCTCGGGCGGGCTCGCTCGGTGCTCCACGTTTAGTACGTGCGGCAACGCACGCCTCAAGTTTCGCCCTGCCCGCGAAAGAGCGAGTGAAGGAATTGCGCCGGCCGTGGCAACTCGCTGCAGATTCGACGTGCGTCCTGCGGACAAGCAAGCGCAATCAACATGTACAGGAAGGCTGCATGATGACCGAAGAGCTCGTCTTCTACACCCACCCGATGTCGCGCGGCCGGATCGTGCGCTGGATGCTGGAGGAAGTCGGCCAGCCCTACCAGACCGAGCTGCTCGATTTCGCCACGACGATGAGGGCGCCGGCCTATCTCGCCATCAATCCCATGGGCAAGGTGCCCGCGCTCCGGCATGGCGAGATTGTGGTGACCGAAGCGGCCGCGATCTGCGCATATCTCGCCGATGCCTTTCCCGAAGCGGGGCTGGCGCCGCCGCCCGGCGACAAGCGGCGCGGCGCCTATTATCGCTGGCTCTTTTTCGCCGCGGGTCCCCTCGACGCGGCGGCGAGCAACAAGGCGCTCGGCTTCGTCGTGCCGAAAGAGCGCGAGGGCATGATGGGCTATGGCCGCTACGACACAGTGATGAGCACGATCGAGGCGACGCTCGCCGGCTGCGAATACCTCGTCGGCGACCGCTTCACGGCCGCCGATCTCTATCTCGGCTCGCATCTCGGCTTCGGCATGCAGTTCGGCACGATCGAGAAGCGCCCCGCCTTCGCGGACTATGTTCAGCGCCTCAGCGCGCGTCCTGCGGCACAGCGGGCGAAAGCGATCGACGACGCGCTGGCGGCGAAGCAGCGGCAGGGGTGAGCGGGTGAAGCGCGCTCACCCGCGCTCCGTCACGCTTCGAGATTGGCGCCCTTGGTCTCCGGCGTGCGCAGGATGGCGATGATGGCCATCACCGCATAGACCATCACGAGGAGCCCGATATAGATATAGGCCCGGTGGATGCCGAGCCGCTGCAGGATCTGTCCGGCGATGATCGGGATCAGCCCGCCGCCATAGACTTGCGACACCTGATAGCCGGCGCTCGCCCCCGAGGCGCGATAGCGCGTCGGGAAGTTCTCGGTGTAGAAGGTCGGGATGGCGCCATAGCCGAAGCCGAAGACGAAACCGAAGCCGATGATCTCGGCGATCACCGCGAGATAAAAGTTGCCGGTGTTGATGAGATAGAAATAGGGGATGGCGAAGACCAGGAACACCACCGCGGCGATCAGCAGGATGGTGCGCCGGTTGATGATGTCGGCGAGCAGCGAGCCGATGATCATGAACAGCAGCATGAAGAGCGCGGCGATGAGGCCGATCGTCTCGGGCTCGTTGCCGGGAAAGCCGACCGCCTTCATGTAGCCGGTGCCGAAGACGAAGTAGAGGAAGAAGGCACCGCCGAACATGGCGTTCACCAGCGAGGTGCGCAGGATGGTGAGCGGCATGTCGCGCCAGAC
>DATIYL010000203.1:0-31648 GCA_035517635.1 Allostellaceae bacterium | reverse complement strand
GAAGAGCGCGTTGATGCGCAGGGCTTCACGCAGCTGCGGGATGCTGCTCCACCAGGCGAGTTCGATCGAGGGCAGGATCGGCGCCTGCGGCTCGATCAGCGGCTTGCCGATATAGAAGGCAAGGCCGATGCCGAACAGCATAAGCGCGATGCCGATGGCGATGTCGTTGACTCGGGGGAGGCTGCAGAAAGCCGCGTGCAACGCGCCGAACAGCGAGCCGACGATCCCGGCGGCGAGCACGCCGAGCCATGGCGAGCCGGTGAGATAGGAGACGCCATAGCCGCTCATCGCGCCCATGACCAGCGTGCCTTCAAGGCCGAGATTGATGCGGCCGCTGCGCTCGGTCAAGCATTCGCCGAGGCTGACGAAGAGGAACGGGGTGCTGACGCGGATCGCGCCGGCGAGGACGGCAAGGGGCAGGCCCCACCATCCCAACGCCGCCATCGCACTCGCCGGCGCCGCCATGTCAGCTCTCCTTCGGCGCAAAGAGCGCAAAGCGGCCATAAAGCGTGTCGCTCGCCAGCACCATCAGGAAGATCATGCCTTCGAGCACGAGCACCGAGGCGTCGGGCAGGCCGAGGCGGCGCTGAATGAGGCCGCCGCTCGCGCCGATCCCGCCGAGCAGGATGGCGACCGGGATGATCGCGAGCGGATTGTGGCGCGCGAGGAAGGCGACGAGGATGCCGGTCGTGCCGTAGCCCGCCGCGAGATTGGCGTTGGCGCGGCCCTGCACGGCGGCGATCTCGATCATCCCGGCAAGACCCGCCGCGGCGCCGCCGAGAAAACACAACGACAAAACCAGTTTGCCGACGGCAAGCCCCACCGCCTGGGCGGCACGCAAATTGCCGCCGACGATGCGCGCGGCAAAGCCGAAGCTGGTGCGATAGATGAGGGTATAGGCGAGAAGCGCCGCGATCACGCCGAAGGCGAGGCCCCAATGGATTTCGCTGCCGGGGATCGAGCCGATCATGTTGGCGGCGCCGATCGCGTGGGTCGAGGGCTTGTTCAGGCTGGCCGGATCGCGCATCGGTCCTTCGACGAGCTGGTTCAACAGCGCGATCGCGATATAGACGAGGAGCAGGCTCGAGATGGTTTCGTTGACGCCGCGATAGTGCCGGAGCGCCCCGATGAACGCGATCCAGAGGCCGCCGGCGGCGAGGCTGGCTCCGGCCATGGCGAGCTGCACGACAAGGGGGGCAGCGCCGGGAAGCGCGAGCGCCGTCGCCGTGGCGGCGAGCCCGCCCATGACGAAAGCGCCCTCGCCGCCGATGATGACCATGCCGAGCTGCGCCGGGAGCGCCGTGCAGAGCGCTGTGAGGATGAGCGGCGCGGCGCGCGTCAGGGTGTTCTGCCAGGAGAACCAGGTGCCGAAGGCCCCGCGATACATGAGCCAGTAGAGCGTGAGCGGGTTGACGCGCTGAACGGCCACGAAGATTCCGAAGAGGATCATCGCCGCGAGGAGCGCCAGCAGCGGGATGACGATGCTCTCCGCCGCGCGGCGCAGCCGGTCGCCCCAGGCGTCGCGCCGTGCGAGCTTTACACCGATCGCGATGGCCATGGCCGTGCCCGGCCGCGCTCAGGAGGTCGAGCCGAGAACGCCCTCGACGAGATAGTCCATCTTTTCCAGCGCCGGATCGGTTTGACCCTGCTGCGCGCCGGCGGCGATCACCGTCTTGCCGCGATTGTCGGTTAGCGGGCCCTTGAAGATGGCGAAGCCGCCGGCCATCAGCTTGGCCTTGGCGTCATCGGCCTGCTTGCGCGCCGCTTCGCCCACCGCGGGTCCATAGGGCGACGGCTTGACCACACCCTCCTTCAATCCGCCGCGGTAGAAATTGGGGATCGGTTCGCCCGCCATGAACATCTTGACGAATTTGGGATAGAGCTGTTCCCAGTTCCATTCGGCGCCGGTGAGATAGGCCTTGGGCGCAAGGGCCGATTGGTTGCAGTGATAGCCGGTCACCCAGATGCCGCGCCGCGCCGCGGTCTCCACCACCGTTTTCGGGCCGTCGACATGGCAGGTCACGACATCGATGCCCTGGTCGACGAGGCTGTTGGTGGCTTCCGCCTCCTTGACCGGCATCGACCAGTCGCCGGTGAAGATCACTTGGGTCTGTGCCTGCGGATTGGCGCTGCGCGCGCCAAGGGTGAAGGCGTTGATGTTGCGCAGCACCTGCGGAATAGGTTTGGCCGCGACGAAGCCGAGCTTGCCGGTCTTGCTGGTATGACCCGCGACGATGCCCGAGAGGTATTGGCATTCGTCGATATAGCCGAAATAGCTGGCGGCGTTCTTTGGGTCCTTCGGCGTCCAGAGGCCGCCGCAATGCTCGAACCGGACCTTGGGGTATTTCTCCGCCATCTTCAGGACGTGCGGGTTGTAGTAGCCGAACGAGGTCGGGAAGAGCAGGCTCGCGCCGTCGAGATTGATCATCGACTCCATGGATTTTTCGACGGCCTCGGTCTCCGGGACGTTCTCCTCTTCATCCACTTTGACGCCGGCCATGGCTTTGACCGCCGCGGCGCCTTGCGCATGGGCCTGGTTGTAGCCGTAATCGTCGCGCGAGCCGACATAGATGAAGCCGACCACGACCTCGTCGGCGAAAGCCGGCCTGCCCGGGAGCAAGCCCGACAGCGCAGCGGCCGTGCCGGTGGCCGCGGCGCCTTGCAAGAAATGGCGACGCGAGTGACGGAAATGACTCATCGAGGACTCCCTCTGTTCTTCGATGCTTTGGGCGGGCGCGCTCAGGCTGTCGCAAAGCCTATGCCAGATGCGGGCAGGGCCGTGGACAGGCGATACGACGGTGGAAATTGGCGCGAGACGGCACTGAGCCGATGCCTGGCGCGCCGGGACGGCGTTCGGTTGCCTCTCGCCATCGCTCAAAAAATAGGCAAGTTTGGAGCCATTGTATGCAATCGCACCTCAGCGGTCGGAAGGCGGATCGGGTCGCCGCCGATCCCGTCCGTGGCACAGGCCCTGCAGGGTTCCGTGCCGTGCCTGTGCCGCAAGGAAGGAGGGAAGGGTCGCCGTGTTTCGGGAAAGCCTTGATCTCGCCAACTTAAGGCGGCGGTTCCGCGGTGGCGAACTCTCCGCGCTCGCCTTGGCCGAGGCGGTGCTGGGCCGCATCGCCGCGGCCGGCGATGACAAGGTCTGGATCGAGCGCGTCCCTGCCGAGACGCTCCGCGCCCGTGCCGCTTCACTCGATGCGTTGGCCGCGCGCGAGCCCGCAGCGCGCACGAATCTGCCGCTGTTCGGCGTGCCCTTCGCCGTCAAAGACAACATCGATGTCGAAGGGATGACGACGACGGCCGGCTGCCCCGGTTTTGCTTATCGGGGCCGAGAGACGGCCCCTGTGGTGGGGCGGCTGCTCGAGGCCGGCGCTGTGCTGGTCGGCAAAACCAATCTCGATCAGTTCGCGACCGGCCTCGTCGGCACCCGCTCGCCCTACGGCGTGCCGCGCAACCCTTTCGACGCCCGCTATATTCCGGGCGGGTCGAGCTCCGGCTCGGCGGTTGCCGTTGCCAGCGGCCTTGTCAGCTTCGCGCTCGGCACCGACACGGCGGGCTCGGGCCGTGTGCCGGCGGCGTTCAACAACATCGTCGGGCTGAAGCCGACGCGTGGGCTGGTCAGCGCGCGCGGCGTCGTCCCCGCCTGCCGCACCCTCGATTGCGTCTCGATCTTCGCCCCCAGCTGTGCCGATGCGGCGGAAATCCTGGTGCACTGCGGCAGCTATGACGCGCTCGATCCCTTTGCACGGCCGGCGGCGCCGCCGCTGACCTTCCGCACGCCGTTTCGCTTCGCCCTGCCGCGGGCCGCCGATCTCGATTTCCTCGGCGACGCGGAGGCGCCCGGGCTTTACGCACAGGCTGCCGAGACGCTCAAGGCGCTGGGCGGGATCGCCGTCGAAGCCGATCTGACGCCGTTCCGCGCCGCCGCCGCGCTGCTCTATGACGGGCCTTGGGTGGCGGAGCGCCTCGCCGCGGTCGGGGAGCTGTTCAAGCGCGACCCAGCGGCGCTGCTGCCGGTGGTCAGGGACATCATCGGTGGCGGGGCGCGCTACAGCGCGGTCGACGCTTTCACGGCAAGCTATCGCCTCGCGGAGCTGCGCCGCGCGACGGAGCGGCTCTGGAGCGAAGCCGATCTCCTGCTGCTCCCGACCGCCGGCACGATCTACCGCATCACCGAGGTCGAGGCAGATCCGGTCCGGCTCAATGCGAACCTCGGCCTCTACACCAACTTCGTCAACTTGCTCGATCTTTCGGCGATCGCGCTCCCCGCAGGCTTCCGGCGCGACGGGCTGCCCTTCGGCGTCAGCTGTATCGCGCCGGCTTTCGCGGAAGCCGCGCTGTGCACGCTCGGCGCCGCGTTCGAGGGCCGCCTCGGCCTGCCGCTCGGCGCCACCGGGCGGCCGCTACCGGCAAGGCAGGGCTAGCCCCGAGAATAGCCGGCACGGTGCGGGCTCTCGCGGTTGCTGGCGCAACCGCTGACGCCCGCCGGCGATAACGCTTCGCGTTGCGCCGTCGTCGCCGCCTCGGCATAGCTGATGAAGGAGCGGCGCACGCTCAGCAGATGCATGCGCGTCGCCTGATAGGCGCGCTCGCCTTCGCCGCGCAGGATCGCGGCGACGATGACGTGATGCTCGGCATAGGATTGGGCGAGGCGGCCGGGGCCGCGGAACTGGGCGAGGCTCAGCGGCGCGAAGCGCCGGCGCAGATCCGCGGTCATCTCCTGAAGGACCGCGTTGCGGCAGCCGCTGCGGATCGCGACGTGGAATTCGGCATTGGCGGCGTGATAGAGCTCGGCATCGCCCGAGCGCACCAGCTCGCCGCAGCGGGCGTGCAGCGCTTCGAGACCGCGGCGATCGGCCGAGGTCATGTTGGCCGCCGACAGCCGGGCGCAAATCCCTTCCATCTCGGCGAGCGCGTCGAACAGTTCCTGCAGCCTTTCTTCGCCGATGGTAGCGGCGACGGCGCCGCGATGCGCCTGCATGCGCACCAAGCCGGTGGCGGCCAATTCACGCAGCGCCTCGCGTACCGGCGTGCGCGAGACGCCGAAGCGTCGGGCGAGGCTCGCCTCGTCGAGGCGTGCGCCGGCGGCCAGCCTGCCGGTGATGATGTCATCGGCGAGGGACTGGCGCACGACGTCGGCGCGGGTGGTTCTGGCTTCGGTCATGAGCTCCAGTTCGGCCGCGGGATGGCGAGATAAGCCTCGCGCAGGGCCTCTGACCAGCGCTCGCGGATCATGCGGAAATAGGGGTCGTCCTCGGTGATGCGGCGCTTCAGCTCGAATTTGAAGGCGTCGCGGCGATAGACCAGCAGATCGACCGGCGGACCGACGGTGAGATTGCTGCGCAAGGTCGAATCCATCGAGATCAGTGCCAGCTTGACCCCGTCATAGAGATCAGTGTCGTAACCCGCGGCGCGGTCGAGGATGGGCTTGCCGTATTTGTGCTCGCCGATCTGCAGGAAGGGGGTGTCGGCCGTCGCTTCGATGAAATTGCCGGCGGCATAGACCTGGAAAAGGCGCGGATTGCCGCCTCTGATCTGCCCGCCGAGCAGAAACGATACGTCGAACGAGATGTTCTGCGCCTGCATCGCCGGGCCGTCGATGCGGTAGATGCGGCGCACCGCCTCGCCGACGAGCTGCGCCGCGCGGAACATGCTTTTGGCGCCGAGCAAGGTCTCGACGATATCGTCGGTCTCGATGCCCTCGTGCAGCAGATTGACGATCGATTGCGTGAGGGCGAGGTTGCCGGCGGCGAGCAGCGCCATCACCCGCTCGCCCGGCTGCTCGAATACATAGGTCTTCGAGAAGGTCGCGATATTGTCGACCCCGGCATTGGTCCGCGTGTCCGCGAGCAGCACGAGACCGTCTTTGAGATCGAGCCCGATGCAATAGGTCATCCCGTCTTCCCCCGACGCCCGATGCTCATTGATTGGCGCCAGCCTGCATCACCTTCACCGCTACCGCCAGCTTTTCCGCCCCGATGCCGCGGCGGACGCCGCGCACCGGCGCCGCCGAGCGATAGTCGAGTCCGACGCTGGTGCGGATATAGGCCTCGGTGGGGCAGATGCGGTTCGACGGATCGAATCCCACCCAGCCGAGATCGTGCACGAAGGCTTCTGCCCAGGCATGGCTCGCCTCATACTCGCGGGACTCGGTTCCGGTCCAGAGATAGCCGCCGATATAGCGCGCGGGAATGCCGAGATGCCGCGCGCAAGCGATGAAGATATGGGCATGGTCCTGGCAGACGCCGGCGCCGGCGGCGAGCGCCTCGGCGGCAGTCGTCGCCGAATCGGTCGTGCCGAGGGTGTAGTCGACGGCCTCGCGCACCGCGTTCAGCAGCGCATGCAGCTGCTTCAGCACCGAGCTCTGCGGCGCCGCCTTGCCGGCAAGCGCCTCGATCGCCGCGTCCGGTGTCGTCAACGGGGTAAGGCGCAGGAAGAAGAGGGGCGGCAGCGGTTCGGGCGCGCCGCGGACGATGCCGTGCGTCGCCGCCGTCTCGACCTCGCCCTCGACGAAGACCCGCGCCTCGCTATGGGGGTAGTTGACGGCATGAGTGTGGGTGATGTTGCCGTAGCCGTCGACGAACACCGGCAGCTCGCGCCGCCGGTCGCTCCAGACGCGCCATTCGACGATGCGCAACCCCTCATAACTGCGCGGCGTCAAGCGCAGGCTCTGGATCGCCAGCGCCACCGGGCTCTCGTAGTGATAGGAGGTTTCGTGCTGGACGCGCAGGCGCATGGCAGGGCGTTACATCAGATAGAGCGCGCTGATCTCGTTGCCGAGCGTCACCGAACGATCGATGAACTCGGTCAAGAACTCGTGCAGCCCCGATTGAAAGATGTCCTGGATGCGGCCAAAGCGCAGCCGCGCATGCAGCTCGCCGGCGATGCGATGGCACTCGCCGCGCTTGCCGCCATAAGCCTCGGCGAGCAGTTCGAGATGGCGCACGATCTGCTCGTGGCAGCTGAGCAGCGAGCGCGGCATCTCCGGCCGGAGCAGCATCAGCTCCGCCACCAGCCAGGGCTTGAGCCGGTCCTGGTAGATCCAGTGATAGCTGCGCAAGGCGGAGACCGAGCGCAGGATCGCCTGCCAATGGTAGTAGTCGAGCGCGCCGCCGACGCCTTCATGGCGCGGCAGCAGCACATGGTATTTGACGTCGAGAATCCGTGCCGTGTTGTCGGCGCGCTCGAGGAACGTGCCGAGCCGCGTGAAGTAGAACGCATCGTTGCGCAGCATGGTGTTGGCGTAAGCGCCGGCGAAGAGCAGCGAGCGCTCCTTCACCCAATCGAGCAGCGCCGGCAGATCCGCCGCCGCGTCGAAGCGCTTGCCGCCGCGCGCCTGATGCCAGGTCTCGTTGAGCGCGTCCCACATGTCGACGGTGAGCGCGGTGCGGATGGCGCGCGCGTTGCGCCGCGCCGTCTCGAGACAGGAATAGATGCTCGAGGGATTGTCGGGGTCGCGCACGAGGTAGTCGATGACGAGCGCCGGGCTCGCCTCGGCATGCTTCTTGAAGAAATCCGGCTCGCAGCCGGCAGCGAGCAAGGTCGAGTGCCATTCATTGCCGGAATTCTCGAGCGAGCGGGTCAGGCTCGACATGCGATGGCCGACCATGACAATGCGCGCGATGTTCTCCGCCCGCTCCATATACCGCGCGAGCCAGTAGAGGCCGTCGGCGGTGCGGCTCAGCATCGCGTCAACTCTCGAGCACCCATGTGTCCTTCGTGCCGCCGCCCTGGCTCGAATTGACGACAAGCGAGCCCTCGCGCATCGCGACGCGGGTGAGCCCGCCGGGTACGATGCGGATCTCGCGCCCGACCAGCACGAAAGGCCGGAGATCGACATGGCGCGGCGCGATACCGGCCTCGACGAAGGTCGGGCAGGTCGACAGCGCCAAGGTCGGCTGCGCGATATAGTCGCCGGGCGCGGCGCGCAGCCGCGCCCGGAAGCTGTCGAGCTCCGCGCGCGTCGCTTGCGGCCCGATCAGCATGCCATAGCCGCCCGAGCCGTGCGTTTCCTTGACGACGAGCTCGTCGAGATGCTCGAGGACATAGGCGAGATCGGATTCCTGTGCGCAGGAATAGGTGCGCACATTGCTCAAGATCGGCTCCTCGCCGAGATAGAAGCGGATCATCGCCGGGACGTAGCGATAGACGGACTTGTCGTCGGCGATGCCAGCGCCCACGGCATTGGCCAGCGTCACATTACCCGAGCGATAGGCGTTGAAGAGCCCCGGCGTGCCGAGGGCGGAATCGGGCCGGAAGGTGAGGGGGTCGAGGAAATCATCGTCGATGCGGCGATAGAGGACATCGACGCGGCGCGGCCCCTCGGTGGTGCGCATGTAGACGATATTGTCGTCGACGAAGAGATCCACGCCTTCGACCAGCTCGATCCCCATCTCGTCCGCCAGGAACGAATGTTCGTAGTAGGCGCTGTTGTAGGCGCCGGGCGTGAGCAGCGCGACGCGCGGCTCACCGCGGCAATTGGGCGGTGCGACGGATTTGAGGGTTTCGAGCAGCTCCTCGGGGTAATGGGCGACCGAGGCGATACGGTGATGGGCGAAGAGGTCGGGGAAGAGCCGCATCATCGCCTCGCGGTTCTCCAGCATGTAGGAGACGCCCGAGGGCGTGCGGCAATTATCCTCGAGCACGGTGAATTCGCGCGGGCCGAGCCGGACGATGTCGATGCCCGCAATATGGGTATAGACCCCTGCCGCCGGTTCGAAATCCTGCATTTCCGGGCAGAAGCCGTCATTGTGCAGCACCAGC
Organism: Allostellaceae bacterium; assembly: GCA_035517635.1. GTDB lineage: Bacteria > Pseudomonadota > Alphaproteobacteria > ATCC43930 > CGMCC-115725 > DAHUYF01. The sequence goes on along the minus strand of DATIYL010000203.1, from coordinate 22,882 downwards.
GCCGGCGGCACGATGCCGGCGCGCAGGATCTCGCGCCGGTGATAGACGTCGCGGATGAAGGCGTTGAGCGCGCGCACCCGCTGCCGCAGGCCGTGCGAGAGCAGCTGCCATTCGCCCGCATCCAGCACGCGCGGGATGATGTCGAAGGGGATGAGGCGCTCGGGATCGCCACCTTCGGTATAGACGGCGAAGGTGATGCCGATGCGGCGGAAGAGCAGCTCCGCCTCGCGGCGCTTCAAGGCGAGCACTTCCGGCGGCGTATCGTCCAGCCAGCGGCGAACGCTCTCGTAATGCGCGCGGCAGTCCTTCGCCGTTCCCATCTCGTCGAAGGGGAGAGGAAATTCGCGGTCCTCTGCCAGGCGCAGGCTCACGACCATCGCTCCCGGCGGCGTTCACCCCGCCGCCTCGACACCTCCGGTGCAAAGCCCGGGCCAAGGGCAGGCGAGCACAATGTGGCTTCACTGGGGGGCACCGCAAGACCCGCCGATCGGGCTTGCTGATCGCATGGCTTCCCGCTTTCGAGGGTCTGAATTGATCGGAGAGCGTTCGCCGGCAGGGCTGCATTTATGCCATGCGTCCTTCGACATGCGCCCTTCGGGCGCAAGCTCAGGATGAGGTAGAACTTTGATGGCACAAAGAAAATCGCCTCATCCTGAGCTGGCGCGCGCAGCGCGCCTGTCGAAGGACGCATGGCATTGATCCCAGCCACCCCACCGGGATTTGCTTTGTCGCCGGCGCAGCAGCACTGCTCAAAGATCGGGCAGCCGCGGCGGCCAACGCCCCGGTCGGCGCGGCCGGGGCCCAAAACGCATTTGGCATGGCGCTTGCCTTGGTCGAGCCACCGGCAAAAGGAATGGGCGGATGGATCCTGCGGGAGCCAAACACATCCTCGTGGTGGATGACGATCCGCTCATCCTGGAACTGCTCGAGCGCGCCCTCGGCGCCGCCAATTTCCGCGTCAGCAAAGCAAGGCGCGTCTCCGTCGCACGCGACCTGATGTGCCGGCACGAATTCGATCTCGTCATCACCGATGCGCGAATACCCGGCGAAACCGGTCTTGAGCTCGCGGTTTCCGCGCGCCAGCGCGGTATCGCAGTCATCCTTATGACCGGCGATGCGGAGTGGGCCGACGAACACGGCATGCTGCCGGATCAATACTTGGCAAAGCCGTTCGACCTCGCCGAGCTGATGGCCCGGCTGCGCGCGCTGCTGTGACAGGATCATTGCAGCCGCCGCCCGCGCACGCGGTTTGAGCACATAGGCGGGCGGTGCCTATATTTTGGGCGACGCTATTGCTGTGCCGCGGTTTCCTTCACCAGCGGGCAGCCGCCCGCGTCGAGGGGGCGGAACGCTTTGTCGCCGGGCACCGTCTCGACGAGCTTGTAATAGTCCCAAGGCTCCTTCGACTCTGCCGGCGTCTTCACTTGGAAGAGATACATGTCGCGGAGGACGCGGCCGTCGATGCGTAGCTTGCCGTCATGCGTCATGAAATCGTTGATCGGCAGTTTGCGCATCTCGGCCATGACCTTGAGCGGCTCCTTGGTGCCGATCGCCTTGACCGCCTTGAGGTAATGCGCCACGGCGCCATAGACGCCGGCCTGGTCGAAGGTCGGCGGATGCCCCGCCTTGGCCTCGAAGCGCTTGGACCAGGCGCGCGTCGCATCATTCATGTTCCAGTAGAACGGGCTGGTGAGCTGCAGGCCCTGCGCCACCGGCAAGCCGAGGCTGTGCACATCGGTGATGAAGACGAGCAGCGCGGCAAATTTCTGGCCGCCCTGGGTGATGCCGAACTCGGCGCCCTGCTTGATCGAGTTCACCGTGTCGCCGCCGGCATTGGCGAGGCCGATGATCTGCGCCTTGGAAGCTTGCGCCTGCAGCAGGAAGGACGAGAAGTCCTGGGTATTGAGCGGCGCATTCACATTGCCCAGCACCTTGCCGCCCTCCGCCTCGATCACGGCCGCGGTGTCGCGCTCGAGCGCATGACCGAAAGCATAGTCGGCAGTGATGAAGAACCAGGTTTTGCCGCCGCTTTTGACCACGGCCGAGCCGGTGACATGCGCCAGCGAATAGGTGTCGTAGAGCCAATGTGCGGCGTAGGGCGAGCATTTCGGTCCGGTGATGTCGGAATCGGCGGCTCCGGTGATGAGGGCAAGCTTGTGCTTCTCGCGCGAGACATCCTCGACCGCCAGCGCGACGGAGGAGGTGGGAAGGTCGGTGATGACATCGACACCCTCCTCGTCATACCACTTGCGCGCGATGGCGGAGCCCACATCCGGCTTGTTCTGATGGTCGGCGGAGATGATCTGCACCTTCTGGCCCAGCACCGGACCCGCGTCATCCGCGGCCATCTCAGCGGCGACGACGGAGCCTGGGCCACTGATGGCGGAATAGAGCGAAGACATGTCCGTCAGCACGCCGATCTTGACCGGCGCGCCGGCCGCCGAGGCGCTTGCGGCGCCGAGCACCAATGCGGCAGCCAGCGCCGCCGTCGCGGAGACCCTCTGCTTCATTGCGTTGACCGCCCTATCGTTAGCAATGGACAACGACCTGGCCGCGCCCGATTCCGGAAGCCGTCTACGCTTACTTGAGAGCTCCCCCCGTGATTCCGGTGATGAATCGGTCAAGGAAGAGGTTGTAGGCTATTGCCACCGGCGCGCTTGCGATGAGCGCCCCGGCCATCAGCTCGCCCCAATAATAGATGTCGCCCCGCACCAGGTCGGTCGCGACGCCGAGCGTGACCGGCTTCTGCGCCGACGCGGAAATGAAGGTGAGGGCGTAGACGAACTCCTGGAGCGTCAGCGTGAAGGTGAAGATCACGACGGTCAGGATCGCCGGCAGAGACAGCGGCAGCACCATTTTGAAGAAGCTTCCGCAGAGACTGCAGCCATCGACGATCGCCGCCTCCTCGATCTCGCGCGGCACGGCTCTGAAAAAGCCCATCAGCAGCCAGGAGCAGAACGGGATCGTGAATGTGGGATAGACGAGCACGAGAGACCACATCGAATTCTGCAGGCCAATGATCGTGATGACGCGCGACAGCGGCAGAAACAGCAGGGTCGGCGGCACCAGATAGGTGAGAAAGATGCCGATCCCGAGCGCCTCGCCAGCGCGGCCGGCGAGGCGCGCCAGGGCGTAGGCGGCGGGAAGCGCGGTCGCGAGGGTGATGGCGACGACGCAAACGCCGATGATCAGGGAATTCAGCAGCCAGCGTGCAAACAGGGTCTGCTCGAAGAGATAGCGGAAATGCGCCAGGGTCGGCGCCTCATTGAACCAGAACGGGGTGTTGCTGACGTCGTAGAGATCGGCGTTCGTCTTGAACGCGGTGATCAGCATCCAATAGAAGGGAAAGGCGGAGAGGATCACGAAAAAGGCGACCGCCGTGTAGAACCCTCCCTCTTTGACGGCTGTATCGACCCGCCGCGGCATGTCAGATCTCCCGACTTCGGATATAGCGCAGCATCAGGACTACGAGGCCGAGCAGGACCGGGAACATGAAGAGCGAAACGGCGGCCCCATGCGCGACGTCGCCGGAAAGAATGCCGATTTGAAAGCCGAGATTGCCCAGGACCTGCGTCGCATTGGCCGGGCCGCCATTGGTCAAGAGGTAGACGATGCTGAGATCGGTGAAGGTGAACACCGTGCCGAAGATCAAGCCGACGACGACGATCGGGGCGATGATGGGCAGGATGATCTGGTAGTTCCGGCGCCAGAAGCCGGCGCCGTCGACGGTGGCCGCGTCCAGCACATCTTGCGGCACGGCGGTGATGCCGGCGAGGAAGATCACGATCGCGAACGGGAAAAATCGCCAGGCATTGACGATGATCACGCACAGCATCGCCAGGTGCGGATCGCCGAGCCATTGCGGCGCCGTGGCCGGGGTCACCAGCCCGACTGCCGTCAAGGTCCAGTTGATCACGCTGTAGAGCGAATCGAACATCCACTCCCAAGCCACGGTGGCCAGGGCGATCGGCACGCACCAGGGCAAGACGATCAGCGCCCGCACGATCTTGCGGCCGGGGAAGGGGCGCAGCAGCAGCAGGGCACCGAATTTGCCCAGGATGAGGCCGAGGATCTGCGAGCAGATCGTGAAAATGAAGGTGTTGAGCAGGGCGCTGCGAAAGATGTCGCTTTGGACGACATCGATGAAGTTGCGCAGACCGACAAAGTGGTAGCTGGGATTATAGATCGTGTAAGCGCTGAGCGCGTAATAGACCGCGAGCAAGAACGGCACGCCGACAAGCGCGAAGATGTAGAGGATCGCCGGCGCCAGGAACAGCGACCCGAGTATGCGCGGCCGGTCGAACACGAACGAAACGCGCGACGTGCGACCACGAAATTTCTCAGCAAGCGCAACCATCGCTACGCCTTCCTATGAGTGACCGTTGGCGCGATTGCCGTTCCTGTCGAAGTAGCACAGGTTGCTGTTGTGGACGGCGAAGGCATGGCATTCGCCGGACCGGATGCTGGCCAGCGGGACGTGCGCCTGGGGCAGCTTGGCCGTCACCTCCTGCACCGATTCGAGGCCCTCGAGCCGGCCATAGACGATACGCTCGGAGCCGAGATATTCGGCGTGGTCCACGCAGAACGAGAACTCCGTCGCCGCGCTGTCGTCGATCATGTCCTTGGGCAGGAAATGCTCGGGCCGGAATCCCAGATGTCCGCCATTCCAGGCGACAAGGTTCATCGGCGGCGAGCCGACGAAGGTGGCGACAAAGCGATCGGCCGGATCGTCGTAGATCGCCGCCGGCGTGCCTACCTGGCGGATTTTGCCGTGATCGAGCACCGCGATGCGGTCGCCCATCCCCATCGCCTCGACCTGGTCGTGCGTCACGTAGATCGTCGTCGTGCCGACCCGATGTTGAAATTGCTTGATCTCGTTGCGTGCCGAGGCGCGCAGCTTGGCGTCCAAATTGGACAATGGCTCGTCCAGCAAAAACACGGTCGGCTCGCGCACCAGCGCCCGCGCCAGAGCGACACGCTGACGCTCGCCGCCGGACAGCTGCCGCGGCCGGCGGTCGAGCAGATGCGAGATGCCGAGGAGCTGCGCCGCCCATTCGACCTTGGTCTTGATTTCGGATTTGGAGACGCGCTGGGTCTTCAGCGGGAAAGCGATGTTGTCCCGGATTCTGAAGTGAGGGTAGAGGCCGTAGCTCTGGAACACCATCGCGATGCCGCGAGCCCGCGGCGGGATCTGGTTGACCACTTCGCCATCGATCAGAATGTCGCCTGTCGTCTGCTCTTCAAGGCCGGCGATGATCCGCAAGAACGTCGTCTTGCCGCATCCCGACGGCCCGAGAAGGACCATGAATTCCCCGTCCCAAACCGTCAGGCTGATGCCGTCCACCGCCGAGACGTCGGTGAATTTCTTGGTGATCTCGCGTGCTCTGATCTGTGCCATCGGAAGACCCCGTAAGGAGCGATGATCGGGCTGCAGCGCGGCGAGCGAAACCGTAGTCGAGACGACAGCTGCCTCTCCGCGGCTCCGCTCCGCACTCGTACCAATATTCAACCTGGCCGGAGCTTCGTCATGCCTGCCACTTCTTGAAGATCAGCTCCGTCTCATGCGTTGCCCATTTCACCGCTTGCTCGGGGGTCATCTGGCCGGTCGCGGCTTTCGCCATCATGTCGCAGAGGATGAAATCGTTGTAGACCTCGTCGGTGGCGGCCCAGGCCGGCCCGGGCCAGCCCGCAACGGCACACCACTCGTCGGACGTCTCCGTCACCCTGAGTTTTGTCGGCGGGTGCGAGGTCGGATCATTGTCGAGGATCGGCATCGGCTTCGGCACGATGTTGGCGAATACCGGCATGTTGTAGCCGGTGCTCGCCTTGAAAGCCTCGACCCAGTTGTCCGCGTAGTATTTGAGAAATTCGAGCGCCGCCTCCTGGTTTTTGGCGAATTTCCAGATTCCATAGGCATTCGAGGCGGCACCGATCAGCCGGCGCGCCGGCCCTTTCGGGCATTTCCATAGGAAGATGTTGTCGGCGAGCTTCGGATTGATCTGTTGGGCCGAGCGATAGGCCGATATCGGGTTGATGATGTAGGAGCCGACGCCGGAGTCGATGTATTTGTTGTCACTGGCGTCGTCCCAGGAGAGCACCTGGGGCGTGAACGCTTCCTTGTAGAGGGCGACGGCGAACTTGACGGCCTCCACCGTCGCCTTGCTGTCGAGCGTTACATGATCGCCGCTCTCATCCTGCACGCTGGCGCCATAGCTCCAGAGAAGCCCGCGCCATTGCAGGTTCGGGTCGTTGCCATGCGAGTACGACAAGCCGGCGGGATGGCCCTTCGCTCTCAGCTTCGCGCCGCCGACCCGGATGTCGTCCCAGGTGTCGGGCGTCATGCCGATCTCGTCCCAGAGATCCTTCCGGTATGTGCCGGGATTGTTGATGTAGTAATCGGGATAGGCGGACCACGTCTTGTCGTCGGGGTTATACGCGATCTGCCGGCCAATGACGCTGACCTTGCCGTATTTCTTGACGACGTAGTCGACAAGCTTGGTCATGTCGATCAGATACTTGCGGTAGAGATGCGGACCGCCGGCGCCGTTCCACATGAAAAGGTCGTGTCCGGACCCCGCCGCCACCTCCGCCGCGGCCCGCGCGGCAATGTCCTGTTCGGGAATGTGGTCGACGGTAACAGAGACACCGTTCTTCGTACCCCATTCCTGCGCGAACTTATCGAACCAGGTATCGAATGCCGGGACGAAATGGCTCCATTGGACGATCGTGAGCGTCCTTGTCTCGGCAAAGGCGCGCGAGACGAAGGGGGCAGAGAACGCGCCGGCCGCCGCGAGTCCGACCGCCGCGTCGGTAAGAAAGCCCCGTCTCGTCACCGACAGTCCACGCTCTGTTTGCTTCACTTTTTTCATCGAAGCACCTCCCTGTTGGCTTGCTCGCGTTGTGCGCAGACTTCTCCGTCGTTATTGAGCCCGTTTTTCGCTTGGTGATCAGGTCGTCGTCCTGAAGAGCTGCAGGACCACGTCGCTGAGCGAAGCGCTGACCAAGAGCAACGCAGCGCCCACGGCGAGGAATCCGACCAGCACAAGAACCGACGATCCCACCATCAGCACCGATAGAATCCCGAGCACGATCGCAGCCAGCCCGATCAGCAGTTCCATCCCGCTGGCGGCGAACGCGCCTGGCGACCGTACGCTGTCCGCACCACCGACGAGCAGGCCGCCGCCGTAGACGATGAGGGAGGCCGGCAGCAGATGCGCGGCACCGATGCCGACGATGGCAAGGATGCCCAGCACGATCCCAGTCAGGCCGCACAGGGAATCCACCAGGACTGCGCCGCCAAACTCGGCCCTCATCTCGCCCGGGGTCGACTTGGTATGCTCGGCTGCGGTGTTGAAGGCCTGAACCATCAGGCCGCCGCCAATGACGATCGCGGCGATCGCCGCCAGAAGTTCGCTCGACACGCCGGCAAGAGCGATAACGGCAAGGACGATCACCGCGACCCCGGCCGCCCCTTCGGTCAAGAGACCAAAGGGCTCCGCTTCACCCGCCGACCTTCGGACATCGACATGCATAGTCATGACACTGCTCCTCTTCCGCTGGGCCGGCGTACGCTTGGTGCCGGCTTACCGCAGGAGATGGCGCGGTGCACCGAGAGCGGAGATATGCAGGCTGCCTCACGCAGCACCGGAACGCCCGCCCATCCCTCGCTGGCTTTGATGTATGCCGCAAAGATTGGGAATTCCTGATCGGCTGATTAAAACTTGATGAGAAACCGGGTGGCGGGAAGCCGGCGGCGACCTTCCTCTTGTCGCGCGTCGTCGCAGTCACAACCTGTGATCGGGAGCGGCATGACGAGCGGCCGGTTTTGCTGCGCTGCAGCGATCACCCTGATGAGGGGGCGTCGGCGAAGCGCCATGAAGATCCTGCTGGTCGAAGACAATGACAGAGTGGCGCAATTCGTGCGCAACGGCTTGACCGAGGAGGGTCACACCGTCGATTGCGCCGATAACGCTCGCAGCGGCCTGTTTCTTGCGACCACCGCTTCCTATGACGCGGCGATTATCGACCGAATGCTGCCCGACGGCGTGGACGGCCTGCAGATCGTCGAGTCCCTGCGTCGGACCGGCAACCGCACGCCGATCCTGATCTTGAGTGCGCTTGCCGAGATCGACGACCGCATCCGCGGCCTGCGCGCCGGCGGCGATGACTATTTGACCAAGCCTTTCGCCTTCGGCGAGCTTTTGGCTCGGGTCGAATCCCTGGTACGCCGATCGCAAGGCACGGGCATCCGAACCGTCCTCGTCGTTGCGGATTTGCGCATGAACCTGCTGTCGCACAAGGTCGAGCGCTCGGGCAGGCCGGTCCCGTTGCAGCCGCGCGAATTCAAGCTGCTCGAATTCCTGATGCGCCATGCGGAGCAGGCGGTGACCCGAGCCATGTTGCTCGAAAATGTGTGGGAGCACCATTTCGATCCGCATACCAATGTCATCGATGCCCATGTCAGCCGCCTGCGACAAAAGATCGATGATGGATTCAGCCCGCCTCTGCTGCACACGGTCCGCGGCGTCGGCTACCGGCTGGGAGTGCATGGTTAAACCGTTGCAATCGACTTCGGTGCGTCTCGCGGTTGGCTACGCGGCGCTTTTCGCGGTTTCATCGCTGCTGCTGGTTGGACTGCTGTGGTGGCGCGCCGGCGCGGATTTCGACCGCTGGACAGATGCGGCGATCACCGCCGATGCCGCCGAGATCAGCGACCAGCTGCAAGATGCGGGCGTACGCGGTGCTATGCAAGCGATCCACGTGCATGCCACAAATGTTGGAAAGCGCGGCGTCTATCTGCTTGCGGACCGCGCTTTGACGCCGCTCGCGGGCAATCTTTCGGTCTGGCCGGAGCAAGCGGCGCCGAAGCCAGGCTGGTATTGGGCGCAGCTATCGCGCGACGGTGCAGTGCACAACGTCCGCTTGCTCCGTACGTCGCTGGCGGGAGGATTGAACTTGTTTGTCGGTCGCGATCTCGGAGATCGCGCCGAAGTCAGCGGCCTCATCGCCGATACCCTGTCCTGGGCTGCTGCCACCGCTTTGGTCCTCGGAATCGGCGGCGGGATGCTGGTTCATCGGGCCGTATTGCGGCGCGTGGAGATGATCAACGACGCCGCGACCGCCATCGCCCGTGGCGATCTGTCGCGCCGGGTGCCGTTTCACGACGGCGGCGATGCGTTCGACCGGTTGGCTCGGACGATCAACCAGATCCTGTTTCAGATCCAGGAGCTCGTGGAGGGTGTGCGCAACACGGCCAATGTCGTCGCCCACGATCTCAGGACGCCGCTCGCCGAGCTGCGGGCGCGGCTGGAGGAGCTTTGTCGCGCGCGCCCACGCGACGATGCGGTGGTCGAGGAAATCAAACAGGCTGTAGCCGATATTGACCGTGTGATCGGGGTGTTCAACGCTTTGCTGCGCCTCGCCGAAATCGATTCGGGCGTCCGTCGCTCGGCGTTCGTACCGGTCGAGCTGGCGGCGCTGGCGACCGAGGTTGTGGAACTCTATACGCCCCTGATCGAAGAGAAGCGGGCGAGCTTCATTGTCGACGCACCGGCGGGTCTGTCGGTGAATGGCGATTCGCACCTGCTCGCACAGGCAATCGGAGACTTGGTCGACAACGCGGTGAAGTACACGCCGCGCCTCGGCGCGGTTTCGCTTCGGATCGCACCGTCGATTGCGGGATACGTCGAGATCGTCGTCGCCGACAATGGACCGGGGATCGCCGACGCCGAGAAGCCGTTGGTCACTCAGCGTTTCTACCGCTGCCGCGAAACCGATGGCGAGGCGGGGATCGGCCTTGGCCTCAGTATCGTCGACGCGGTGGCGCGCCTGCATGAAGGCTCCCTCAGTCTCTGCGACAATCATCCGGGATTGAAGGCGGTGCTGCGGCTTCCGACGGCAACATCCATCGGTGCCGCGTCGCCCTGACTGCTGGCGCGACAGGCCGGCGAGGTTAATCTTGCTTTAGATTGCGGAACTCGCCGGCGCGGCCACGGGTTCGTCAGAGTGAAACCATGTGAAAGCGCATGATATGCGCAAGCTGAAGCCGGTCGCCATCATCTGCTTCGGGCTGACCACGGCACTGGCGGCGGCCGCCGCCGCCCAGGACACCCGCCCTTCCGACCTGTCGAAGTTGCCGCCGCAGGAGGTCAATCCGCGGCCGCTGATGGGCGCGGAGGCTCCGAGCGCGCCGATGACCTCGGCGCAAGCGCTCGATACCTTGCGCTTTCACGGCTATCTCAACATCAGCGGCCTCAAGCAGGACGCGCAGGGCAATTGGTGGGCCGAGGCGCAGAAACAGTTCGATGGCCCGACGATGTCTCTCGAGCTGAAACGGAACGGCGACGTCTTAGAGCAGCCCGCTGCTCAGAACAGTGCCTCGCACGGTCAAGAGGGCGCGCCCGGAGCGGATGCGCAATCGCAGTCCGGCAGTTCGCCGGCGCAGCCGAGGAGTTGACGCGAGGCACGGTCGAGCAAGCACATCGGGGCGCCTAGCGCCTGCGCGAAAGCGCCCTTGGGATCACCACGGAATGGCAACGGGCTCGTCAGCCGAGGCCGGTCCAGCTTGGCTCAGGGATTTCTTCCCCGGGTACTTCGCCCTGGTCATGGGCACGGGCATCAATGCCGTTGCGGCGCGGCTGCTGGGCTATGACGCCTTGGGCTGGTTGCTGTTCGGGATCAGTCTCGCGGCCTATCCACTGCTGTGGGCGATCCTGCTGACCCGCATCGCGCGCTTTCCCCAAGCCGTACTTGCGGACTTCGTCAGCCATGAGCGCGGACCGGCGTTTCTCACCATCATCGCCGCCAATGGCGTGCTCGGCAGCCAGTTCGCCGTCTTCAACACGATGGTTGTCCTGCTGCCGGCGCTGTTCTGGTTCAGCCTCGTGCTATGGATCGTGCTGGTCTACGGGTTCCTGAGCGCGGTCACGGTCAGCATCGCCAAGCCCGATCTGGAGCACGGCCTCAATGGCGTCTGGTTGCTGCTCGTGGTGGCAACGGAATCCATAGCCGTGCTGGCCTGCTTCGTCGCCCTGCGCTTTTCCGCGCCGCCGGCGCTCGTCTTCGCGGCGCTGTCTTTCTATCTGCTCGGCGTGACGCTCTATCTGTCGCTGTCGGCGCTGATCTTCTTCCGCTGGATATTCCGCCCGATGCATCCCGCCGAGATGGGCGCGCCGTGGTGGATCAATATGGGCGCGGTGGCGATCGCGACGCTGGCCGGTGCGCGGCTGATGGCGCTACCGGGTGAAGACCCCAATCTGTTGCTGCTCCAGCGCTTCGTCGCACCGTTCACCGTGCTGCTCTGGGCGACCAGCACCTTCTGGATTCCGCTGCTCGCCATCCTCTTCGTTTGGAAGGAGTTGCAGCGTGGTCCGCATGGCTATGATCCTGGCCTGTGGTCGGTGGTGTTTCCGCTCGGCATGTATGTCGCGGCAACGCACGACTACGCGACCGAAGCACATCAATACTTCCTCTATGCCATTTCGAATGCAGTGTTCTGGGCGGCGCTCCTCGCCTGGGTCCTGACCTTCATCGGCATGTGGGTGCAACTGCTGCGCTCGCGCAGCGTGCCGCTGCATGCTCAATCGAACCGGCAAGCTCGGCGCTAGCGACGGGCGCGGCGTCGACGCGGAGCCTTCGTGGCTGCGTCAGGATGGCCGTGGAACTAATTGCTCCCGCGGTCGATCGTTAGTCGGAGCTATCTATATAAAATTCAGAGCACAGCCATGCCGCAATCCTACGCTCACACCCTCGACCAGCCGCATGATCGTCCGGGTTTCGTCCGCCGCTGGCTGTTCTCGACCAACCACAAGGATATCGGCACGCTCTATCTCACTTTCGCCGTCACCGCCGGTATCATCGGCGGCGCGCTCTCGGTCGTCATGCGCTACAACCTGATGCGGCCGGGCGATGTGCTCTTCGCCAACAACCATCAGCTCTACAACGTCATCATCACCGAGCACGGGCTCACCATGATCTTCTTCGTGGTGATGCCGGCGCTGATCGGCGGCTTCGGCAATTGGCTGGTGCCGATGATGATCGGTGCGCCCGACATGGCGTTTCCGCGGCTCAACAATGTCAGCTTCTGGCTGCTCATTCCGGCTTATTCGCTGCTCGCGGGCTCGGCCTTCGTCCAAGGCGGCGCGGGGACGGGGTGGACGCTCTACCCGCCGCTCTCCAGCGCGGTCGGGCAGCCGGGCCCCGCGGTGGACATGGTGATCTTCGCCTTTCACCTCGCCGGCGCGTCCTCGATCCTCGGCGCCATCAACTTCATCACCACCATCTTCAACATGCGTGCGCCGGGCATGACCATGCACAAGATGCCGCTCTTCTGCTGGTCGATCCTGGTGACGGCGTTCCTGTTGTTGTTGGCGCTGCCGGTGCTGGCCGGCGCCATCACCATGTTGCTCACCGACCGCAATTTCGGTACCACTTTCTTCGATCCTGCCGGCGGCGGCGATCCCTTGCTGTTCCTGCACCTCTTCTGGTTCTTCGGCCACCCCGAAGTCTACATCATGATTTTGCCGGCCTTCGGCATCGTCAGCCAGGTGGTCTCGACGTTTTCGAAGAAGCCGATCTTCGGTTATCTCGGCATGGTCTATGCGATGATCGCCATCGGCGTCATCGGCTTCGTCGTCTGGGCGCACCACATGTTCACGACGGGCATCGACGTCGACACGCGCGCCTATTTCAGCGCCGCGACGATGGTCATCGCCGTGCCGACCGGCATCAAGATCTTCTCCTGGATCGCGACGATGTGGGAGGGCTCGATCGAGTTCAAGACGCCGATGCTGTTCGCCATCGGCTTCATCTTCCTCTTCACCGTCGGTGGCGTCACCGGCGTGGTGCTGGCCAATGCCGGCGTCGATGTCGTGCTGCACAACACCTATTACGTCGTCGCGCATCTCCACTACGTGCTGTCGCTCGGCTCGGTCTTCGGCATCTTCGCCGGCTTCTACTACTGGATCGGCAAGATGAGCGGCCGGCAGTACAACGAGACCTTCGGCAAGATCCACTTCTGGACGACGTTCATCGGCGTCAACCTGACCTTCTTCCCGATGCATTTCCTCGGGCTTGCCGGGATGCCGCGGCGCATCAGCGATTATCCCGACGCCTTTGCCGGCTGGAACATGGTGGCGTCGATCGGTGCCTTCATCTCCTACGCGTCGACCCTGTGGTTCATCTTCGTCGTCGTGCACACGCTGGTCGCGGGCAGGAAGGCGGCGGCCAATCCCTGGGGCGAAGGGGCGACGACGCTCGAATGGACGCTGCCATCGCCGCCGCCTTTCCATACCTATGTCGAGCCGCCGCTGATTCACTAGCCGGGCAGCCGCGCCGGCTGGCTTGGCAGGGCGCGGGCCGCGCCCTATATGGCGGGGACCACAATCCCGGCAATGCCATGGCTGTGCGCGACCCCTATGAGGTGCTGGGCGTCAAGAAGGAGGCGACGGAGGATGAAATCCGTACCGCCTACCGCAAGCTCGCCAAGAAGCACCACCCCGACCTCAACCCCGGCAACAAGGAGGCCGAGGCGCGCTTCAAGGAGATCGCGGCCGCTTACGATCTGCTCTCGGACAAGGACAAGCGCGCCCGCTTCGATCGCGGCGAGATCGATGCCAGCGGCGCCGAGCGGCCCGAGCACGCCTATTCCCGCTATCGCGGCTTTGCCGAAGGCGCGCCGGGCGAGCGCTACGAGTTCCACTCGGCCGAAGGCATGGCGCCCGAAGATCTCGACGATCTGTTCGCCTTCTTCGGCCGCGGCCAGCGCGGCGGCGGTCCCGTCCGCATGCGCGGCGCCGACCTCCATTTCGCGCTCACCGTCGATTTCCTGACCGCGATCAACGGTGCAAAGCAGCGCCTTCAGCTCGCCCCCGAGCGCAGCCTGGAGGTAACCATTCCCGCGGGCGTGCGCGACGGCCAGATCCTGCGCCTCAAAGGGCAGGGCGGCGCGGGGCTCAATGAGGGGCCGCCCGGCGACGCGCTGATCGAGATCCATGTGGCGCCGCATCCCTTCTTTCGCCGCGAGGGCGACGACGTCCATCTCGATCTGCCGGTGACGCTCGCCGAGGCCGTGCTGGGCGGGAAGGTGACGGTGCCGACGCCCACGGGACCGGTCAGCATGACCATCCCCGCCAATTCCAATACCGGCCGCGTTCTCCGCCTCAAAGGCAAGGGCGCGCCGCGACCCGATGGTGGCCACGGCGACGAATACGTCGCCCTGCGCGTGATGCTTCCCGAGGGCGACGATGCGGCGCTGGCCGCGTTCTTGCGCGATTGGGCGCCCAAACACCCCTATGATCCGCGGCGGGGGATGTCGTCATGATGATGAGCTTCGAAGCCGTGATCCGTCTCGTCGGCGGCCTCCAGGAGACGGAGCTCCGGCACTGGATCGCCGAGCGCTGGGTGCTGCCGGAAAGCGGCGCCGAAGGCTATGTCTTCGCCGAGGTCGATGTGGCGCGCGTGCAGCTCATCCATGAGCTGCGCTACGAGCTCGCCATCGACGAGGAGGCGATGCCGGTGGTGCTGCAGCTCCTCGATCAGGTCTATACGCTGCGCCGCCGCTTGCGCGTCACGCTCGAGGCGATCGACGCGCAGCCGCCCGAGATCCGCGCCGCCATCCGCGCGCGGTGCGGCGCCGAGGAGTAGGAGAAACCGCCACTGGCGCAAGCCGCGCCCGGGGATAGAATGCGGGCGCGATGATCATCGGGATGTTCTTCCATATCCTCGCGGCGGTGATCTGGGTGGGCGGGATGTTCTTCGCCCATCAGATGCTGCGTCCGGCCGCGGGCCCGCTCGCACCGGCTGAGCGCCTGCCGCTCTGGCGCCGCGTCTTCGAGCGCTTCTTCCCGGTGGTCTGGGGGGCGATCGTGGCGCTGCTGGCGAGCGGCTACGCCATGGTGTTCCGGGGCTTCGGCGGCTTCGCCAATCTCCCGCTCTATGTCGATCTCATGCAGGGCATCGGCATCATCATGATGATGATATTCGCCCATCTCTATTTCGCGCCGTGGAAGCGCTTCCGGCGCGCGCTCGATGGCGGCGACCTGCCGGCGGCGCAGCGCCAGCTCGACCAGATCCGCCGCATCGTCGGCGTCAATCTCGTGCTCGGCCTCGTCATCGTCGTGATCGGCGCCACCGGGCCGTTTTGGGAGTAGCGCGCATGATGGAGCTCTATGACCTCGCCGGCGCCGAGGAGGATCGGCGCTTCAGCCCCTTCTGCTGGCGCATCCGCCTGGCGCTGGCGCATAAGGGTCTGCCGGTCAAGACGATCGCGTGGCGCTTCACCGAGAAGGAGAAGATCGCGCCCTCCGGCCAAGGCCGCGTGCCGGTGCTCGTCGATGACGGGCGCTGGATCGCCGATTCCTGGGCGATCGCGACCTATCTCGAGAAGACCTATACCGATCGACCGTCGCTGTTCGGCGGTGGCGCCGGCATCGCGCTGTCGCGCTTCTACAACACCTGGACGGACGGGGTGCTGCATCCCGACCTCATCCGCTTCTCCGTGCTCGATATCTGGCGCCATGTGGCGCCGCAGGATAAGGATTATTTCCGCCGCTCCCGCGAGCAGCGCTTCGGCACCAGCCTCGAGGCCTTCACCGCCGATCGCGAGCAGCGGCTGGACGGCTTCCGCCGCAGTCTGGCGCCGCTCCGGCAGACGCTCGAGGCGCAGCCCTTCCTCGGCGGCGAGACGCCGCTTTATGCCGACTACATCGTCTTGGGCGCGTTCCAATGGGTGCGCTGCATCAGCGACTACCCCATACTCGCCGCCGATGATCCGGTCGCGGCCTGGCGCCGGCGCATGCTCGGGCTTTTCGACGGGCTCGCCGGACGTGCGAAAGGTTACGCTGTCGATTAGGGAGCAAAGCCATGGCGGTCGAGCGCAAAGAGGTCGGCAAGCAGCGCTACCGCGAAAGCTATGGCCGCTACTTCGAGGATTTCGCGGTGGGCGACATCTACGAGCATCGGCCGGGCCGCACCATCACCGAGACCGACAACATCCATTTCACCCTGCTGACGATGAATCAGCATCCGATCCATTTCGACCGCGCTTATGCCGCGAAATCGGAGTTCGGTCAGCCGCTCGTCAACAGCACCTTTCTGCTGGCCGTGATCACCGGGATGAGCGTTTCCGATGTGAGCCAGAAGGCGATCGCCAATCTCGGCTGGACCGACGTCAAGCTGACCGCGCCGGTCTTCGCCGGCGATACCGTCTATGGCGAGACCGAGGTGCTGTCGAAGCGCGAATCACGCTCGCGTCCGACGCAGGGCATCGTCACCGTCCGCACCATCGGCAAGAAGGCCGACGGCACGGTGTTCATGAGCTTCGAGCGCCAGGTGCTGGTGCCGAAGCGCGGTCACGCCGTCGACGATCAGGCGGATTACTGACGCTTCCCTTCAGCGCGGCGGCTCGGCGACGCCTTCGGCGGCGGCGGTGGTCGCGGGGTGAGTCGGCGACATCTCGCCGGCGCCGGCCCAGAAACTGTCACCGCGGCACGTGGCGCCCTCATTGATGCGAACCGCGTCGAGGAAGCCGAGGATGCAGTCGCCATAATACGTGGCGAATTGCGGCGTCGACGCGGCCCAATGCGTGGTGAGGAAGGGCGGCTGGTCGATCACGACATGCGGCAGGTCGCGCGCCCGCAGGATGGCGCGGGTGCGGTCGCCGCGTCCACCGGGATCAAAGTCATCGCCGTGGAAGTAGAAGGCCATGACCCGCGCGTGGCGAACCTGCTGGTAGAGCGGGTAGAGCTTCGTCGCGTTGTTCCGCCAGCTGCCATAGAAATCCGAGAAGCTGCCATAGGCGGCCGGCGCGGTGACCACCACCGAGTCGACTTCGCTACTGGCATCGGCCGCCATCAGCGCGATGAAGCCGCCGAAGGACTGGCCGGTCAGCGCGATCTGGCGATAACCCTCCTGCTTCAGCTGATGCACCACTTGGACGAGGCCCTCTGCCGAATTGTCGAGCGTGTCGGCGACGCGCATGCGGTTGAAGCGGAACGTGTCCCAGCCGCCGGCCTTGAGCTGCGCCATGTAAGGCGGGGTAGGCGCGGTGGAGTCCTCGGAGTCGACCGAGCGGCCATGGCTCCAGATCACCGCCCCCGCCGCGCGGGCGGGACCGAGCTCGGGCTCACCGGAATAGGCCGGGGCGAGCCACAAAGCATCGTGAGCATAGGCAGTTCCGAGAAAGGCGAAGGAGGTGCAGAGGCCGAGGACGAATTTGCGGAGCGACATTGTGCTTTGTTTCCCTGCGGAGGACTGCGAACAGCATCCGGCCTCAATCGTTTAGAAAAAGTTTCCGGCTAGAATTGGGCAAAGATGATGCTCTCGCTGCTGGTTTCTCGCTGGAACAGTCGTGCAACTCAGGGGTAATGCGCTATACCGATGGTGCGACGGATGACCCCCGGGCTTCGCTTTTTGCGCGAGTCGTAAGGGAATGAATGTAGATGAGCGCTCGATTCTCCCCGGTACTCCCCAGCCTATTCCTGGCGCTTTGGCTCGCCGGCTGCGACACGGCGACGCAGGCGTTGGAAGGACCCATCCCGCCGATACCAGCAGGCGAGGCGCGGCTCTATTTCTACCGCAACGCCAATGTCTATGACGGATTGCTAACGACGATTGTATCGCTGAACGGCGTTCCCGTCGGAGCCTCGGGGTTGGGGACCGTCTTTTATCGGGACGTCGCGCCCGGCACCTATCGCATCGGGGCGCGAAGCGACAAGCTCTATCCTGCTCAGGTCAGAACCGTGGTGGTCGCGCCGGGGACAAGCACCTACGTCAGGGTGCAGACGCTACCCTATTGGGGGCAGTCCGGCTGGCAATGGCAGGGGAATACCTTCATCGTCAACATCGTCAATCCCGCCATGGCCGAGCAGGAGATGACCGCGCTTCAGCGCGTACGCGGCTGAAGCGGTCGGTCGCGTCGGACGAGAAGTAAAGCCGGCCGCGTTAGGCGCGGAGCGTCATCAGAACCAGCGAGGCGAGAACGACGCCGGCGGATTGGGCGCCGGCGGTGATCTGACCCAGCATCAGGCCGCACACCGTGCTGGCCAGGGTTACCGCGCCAAGAAGCGTGCTCATCGACAAGGCCTCCTTCGGGTTTTGTCGGCCGAGTTTTCGGGACAACGCCGCACCCCAAAGGTTTATTCCGTTTTTTAGGCATCGATCTTGGCGCTGGCGGCGAGCTTTGCCAGTGCCTGCGGGGTGTCGATATCGGTGAGCACGGCGTCGCTTTCCATCTCGACCTCGACCACCCGCTCCGGATGGGCGGCGATGAGATCGCGCGCGCCGATATCGCCCGAAATCGCCGCGAGCTCGGCAAAGAACTGCCGCGCCAACAAGACCGGGTTGCCGCGCTTGCCGCGCCGGGTTGGGATGCAGATCGCGCGGCCTTCGATCGGGTTGAAGGCGGCGACCAGCCGGTCGATCACCGCCGCACTTACCAAAGGCATGTCGCCGAGGCAGATGACGACGCCATCGACCTCGGCGGGAAGCGCGGCAAGGCCGCGTTTCAGCGAGGTCGAGAGCCCCTGAGCATAGTCGGGGTTGTGGACGAAGCGGGCTTCGATCGCCGCCAGGGCGGTCTCGACCTTTTCGTGCTCATGGCCGGTGACGACGATCAGCGGGCGCGCCTGGGAGGCCGCCACCGCCTCGGCAACCCGGCGTACCATGGGCTTGCCGTCGATGCCGATGAGCAGCTTGTTGAGCGTCCCCATCCGGCGCGACTGGCCGGCGGCGAGCACCAGCCCGGCAATGCGCGGCGCTCCCGGCACGGCTTTGGCCGCCTCGGCCGCGACCTTGGCGCGGGGCAGCGGCCGGGTCGGGATATCGGCGAGGAGGCCGCCGACGCCCATGCGCATGATCTCGGCCGGGCCCGCCGGCAGATCGGCCAGCAGCCGCTGCAGCACCCAATCGAAGCCGTTGACCTTGGGCGAGCGGGCGCAGCCGGGAAGCCCCAGCACCGGCGTTGGGCCGCAGCGGCCCATGAGCATGAGATTGCCGGGATCGACCGGCATGCCGAAATGCTCGATGACGCCGCCCGCCGCCTCGATTGCCGCCGGGATGACGTCGCGCCGGTCGACGATCGCCGAAGCGCCGGCCACCAGCACCAGCTCGGCACCCGCCGCGATGGCGGCCGCGATATGGGGCGCGAGCTCGGCCGCGCGGTGCTCCGAGCGCCGCTCCGCGATGAGGCTGCTGCCGAGCCCCGCCAGGCGCTCGCGCGTGGTCTCGACGGTCTTGTCGAGCATGCTTTCCTTGGTTCCGGGGAGGCGGGTCTGGATCAGCGCGACGCGCCGGGGCGAGAAGGGGGCCACGGCGATCAGCGGGCCTGATGACGTCACCTCGGCGAGCCAGGCCGCGACCGAGCGCTCGCGTACCGCGAAGGGGATGACCTTGAC
Organism: Allostellaceae bacterium; assembly: GCA_035517635.1. Lineage (GTDB taxonomy): Bacteria > Pseudomonadota > Alphaproteobacteria > ATCC43930 > CGMCC-115725 > DAHUYF01. The sequence goes on along the minus strand of DATIYL010000203.1, from coordinate 3,491 downwards.
GGTCGCCACCATCTGCTTCGGCGCGACCACGCTATAGGGCTCGATGGTGGCGAGCGTCAGCATCTCGTCGACGAGGTTGAGGCGATCGACCCGTGCGCGGTCGAAAACGACAACACCCGGCACTTCTGCGAAGAGATTGACGCGCCCCGTAAAGGGTTTGGCGACGCTCACATGAGGCCCCGCCAGCGGCCGGGCGATCTCGCCGGCCGCGGTGTTTTCATCGACATCGCCGGGCTCGAGCTGGGCGGCGATCACCGTCGACCGGCCGGCGGCGCGCAGCGCCGCGACATCCTCGGCGCTGAGCACACGCCCTTTGCGCAGGCTGCGGTCGCCGGCCTTGAGAGAATGGGCGAGCACCGCGCCGACCGCCTCGGCGACGGGGATCTCGCCGAATTTCATGCCGCCTCGCGGTCGCTCTGCGGCTCGGCGCGGAGCACCTGCGTCATCTGCGCCATGATGGCGACGGCGATCTCGGCCGGCGAAATGGCGCCGATATCGAGGCCGACCGGCCCGTGGATGCGGGCCAGTTCCTCCTCGCCGAAACCCAGCGCCTGCAGCCGCTTGCAGCGCGCGGCATGGGTCTTTTTCGAGCCGAGCGCGCCGATATAGAAGGCGTCCGAGCGCAAGGCGACGCTGAGCGCGGGATCGTCGAGCTTCGGATCATGCGTCAGCGTGACGACCGCGGTCCGCCGGTTGGGCTTCAGCTTCTCCATCGCCTCGTCGGGCCAGTCGGTCGACAGCACGACATCGGGGAAGCGCGCATCGCTGGCAAAGGCGGTGCGCGGATCGACCACGGTGACCAGATAGCCCGTGAGCGCCGCCATGCGCGCCAGCGGCTGAGCGATATGGACGGCGCCGACGACGACGCAGCGCAGCCGCGGATTGAACACCTCGATGAAGACCGGTCCATCCGCCGTTTCGATGGTTGCGTTTCGGTCATCGGTGACGGCCTTGCGAATCGCCTGAAGGGCAGCCGCGTCGAGCGTCAGATCGCCAGCCGTTTCAGTCGCTTCTATGAAGGTCTGAAAGCCGTTGGTGAGGTTCGTCGCGAGCACGGCGGGACGCCCTTCGCGGCTGGCGGCGAGCGCCTTCTGGAGAAAGCTGAGCTTCATTCGACGCGCTCGACGAAGACCTGGATCTTGCCGCCGCAGGCGAGGCCGACTTCCCAGGCGCGATCATTGCTGACGCCGAAGCTGAGGAGGCGCGGCTTGCCGTCGGCAATGGTCTTCAGCCCTTCCTCGATCACCGCGCCCTCGACGCAGCCACCCGAGACCGAGCCGATGAAGGCACCTTCCTGCTCGAGAGCGAGCTTGGCACCGACCGGCCGGGGCGAGGAGCCCCAGGTGCTTACCACGGTCGCCAGCGCCACGCCCTTGCCGAGCGCGCGCCAGTCCGCCGCCTGCTGCAGGATGTCTTCATTGTCGCCCATCATCTTACCCCGCTTCCCGCCAGGCCGCGGCCGCTTCCAGCCGCCGCGGTCCCGGCCGGCTCAACGCCGTTACCAGCTCACCCAGGCTTTCCAGATTGTGCACGGGACGGAACTCGTCAACATGCGGCAGGATCGCCCTCATGCCCAATGATTTTGGTGCGAATCCCTCGTAACGCAACAGCGGGTTCAGCCAGATGAGGCGGCGGCAGGATTTGTGCAGCCGGTCCATCTCGCGGCCGATGCCTGCGCCGGCATCGCGGTCGAGCCCGTCGGTGATGAGCAGCACCACCGCCCCCTGGCCGAGGACGCGGCGCGACCAGTCGCGGTTGAAATCGGCCAGGCACTGGCCGATGCGCGTGCCGCCCGACCAGTCCTCGACCGCGCCCGCCACTTTGTCGAGCGCGACATCGACGTCCTTGTAGCGCAGGAAGCGCGTGATGTTGGTCAGCCGCGTGCCGAACAGAAACGTGTAGACGCGGTCGCGGTCATTGGTCACGGCATGCATGAAATGGAGGAAGGTGCGGCTGTAGCGGCTCATCGACCCCGAGATGTCGCAGAGCACGACGAGGGGCGGCGGCCGGCGCCGGCGGCGCTTGCGTTTCAGGGTCAAGAGGTCGCCGGAGCGGAGCTGCGCCCGCAAGGTCGCGCGCATATCGGTGCGAGCGCCGCGCGGATCGGCGGCAAAGCGCCGCGTCGGCAAGTCCGCGATCGGCAGCATCATGCGGCGGATGGCGGCGCGCGCCGCCGCCAGCTCCGCCGTCGACATCTTCTCGAAATCCATCTTCTGCAGCAGCTCGCGCTCCGAGAAGGTCATGGCGGCGTCGACCTCGATCTCGGTTTCGCTCGGCCGGTCCTTGCCGTTGCCTTCGCCGGCATGAAGCGCTTCGGCGAGCCGCCGGCTCATCTCCTCGCCGGGCTCGTTGCTGCGGATCGCCGGCAGCATCAGCGACATCATCTTCTCGAGCAGCTCCGGATTGCGCCAGAAGATGTGGAAGGCCTGGTCGAAGAGCTCGCGCTGGTCGCGGCGGTTGACGAAAACGGCGTGCAGCGTCCAATAGAAATCACTGCGGTCGGTGATGCCGACGGCGCGCACCGCTTCGACCGCTGCCAGCACCTTGCCCGGCCCGATCGGCAGCCCGGCCGCGCGCAGGGTGCGCGCGAAATACATGATGTTGGCGAGGAGGCGGCCCGCCATCAGCTCGCCTGGGCGAGCTCCTGCTTCACCTGGGTGAGCAGGCGCTGCGCCTCCGAGCCCTGGATCTTGGCGATGTCGTCCTGATATTTGAGCAGCACGCCCAGCGTGTCATTGATCGCTTCGGGCGTCAGCGCCAGTACGTCGAGCTGGGTCAGCGCATGCGCCCAGTCGATCGTCTCGGCGACGCCCGGCAGCTTGAAGAGATCGCTGGTGGCGCGCAGCTTCTGCACGAAGGCAACCACTTCGCGCGAGAGCTGCTCGGCGGTGCCCGGCGCCTTCACCTTGAGGATCTCGAGCTCGCGCTGGGCGTCGGGATAGTCGACCCAGAAATAGAAGCAGCGGCGCTTCAGCGCATCGTGGATCTCGCGCGTGCGGTTCGAGGTGATGACGACGATGGGCGGGTGCGCCGCCTTGATCGTGCCGATCTCGGGGATGGTGATCTGGAAGTCGGAGAGCACTTCGAGGAGATAGGCCTCGAAGGGCTCGTCCGTGCGGTCGAGCTCGTCGATCAGCAGCACCGGTGGGCCGGCGATGTCCGGCTCCAGCGCTTGGAGCAACGGGCGCTTGATCAGAAAGCGGTCGGAGAAGATCTCGTCCTCGACCGTCTCGCGGCTTTCAGCCTCGGCCTCGGCCAGGCGAATCTCGATCATCTGCCGCGAGTAATTCCACTCATAGACCGCCGAAGCGACGTCGAGCCCCTCATAGCATTGCAGGCGAATGAGCCGTCGCCCCAGCGTCTCCGCCAGCACCTTGGCAATCTCCGTCTTGCCCACCCCGGCCTCGCCTTCGAGAAAGAGCGGCCGATTGAGGGTGAGCGAGAGATAAACCGCCGTGGCAAGGCTGCGATCGCCGACATAATTGCCGCGA
>DATIYL010000202.1:0-46534 GCA_035517635.1 Allostellaceae bacterium | reverse complement strand
CGGAACCGCGCCCCACACATTCCACTCGTTCTATCTCAAACCCGCCTCGGCGCGGGTCGGCCTTCCCCCCTGCCGCCGCCATCACTGCGGCCTGTCGGTCGGCATATGCCTCAGGAACACCGCCTCTGAATAGCGCTCGCGTTGGCGAGGGATCTGCGGTTCGCCCGAAAAAAACGGGAAAAGAACGACTTCAGGGTTGCACTCCAGCGCGATCCCGCGCCGCTCGTTTCCGGCTAGCCAACGCGACAGGCGCATCGCCACGATCCGCGCCGAAAGCTGCTCGTCGAAGCGGCATCGCAGCGTCACTTCGCTCTGGCCGCGGAACTTGACGACCAGCCGCGGGGACCGGATGTCGAATTCCTCCAGGCAATTCCAGATCTCGGCCAAGACCTGCTCGGCGTCTTGCACCGAAAGACTGCGAAACTCAATTGTAGCCAACCCCAACCTCCCCGCCTCTGGGATCGGTCCCCGTGACACTCCCCGTTTTTTGTTTTCGCACGTGCGCCACCGGTTTACCAGCCCATAAAAACGTAAAAATAACCCTTGACATCGCAACCAATCCGTCAGCGGCCCCGCTTAGGGAAAGATAACATATCTCAACCAATGCGAAATCCGCGGAGCGCGCACCGTCAGCCGCTTTCATGCACCCTGCGCTCGAGTTCGATGCGCATGCGGGCAATGGCGCGCACGAGGTGATCGCTCGACTGGCGCAGCTCGTCGATCGTCGCTTCGTCGGCGTTGCGCCGGGCGGCGTCGAACGTTTCGAGAAATCTTATCATCGCTCCGGCAAGGCGCGCGTTGAGCTCGGGATTGAGCCCCAAGAGCCGATGAGAGGGCGTGAACAGACCCGCTGTCAACTCACCGAAATACAGGAGATTCCGGCGCACGACGCTCGATACCAGGGCACCGGAGCAACCGAAGTCGCGAGCGATCGCACTGGCACGTTCGCCCGCAAGATAGCGGTGAAGCACCTTCGGCCATTCACTTTCCGGGAGCTCTCCGAGATTTCGCCGGCCGGCCATGAGCTGTCCCCCTTCCCGCGGCATTGTTGTGGCGCGGACCCTCCCTCGCAGCGTCCTCGAGTGACGGGTGGGCATGCGGAGCGCCCGACTGACTCTCGCTCCCCGGCGCGCCGCCATGGCACGCGTCGCTCGGGCGTTCGCCGCATCCGGCAGTTGATCGCCGAGACGCAAGCTCGAACGTGGACGGCAAAGGCAGATTGCACCAGTCTGCAATATCTTTTCGAAAAGTCAATTTGCGCGAGCACGGCGCGCTGTGTTATCTTTTCTTTCCCGTTCGACGCGCCCGGAAACCTCGGCTCGGCACCGCTAAAGAGGGTAAAGGCAATGGCATCCTATCTCGAGCAGGCCCGTTCGGCCGGCGACGCGGGCGCTGCCCCGGCCCTGTCGCTGCACGAGGTGCTGTTCTCGCTGCGCCGCCATCGCTGGGTCGTTTTCGCCTGCACGATTATCGGTTCCGTCGCGGGTGCCGCGCTGCTCCTGGCGATTCCGCCGACCTACACGGCCGAAAGCTCTATTGTGCTGGATACGCGCAAGCCGCGGCTCGTCGACCTGCCGTCTCTCGTCTCCGAGCAGACGACCAATCCCGAGGTGGCGCAATTGCGCAGCGAGGTCGACGTCCTGCGGAGCGAGGACCTGGCAAGCCGTGTCATCGATCGGCTGCATCTCCTGAACAACCCGGAATTCCGGAGTGGCGCGTCCTTACCCTCGGAGGTCGTCGCCGACGTCAGACGCGCCGTCGCCAACCACTTGCCCTGGCTGACGGCCCGGTTGCCGATTTTGCGGCCGCCGCCCGCGACGCCGATGAAGCCTGGCGTGGCAGCCCAGCTCGCGCGCGCCCACGCGGTAACCCTTTACCTCCAACATCTCAGCGTCACAAACGACGGCGGATCTTACGTCATCCGCGTTCAATATCGTTCGCATGACCCGCAACTTGCAGCCAGCATCGTCAATGCTCATGTCCAGCTCTATCTGACAGACCAGGTCGAATACAAGCAGGAGATCGGCAAGCGCGCGGCCGCCTGGCTGACCCAGGAGCTGTCAAACCTTCAGGCGAAGCTGCGCACTTCCGAGGCCGCGGTGCAAGCCTTCCGCGAACAGAACCAGATTGTGCAAAGCGGCGACACAACTCTGCTTTCACAGCAATTGGCCGCGGTCAACGCGCAAATTCCCGTGGCGCAGGCCGAGCTCGAGCGGCGCCAGTCCGAGCTGGAGCGCGCCAAGGAGCTGCTGAAGCACAATTCGCTCGACTCGGCACCCGACGTCCTCGACTCCCGGCTGGTCCAGCAGCTCCGGGAACAAGAAGCGACGCTGCAACAGAAGAAGGCCAATCTGGAGTCGACGTTCGGCGACCGCTATCCCCAGGTCGAAAAGACCAACGCCGAGCTCACGACGCTCGAGCAGAATATTCATTCCGCCACCACTCGCATCATCCAGGGGCTGCAGAACCAGGTCGACGTGGCGCGCACCAAAGCAGAGGAGCTGCGCAAGCGGCTGATCGAGCTCGAGCAGCGCACGGTGATCGCCGATCGGGCCGAGGGAAAGCTCCGCGACCTAAGGCGCGAGGTGACCGCCAACAGCGCTCTCATCGAGGTTCTCCTGACCCGCTACAAGCAAGTCAGTGCGCAGGAGGAGATTCAGCAGGCGGATGCACGCGTCGTATCCGCGGCGGCCGCACCGATCTCGCCATCCTTCCCGAAACTCTCGGCTCACCTGCCGATCATCGTCTTGGTCTCGTTCCTCGTCGGCGCCTCGTTCGCCTTCGTCAAGGAGCTGACGCGGCGCGGCTTCAAGGGGACGCAAGAAATCGAAGTGGAATGCGAGCTCCCGAGCCTTGGTTCCGTGCCGGTCGTTCCCAGCGTATGGTCGGCGCAAGCGCCGCAGAATCTGATCACGAGCTCGCCGCATTCGACCTTCTCCGAGGCGATCCGCTACATCAAGAACTCGATCCAGGCAGGCGGGCTGTCGGCCCGCGCCGTGCCGAAGACTTTTCTGGTGACGTCGTCGCTGCCTCACGAAGGTAAATCGGTGCTCGCCATGTCGCTGGCGCGAAGCTTCGCCGTCGCCGGCAAGAAGACTCTTCTCATCGATTGCGACCTGCGAAATCCGTCGGTCGGGCGTGCGATCGCTCGCCCACCAGATACGCCCTGCCTGACGCAAGTTCTCAAACGCGATGCGGATTGGCGCGACGGGATCTACAAGGACGACAAGTCGCCGCTCGACGTGCTGAGCGCTGCGGCACCGACCTCGGCGCCGCACGATCTCGTCGCGTCCCCGGTCATGCGCGCCCTGATCGATCAGTGCCGACGACAGTACGACGTCGTGATTCTGGATTCGCCACCGATCACCGCGGTCTCGGACGCGCTGACGCTGTCGCGCTGGGTCGACGCCACGATGCTCGCCATCCGCTGGGGCGTGACGCCGCGGGAGATTGCCAAGACTTCGTTGAACAAGCTCTTTCAAAGCGGCGCGCGGCTCTGCGGCGCCGTGCTCACGCAGGTGGATCTGCGGCGCGGCGTCTTCTCGCCGGCCGAGATCGAGTACTACCACAAGCAGAACCGGGTCTATTATGTGCAGTAGATCCGTTGCGGCGGCGGCCGCGCGGAGCCGCCGGGGCGGCATGAGCGGGACGCGCCGCGGCTGGCCCGCGCGGTAGCGCCGATGCTGGCGAAATACGGCTCGATCCAGTTGCTCGGACGGTTCCTGCCCGGGCTCATCGGCTTCGTTGTCGCCGCCGGCCTCACCCGCTTGCTACCCCCCGCGCAATACGGCACCTATGGACTGGCCTGGGGACTGTCGCAGCTTTTTGCGCTCGCGGTCTTCGGCTGGCTCGGCCTTTCGATCACCCGGCTGGCGACCGGCCGATCCGTCGACGCCCGGTTCGCAAATTCCGTGTTCGCGGTCTTTGCCGTCTTGGCGGCCGTCGCCGGCCTCGCCGGCGGGCTTTCTTTCCTCCTGCCGGTCGCGCATCACGTGCCGGCGATGGCGCTGGCTGTTGCCGCCGGCAGCATCGTCCTCGCCTATTTGGATGTGACGTCTTCGTTCCTCACCGCCGCGCTCGATTTCCGCGGCTTTCTCACTCTCAATGTCACGCGCGCCGCGACGAGCGCGGCCGTTGTTTTCGGCGCGGCCTACTGCTTCCACGAAGGGCTTGCGGTCTTCGCGGTTTCGCTGATAGCGACGCTTTCCGTGTGCCTGTGGTTTCCGCGTCGGGTCCGCATCTCCGTTGCGACCGGTGTCGACAGGCAGGTGGTCGCCCGGCTCATCGGCTTCGGCATGCCGATCGCGGCAAGTCTTACCCTCTTCGCACTTTCCGCTTGGTCGGACCGCCTCGTCCTGAGCGTAGAGGCCGGCATCGAGGCCGTGGGTTTTTATACCGCCGCGACCGTGGTCGTGCAGAACAGCTTGCTGATGGTGGCTCAGGCGATCGGCTCCGCCGCATACCCGCTGGCCGTCCTCGCCTATGACAGCGGCAACCGCCTCGTCAGCAACCGCCAGCTCGAGCAGAATTTCATCGCCTTGGTCGGAGTGCTGGTGCCGGGGGCCGTCGGTCTTTCCCTGCTCGCTCCCAACATCGTCACCATCCTTGTAGGCCCGAGCTACCGCGAGGCGGTCATTCATCTGACCCCGATCCTGGCGTCCGCTGCGGTCATCTCCGGAATACGCAGCAACTTCGTCGATCATGCGTTTCAGCTGACCGGCAGCACTTGGCACTATTTCTGGATCGCCGCCGGTATGGCAGCCGTCAATCTCGTCGCGCTGATCCTGCTGGTACCGCGCTATGGCTACATCGGTGCCGGAGCCGCTGTGGCCGTGACCGAGTTCTGCGGCCTCGGTCACGCGCTGCTCGCGGCGCACCGCGTCTATCGGCTGCCCTTCCCGCGGCGCGAGGCGGCGAAAGTGGCGACAGCCGTCTTGATGATGGCAGGCGCGCTCGTGCCATTTGCGCATTTCGGCGGCGGTGTCGCCCTGCTGGGGCAGGTCTCGCTGGGCTTGGCGGTCTACGCCGTCGCTCTCTGGTCGCTCAATCTCCTCAACCTGCGGGAAACGACGATGAACACCGTGCAACGCTGGCTGACCGCACGATGACGAAGACCGCTGGCAGTATCCCTGGCGCCGCTGCGGTGCCGGACGGCGCGCCGAAGCTGCGCTTCGGCCTCATCTGCAGCGACCTGGCCTTCCCAGCCTGGCAAGCCGCCGCGATTCGGCAGCTGCTGGCATCGGGCCTGGCGGAGCCGGTGCTGCTCATCATCGACGATTCAAGCGAGGCGTCGGGCGGAGCACAAACCTGCCGATCCCTGCTTTACCGCCTCTATCAACGCTTCTGGAGCGTGCCGCGGCTCAAGGCGCTGCGCCCGGTGGACTTGACGGATGAACTCGGCCACCTGCCGGCGATCTGGCGACAAGAGCGCGCACCAGGTCTCGGAGAGAGCGACCTGAGCGAGCTGCAGCGCGGCCGCCCCGACTTCATCGTTCAATTTGCTTTCTCGAGCCTCGCGGACGACGTCTGCGCAGCGAGCCGGTTCGGCATTTGGGCCTACGACGCGTATCCCGAGGATTGCCACGGAACGCTCACGGCCTTCTGGGCTTACCGGCACGGACGATCCACCCTGCCCCGCGCATTGCTGTGCGTCGGCGGCGCGCCATCAGGAGTACTGCATCGCGGCTCGTTTCGAGCGGGAGCGAGCGGCGCGAGCAGCATCGATGCCGCACTTTTCGGCAGCGCCGATTGGTGCGTGCGGGTCTGCCGACAGCTGCTGCTCGAGCGCGACGGCGCAAAGGCGAGCCCGCCGCCGGCGCCATTGCCGGAGCGCGGGGCTCAGCCCGGCAATGGCGATGTCCTTCGCTTTCTCACGCGCCGGGTGGGCGCGATGCTCATGGCGCTCTTCAGGCAGTACTTTCTTTTGGAATACTGGAACATCGGCATTGTCGACGCCGACATCGAACGGGTCGTCGCCGACGGAGCGCCCGCCGCGGTGCGCTGGTTACCCGCGCCTCGCCCCCTGCACTACCACGCGGATCCCTTCGCCCTGCCGGATCAGCCGGAATCGATTCTCTTCGAGGAATACAGTCACGCCACAGGGCTTGGCTGGATTTCCACGATCTCGCTGACGGAAGCGGAGCGCGCGCCGCGGCGGATCGCGGCATTCGACCAAGGGACGCACCGTTCCTACCCGTTTCTCTTTTCGTTCGAAGGTGCCACGTTCTGCATTCCGGAAAGCGGCTCCGACCGCCGGGTGGATCTCTATCGGGCCGTCCGCTTTCCCGACCTGTGGCAGCATGCCGGCGTGCTGGTCGAGGACTTTCCGGCGCTCGACAGCTCGGTGTTCTTCCACGGCGGCCGCTGGTGGCTGTTCTGCACGAGCGGCGATGCGGGCGGCGAGCACAAGCTTTATGCCTGGCATGCGGCCAGCCCGCTCGGCCCGTGGGAGCCGCATCGTCTCAACCCGCTGAAATGCGACGTATCCTCGAGCCGGCCCGCCGGGCGACCTTTCCTCATGGGCGGCGCGCTCTGCCGGCCGGCGCAGGACTGCTCCGAGACCTATGGCGGGGCGGTCGTCATCAACCGCATCGTGGCGCTCACGCCGACCGACTTCGCGGAAGTTCCGGCCGCACGCATCCGCCCGGCCGCCGAAAGCGGCTACGGCGCCGGACTGCACACCCTATGTCCCATCGGCCGCAGGACCATCATCGACGGCAAGCGCTTCCGCTTCGATCTCCGCGGTCCCTACCTCAAAGCAAAGCGCGCCGGGCTGTTCGGAAGGGCCTCGCCCCATCGGCCAGCCGTGCTGACGATGTCCGGGGGCGCCCGTCCGCAATGAGCGACCTCATCGCGGTCGACGCCGCCGCGCGTCCAGCCTCGCGGCCACCCAAACTCAAGATCGCCTTCGTCGCCGACCAGTTTTCGCCGCCCGTCTTCGACGGCTCGACCTTCGTCTACAAGAACTGGATCGACTTTCTCAGCGAGAACTACAGTCTCTATGCGATCTTCTTCAGCTCTTACGGCGGCGACGCCGATGCGGCGCAGCGCTACCTGGCGCAGCGGTGCGAGGCGCATCTGATCCTGCCCGGCGCGCCGCGCAGCCGTTCATGGAAGATTCTTCGCGCGGCATCGCGGCTCGCCACCGGCACCGTCTTCGCGCCGCGCTGGATCGAGGAGCTCGGCCGCGGCGCGATCCATCGCCTCATCGCCGATTTCATCCAGCGCCACGATCTGCGCCTCTTCCTGATCAGCAAGCTCGCGTCCGTGCCGCTCTTCGGCGAAGTGAATTTCCGCCGGCCGGAAGCGTGCTTCCTGCTTGACGCACACGACGATTTTGTCGCCCGCGAACGCCAGGATCGCGAGGCGCTGAGCGATCTCTTCGCGCGCTTTCCCACGCTCAGGGGCTATCCGCGCTTCCGCGATATGCGCCTGCGCCAGATGCTGTCGCGCCTGGCGACGCGGCGCGCGCGTGCGCAAGAGGCGCGGCTCTGCACGCTCTTCGACTGCGTGCTGTCAAGCTCGCCGCGCGAGCACGCCTTCTACCGAACGGCTCTCGCGGGCATCGTGCCGACTGCCCATCTTGGGTGGCCGCCGCGTCAGGAGCCGGCGTCTCGCGATAAATGTGCCAGCGCCGTGCCAGCGCCGTTCGACGCCGGCTTCATCGGCGGCGACTATCCGTTCAACGTCGCGGCCATTCTGTTCTTCTGCACGGAGGTTTTGCCGCTCATTCGGCGGTCGCGCCCCGACTTCAGGGTCCTTGTCGCCGGCCACGTCGCCGAGCCGCTCGCCCATCTCGGTTGCCGCTGGCCAGGCGTCGAGACGTGCGGCTATCTGCCCGACGCGCAATCCTTTTACGACCGCGTCGGCATGATCGTTGTGCCGCTTCTCTCGGGCACCGGCGTCAGCATAAAGACATTGGACGCGCTCGACCGCGGCAAACCCGTGGTTTCGACGCGCATCGGCGCGCGGGGGCTTGCCGACGGAACCGTTCATCCGCGCCTTTTCATCGCAGATGAGGCCGAGGATTTCGCCGCCAAGGTGCTGGCGCTCTGCGATGGCGCCGATACCGCAGAACGTCGGGACGCACGCCACACCTTTACCCCCGGGACAGCCCCATCGATCGCGTTCCGCTCGGCCTTCGAAACGCTGCTGCAGGGCTACGGCGTCAGGTGTAGTGAATGAAGAAGGCCAATCTGTCGCGGTTCGTCGGGGTCAGGGCTTTGTGGAAGCAGGATGTGTCCTCGGCGAAACCGGAGCCGGCCGGGCCTTCGATCGTCAGCTCGTTTGCCGCGCCATAGCGCCGCAGAACCGTCTCATCCGGTTGCCGCGCCGAATGCCAGAGCATCGTCAACGGCTTTCGCAAATGTGAGCGGCGAATGATGGCGTGCGCGCCGGATCGGCTGTCGACGTCCGTCAGGTAGAAGAAGACGTAGAGGAAATTGAACCACGCGACATCGAAGTGATAGTCGACCGTCTGCCCCAGTTCCCGCCGGTAGTCCGCCGTCGCATCGCTGACGAAGCTCCAATGCAGCTGGGTGCGGGTTATGGCCGGCCGATAGCCGAGATAGGAGCGCGCCAAGGCGAGAAGCGCCGGATCGAAGACGACACGATGGACGGCGGGGCAGGATTCGGGGTCGACGACGCGCCCGACGACTGCCGGCTGGCCGGACGGCAGCCGGCCATTGCGCACCTCGCCTTTGGCCAGAGGCCGGCCGCCCTGAAGCGGTACGAACGGTTGCCGCTCGGCGAAGGCCCTGATTTCCGCCAAGGCATCCGGCGGCAAGCGAAGCCCGCACACGACACCCTCGCGGCGGAGAGTCGCCACTGCCTCTGACACCTTGAGATCGGGAAACAGCGTCACGCCGTAAGGCTCTCGGACAGGTCGCCGGTCGAGCCGATCGAGAAGGCCCCTCGTCGCGCTGTAGGCGCGCCGCACGCGCGCGAAGCGCCCGATCGCGTACCATATCTCGCCGCGCGCGAGGCGGCTCACCACGCGCCCCGGGCGCAGCGAGAACGCCGCGGATGCGCGGTAGCGCATCGGATGTGGATCGCCCAGTGCGCTCATACCAGCCTCCCTGCGGCACGGGCCGCCGCATGCCACGACTTCCGCGGCACTACGCCAGGGCACGACCCGGGACGCGCCAGTCTGTCGGACGCTCATGCTATGCCCGCCGTCGGTCTGCCGGCAATATATTTTCTTTTCTTGTTGCACAAGACACAGACAATAGTGCGCGCAAGGTCATGCCTGCTATTGCGGCGCGAGCCGGAGCCGACCAAAGCGGGCGAACAGGATAAGGCGATTCTCGCTTTCATATTTTTCTTTTTGCACAAAATATCCCGCTCTATCCTTTCGCAGATGCACCATGCCATGAGGCATCGGGCAACAAGCTCCAGATCTCGGCCTATGTCAGTCCGCGAAGCCGTGTCGCCTTTCGCCTCGTCGACGCGATACGACGCACCACCAGACGAAGCAATTGCCGCCGTCAGCGGTTTTGACGGTCCGATCCTGGTGGACCTGGATGAAACGCTGTACTTGCGCAACTCAACCGAAGACTTCATCGATTCTGCCTGGCCGCAACTGCCTGCACTTGTTCTGATGTACGCCCTCGACGCCCTGCGACCCTGGCGATGGATGGGGGGCGCGGCAACAAGAGATGCGTGGCGGGTTCTCGCCATCAAGATTTTTTTCCCTTGGACGGCGCAACGCTGGAAACGCCGGGTTCGCGCGCTCGCCGACCGGTTTACGAACCGGCGGCTCGTCGCGGCGATCAGGGGTCGTGCGGCGAGCGGGTCGCACTTTGTGATCGTGACCATTGGTTTTCAGTCGATCGTTGGGCCGCTCGTCGCGGCGATGGGATTATCGGCGGCAAGGATCGTGGCGGCGCGCGGCGTCGGCTTCGCGGACCGGCGGCGAGGGAAGCTCGATCTTACCATCGCCGCTCTGGGCGAAGATGCCGTACGACGCGCACTGGCGATCACCGATTCGATACAGGATGTGCCGCTCCTCGACGTCTGCTGCAGGTCGCTGCGCACGGTGTGGCCGGACGCCCGGTTCCGCCAGGCCTTCGCCGGCGTCTACTTGCCGGGCCGCTACACATCGAGCGTGAAGCGTCCGGGCAGCCGCTACATCATCAACTGCGTCCTGCAAGAGGACTATGTCTACTGGGTTTTGGCGTCGATTTCGCTCGCCGGTCACCCGGCTTTTCATGTCCTGGGACTCTGGTTTCTCCTGTTCTCATTCTGGTCTATCTATGAGAGGGGATACGTCGACAACGATCGGGTCGCTGCGCGCTACGAAAAAGACCCCGTCCTTAGTTCGGCTTTTGAAAACGCGCCCGCACCGATGCTCGCGCCTTGGGTCTGGGCCGCCGTTTCGGGCGTCGTTGCGATCCTTCTCCTCCGCTATCCCGCGCACCCCGACCCTGGCGATTTCGGCAAATGGCTGGCCGTGCTCGTCGCCACGCAATCGTGGTTCCACATTTACAATCGATTTGATAAGCAGACCCGCATCTGGCTCTATCTGGGCCTGCAATTCGCGCGCGCGGCGGCTCTGGCGGCACTCGTTCCGATCAGCCTGATCGGTGCCGCAGCCCTCACCGTGCTCATCACCTCGCGCTGGATGCACTACTACATCTACCGCATGGTTCGCGGCAGCTGGCCGGCCTTCAAGAACGGGATGAACCGGATCTTGCTGTTCATGCTTCTGATGCTCTTGCTCTGTTTCGCGCAAGGACGCGCTGCGGTATGGAGCTGGACCGCCGTTGTCCTGCTGGGCTGGATGGCATTCAAAGCGCGAGGCGAGATCCTGGCGGTGATCAAATCCGCCTATCGTCTCGGTGCTGTCAGTGAAGCGGAATACAGCGAGGCCAAGATCGCCGCGCCGCGGCAATGATGAAGACGCCGCAACAGCCACGGCCCCGTCAGCCATCAGCCGATAATCCCCGAGGCCTCGCCGTTGCGCTATGAACCAGCGCAGGCGTGCCGGTCGAGTGACTCAGTTCGTGCCCGTCCCATCGGTCGCCGCGTGCGTTCTGCACGAGAAATCGTACTGGGGTCCGGTGGGCGGTGTCGCCGCCGTATAGCAGAAGGTGATCGTGTGGCCCGCCTCGTCGTATACCCACAAAAACGACTGCAGATTGGTCGACGAGCTGACAATCTGCGGACGGGCGGGCGGCGCCGGGGGTGGCGCCTCCGAGGCGCCCATGGCGATCGTTACCAATCCTGCTCCGGCGACAAGGCCCAGCACACCAGTGGCGATGAGAAGCGCAGCGCGATTGAGCAAGGCTCCCTCCATCGATTGGGTCGATGCGGGACTCAGCCCGCAATCATGTGCTTGCGGTAGATGCGGCGGATGCGGCGTTCAAAGATGTCGAGGTCGAACGCCTGGCAGAAACGCGCCCGAGCGTGAGTACCGAGCCGGCGGCGCAGCGCGGGATCGTCGATGAGACGCATCATTGCCCGCGCCAAGCTTACGCTGTCGCCGATCGGAACGAGCAGGCCGGTTTCCTCGTCGGTAATCGCCTCCCGCACCGAGCCTACGGGCGTCACGACGATGGCAAGGCCGTAGGCCATAGCCTCGATGACGGCCATTGGAAAGCATTCGAAGTGCGAGGGCAAGACCAGGATGTCCGAACGTTCCAGCAGGCGCTGCGCGGCGCGTCCGTCCGCCCAGCCGACGAACGCAATCCGCTCGGCGATGCCAAGCTGGCATGCGCGCGCCTGGTAGTGTGCAATGTCGCCAATGCCGGCGATCGTCAAATGCCAGTTCGCTCCGGACATGACGGGAAGGGAGAGAGCCTCGAGGAGCTCTTCGATCCCCTTTTCCTTCCACACCATGCCGAGAAAGAGGAGCTCGCAAGCCTCGCGGCGTCCCTTGTCGGCGACCAGCACCGGACGCGGGACCGCGTTATAGACGATCGTTACGCGCTCCCGCGGCACCGCAAGCTTGGAGACGACGAACTCGCGCCAGTATTCCCCGAGCACAATCACCTCAGAGACGGCGCCAACGATCCAGCGCAGCGCGTTCAGCCGAGGCGCGTCCAGCTCGCCGCAGAATCGGTCGAGATCGCCGCCATGGATGTGCAGCACGACCGGAACCCGGAAGACGCGGCAGATCAGCATCATGACCGATTTGCGATAGACGCTGCCGTAGGCTGCCATCTGCACATGAGCGAGCGCGATCCGCCGCGTCGTGCAGGCGAGCAGGAGGCGGATAACCGCCAGGAAGAAGTGGAGCGGCATCAGATATTGCGCCCCCGCCTCGTTCACGTGCCGCCCATAGGTGTCGATGGTCGCGATGGCGAGCGCCCGGTCGGCGGCAAGCCGGTCCGTCAGATGGGCGACCATCCGGCCCATGCCGCCGCGCGCGAGCGCCCCGCCCGGCGCAATGATGTAGACCCGCTTTCTGGTCACGCGCTGGCTCCGCAACACCCCAGGTGCCAACCATAACTGAAAGCAGGCCGAGCGAAAAGATAAAATGATCCCGTTTCTTTTCGCCGCACGACTCCGACTATCCCGCTGGAATGTCACCAAAACCGCTGGCGTTTTCGATAACATGCAGCAATAATACCGCCGCCTGAGACGGCAGGCTCTCGAGGGGCGACAATCTCAGACCCGGATGGGACGCGCATGGCGGTGGCGCAAGCGGGAGGAAGGAAAGAGGCGCCGGCGCGCGGCGCGCTCCCGGTGCAACCTCGTTTCAGCCCGCCGGCATGGCGCGAGTTCCTGGAGCCGGAAAAGTTCGCGGCGATCTTGGTGCTGTTTTGGATGTCGGGGCCGGTGGCGCCGCTGATTCCGAACCTGGACAGCAGCCTTGGAGCGTCCCTCAGCCTGCCGGACAGCCTTTCCGCCCCATCAGGCATCAACGATCAGCTCCTGCGCCTCTCCTGGTATCCGGTCTATGTCGTGGTGCTGGTGTTGGCGCACCGCTATTGGCATCTGATCTGGGCCAGCGCGAAACGGAACTGGCCGCTCCTGCTGCTCCTGAGCTGGACCTGCCTCTCGACCGTGTGGTCGGTAAGCGCCCCGGATACGGCGCGTCGGAGCGTGGCGCTGTCGCTCACCACGACTTTCGCCGTCTACCTTGGCGTGCGCTACGACCCATTGTCGGCGCTGAAGCTGGTCGCCATCGCCCTCGGCATCGACGTTATCGGCAGTGCGGTTTGCGCTGTCGCGTTTCCAGCGGTCGGGGTGACCAACGATGCGGACTATCCCGGTGCCTGGCGCGGCCTCTTCGCGAGCAAGAACCAGCTTGGCGCCATGATGCTGATCGAGTGGCTTGCCCTATGCGTTCTCTATTTCGCCGAGCGACACCGCATATACCTGATCGGGCTCGGTGCCGCCTTCGCCCTGCTGCTGGCTTCGACGTCGAAGACGCCGCTCTTCATCTTGCTGTCGCTCCTGCCCTGTCTGGCGCTGATTCGCCGCTTCTTTCGCGTGCCGCGAGGCTTCAGCGTGCTGCTCGCGCTCGCCTTGTGCGTGGCCGCGATCGTCTTCATCGTGGGAAGCGCGACGTTCGACGCCATTCTCGCCTTCTTCGGCAGGGATCCGACCTTAACCGGCAGAACCGACATCTGGTATCTGAGCTGGGCAGCGATCCAGCAAAGATACTGGGCCGGCTACGGCTACGGCGCATTCTGGGCCAACCGCTGGGGCCCGGCCAACGACATTTGGGACGCGCTGAACTGGCGCGTGCCGAGTTCGCATAGCGGCCTGTTGGAACTGTGGCTCGGCCTCGGCTTATTTGGCGTCGCAGTATTCGGCATGCTTCTGCTGCGCAGCCTCTACGAGATCCTCTCGCAGGCGGCGCGCGGCAGCTGCGAAGAATGCCTGTGGCGACTCGGCTATTTCATCATCTTTGTCGTTCACGCCATCACCGAGCCGACCGCCATGGACCAGACCAGCGTGTCATGGGCCTTGTTCATCTCGGTCATCGTCGCCAGAAGCCGCATCGGGACGGTCGCTCGCGGCAATGAAGCGCGCACCATCCCGCCGGCCCAGGGCGCTTCGGATGTCGTGCCGCGCCGGGCTGCCGGAATAGCGAGCGCCACGAGCCGCTTGCGTGTCGCTGCCCCACAGGGTCGCGCCGAGGTCATCGGCGGGGTCAGGGACTGAGACCGGAGAGCGGCTGATGCGCTTCGCCGCAACGGCTTCATGCCTAGACCGTGCGACCCATGCGCTCAAGAAGAAATGATGTCGGCTATGTCATCTTTCTGGACTCGGATGACCTGCTCCGCCCCGGCGCCGCCGCGGCGGTCGCAAAGGTTTGGCGGCCCGGCCTGGCCAAGGCGCAATTCGGCCTCTAGATTATCGACCGCGACGGAAATACTTCGGGCGCAATCGAACCACAATGGCCGACCGCCTATTCCGGCGACAAGCTGAAACGCGACTTCGCCGCCACCAACACCTATATCTGGCCGCCCAGCAGCGGCAACGCATTCTCCCGCAGCTTCCTGCAGCAGGCTCTGCCGCTGCCGCCGGCTGAATTTCCGTTCGCACCCGACGGCATACTCTGCACCTTGGCGCCGCTTTACGGCGAGATTTACACCATCACCGAGCCCCTGGGATGCTACCGCGTGCATGGCAACAATATGTGGGCGCTTGATCGCTTTGACCCGGAGCGATTGGTCGCCTATCTCGCCCATCGCCGGAAGGAGGTCGGTTATCTCCGGCGTCGGGCCGCCGAGCTTGGCATTGTCCTTGCCGCAAGCGATCCGCTCGATCACGGGCTGGCATTTCTTCGCTATCGGCTGGTGCTGGCGAAGTTGCGATTGCATACAGCGCCCGAACCACCGCTGGCGGTCCTTTGTTGGCGCGTGACACGCCTGCTCCACCGCCTCGACATGGCACGCCCCCAGCGCGCGCTCGAGTTTGCATGGTTTGTTGCCGTCGCTGTCGTGCCGCGGCGTCTCGCCCGCATGCTCGTGGAATTGCGTTTTGCCCGGTCGCGCCGTCCGTCCTGGGTCGGACTCTTGCTCAAGCGTTTTCGCAGCGCTTAGGCCGGCCCAACGATGTTTAGGGGAAGGTTGCCCGTCGCGGCGGCTGCAGCCCGCGCGCCATCGCCGCGACACGCAGCACCGGCCCTGCGACGGCGAGGAGCGCGAAAGGCAGATACTCCAGCGGCCGGCGGACGCCAAAGCGCAGCGGGGTGATGACGAAATCGACCAGAAAGGCGAAGGCGATGTATTCAACCGCGATCGTCCGCAGGATCCGGCCGCGGCTCCGCCCCACCGCTTCCGAGAGGCGCGCGACGGACAGCAGGGCCAGGAGATAGGTCCACGCCGCGGCAATGGCGAAGAACCAGAACATCGTCTCCGAAAGCGGCGGACGGGCGGAAATGCGGTAAAGCCAGACGACAAGGCCGATGTGCACGAGATGTGCCGCGGCAAAGGCGAGGCCGAAGGAGCGCGCGCGTTGAGCGAGAGGCAGGAAACGCGAACCAAACAACCGCGCCAGCGCGCCGCCGGCATAAGCGGGCCAGAACAGCATGTAGGAGAGGCGCGCCGTCGCCCGCAACGCCGCAGCCGTGCCGTGCGGGCCGGCGCCCAGGGCGGCCAGGACCATGACCGCCAACAGCAATGCCGCGCCGAACGCCGCGGCCATCCACGGTCCCGCCCCTACCCTCTGCGCCATTCCCGAGCGTCCAACCGCCGGCTCAAATCAATGGCACGGCCGGCGCCCGGCGCGCGATCAGCGCCTCGATCGTCGCCACCGAGCGCAGATTCTCCGGCGTGATATCCGCAGGGGCGATCATGAAGTCGAATTCTGCCTCGATCGCCAGCATGAGGTTGACCATGCCCAGAGAATCGACGCCGACCTCGGTCAGAGCGTCATCGGCCGCAACCGGCCGGCTGACCGATCGCTGCGCCAGGAGCCGCTCGACCAGCTCGATCAATCGCGTACGCAGGGCTTTTGTCGAATCGCCGTCCATCGGTTTCTCCTGACAGAGCGCGGGCCGGACCGCCGTCCAGATCCGCTGTTATCGTTTGCCATTGACTTTCTTTTCTTATCGGCCAAAGCTGCATCGTTGGCAACAGCCAAGTGCAGGCGACGGCCAAATTTCAGGAGCAGGCCGCCGTTCGGGTCCGACGCCGGCCTATCCCGGCGACGAGCGGCCCGAGGCGGGAAAGCAGGAGTGCAGTGCGCCATGAATGCGAATGGAGAAGCCGCGGTGCGGCCGCTGACGACGTCCCTCAGAGCGGCGATCGAAGCGGAATTCGAGCAGGTGGCAAAAGAGCAAGATAAGACCCTGCCGGCTCTCTCGAGCGATCTCATCCTCGCCGATTGCGACCTCGATTCCCTGTGCTTTGCGATCATTGTCGCGCGGCTCGAGGATAGGCTGGGCTTCGATCCTTTCAGCATCGCCGAGGACGTGGCGTTTCCCGTGACCTTCGGCGATTTTGTCGACTTCTATGAAGCCTGCCCCGCGGCCGGCGCCAATGCGTCGGGGTAACGATGCTCCGCTATGGGCTGGGTTGAGCACCGCCAGCTCGCCCGCCGCCCTGCTCCGGAATGCGACGGCGAGCGTGGCGCCGGGCGCGTTGACGCGCTTCTCGAGCCTGGGCGGCCGGCTCGAGGCGCTTCGCCAACGCTCGGTGCTGATACGAACGCAGGATCAGCTCGTCTCCGGTTTGGCCTTGATCGAGCTTGACGGCATCGCGCGGCGCCTCGTCCTGTGCCCGCCCGGCCTGCCGGCGATCCATCTTCCGGCGATCATGGCAGCCGCGGAGATCGAGGCGATCGTCTCCGACCGCCCCGACGATGACGTCGAGGCCACGGGCGGCGCCACCATCATACCCGGCAGCACGAGCCTGGTACCGCTTGCGGCCGAGCGGTGCGGCGAGCGCGAAACGGAATGGATCCTGCTGACCTCCGGGACGACCGGCAGACCGAAGCTGGTCGTTCACACCCTGGCAAGCCTGACCGGTGCCATCAGCCGCGGTAGCGCGCCCGCGACCGGCTCCGTCTGGAGCACCTTCTACGACATCCGCCGCTATGGCGGATTGCAGATCTTCCTGCGCGCCGTGCTGGGCGGAACATCCCTCATCCTGTCGAGTCCCGCCGAGACCGTTGGCGAATTTCTCGCCCGCGCCGCTGGGAGCAGTGTCACGCATATCTCGGGAACGCCTTCGCACTGGCGCCGTGCCCTGATGAGCCCATCGGCGCACCGGATCGCGCCGCGCTATGTCCGGCTTTCCGGAGAGATCGCCGATCAGGGCATTCTCGACGGCCTGCGCGCGGCTTATCCCGGGGCGGGCGTCGCTCATGCCTTCGCCTCGACCGAAGCCGGCGTTGCCTTCGAAGTCGGCGACGGCCTTGCGGGATTCCCCGCCGACTTCATCGGGCGAAACGGCGCCGCGGTGGAAATGAAGATCGAGCAGGGCTCGCTGCGCATCCGCTCGGACCGAACGGCGGTCGGCTATCTCGGCGGGCCGCCGCTCAGAGACAAGGACGGGTTCGTCGACACCGGCGATCTGGTAGAGCGACGGGGTGAGCGCTACTACTTCGTCGGCCGCACCGATGGCGTCGTCAACGTCGGCGGGTTGAAGGTCCATCCCGAAGAAGTCGAAGCGGTGATCAACCGCCATCCCTGCGTGCGGATGTCCCGCGTGAAGGCGCGCAAGAACCCGATCACCGGTGCGGTATTGGTCGCCGATATCGTCGTGCGCGCGGCAGAGGAAACGGACGCAGCCGTCAGCGCCGACGCAATCAAGAGCGAGATCCTCGAAGCGTGCAGTCGCCAGCTGCCGCCGTTCAAAGTGCCGACTTCGCTGCGCCTCGTGACCTCGCTCGACGTGTCGGACGCCGGGAAGCTGGTGCGCCGCGATGCGTAACGTCGTCGTGAGCGGCGGGAGCCGCGGGCTGGGGCTCGGCATCGCGCGACGCCTCGCGGCGCTGGGATATACCGTCATCGGCATCGCACGCCGGCGCAGCGACGAGCTCGTCTCGGCGATGCGGGAGGTGGAACGCTCCGGCCCGGGGGCGTTTCACTTCCGTCCCTTCGATCTCGGCGATCTGCCCGCGATGCCCGATCTGGTTCGCGGGCTGCGCCGGGAATTCGGATCGATCTACGGCCTCGTCAACAATGCCGCTCTCGGCACGAGCGGCGTCCTGGCCAACATGCCCGACACGGAGATCGAACGCCTCATACGCCTCAACAGCCTCTCTCCGGTGCTGCTGACGAAATATGTGGTGCGCTCGATGCTCGCGGATGGCGGCGGCCGCATCGTGAACATCGCTTCGATCGTCGGCTTCACGGGATTCAGCGGTATCTCGGTCTATAGCGCGACCAAGGCATCGCTCATCGGCTTCACCCGGTCTCTCGCGCGCGAAGTCGGACGGGCCGGCATCACCGTCAACGCAGTGGCTCCCGGCTTCATCGACACCGAGATGACGACGGGGCTCGCGGAGGAGGAACGCGAGCGTATCGTGCGGCGAAGCGCGTTGCGCCGCCTCGCGGACGTCGCCGACGTCGCCGGCGCGGTCGAGTACCTGCTCGACGACAGAGCGAAGAACATCACCGGTACAGTCCTCACCGTCGACGCGGGCAGCACCGCTTAGCCTGAGCGCCGTTCAGAGGCGCAGGCCGCCGCGCTTGAGACGTCCATGCAGCGCGGCATCGAGCGCGACGAAGGCCTGGCGTTGCCGATCGTCGAAATAGAGAGCATCGGTGCTGGCCGCCGGGTCATAGCCGTCGCGCAGCAAATCCTGCTTCTGCGGCTTGAAGGTGCCCGTCATGGCAATGCCATCGCGGATGCGCAGGAAAAGCGGGCGCGCGTAATCGGGCAGACGCTCTTGCAAATGCTGGCGCAAACCGGCGAGGGAAAAGTCCGGGCCGGCGACGACCGCGGCCATTCCGGCTCGCCCCTCCGTGCCGGGCACCGCGACGCCATAGACCACGGCGTCGACGACCCCGGCACAGGCGCCGATCGTTTCGGCCACTTCCGCCGTCGACACGTTCTCGCCTTTCCAACGGAAAGTATCGCCGATCCGGTCGACGAAATAGAAATAGCCCCGTGCATCGCGCCGCATGAGATCGCCGGTGCGGTACCAGGCATCGCCCGCCGCGAAGACATCGCGCAATAGCTTCCGCTCGGACGCTTGCTTGTCGGTATAGCCTTCGAAGCGGCCTCCGAGGCTCGAATTGGTGGTGCCGATCGCTCCGATCGCCTCGCCCGCCTCGTCGGGTGCGCAGCGCAGGCAGAATCCGTCGGCGCCGCGCAGCGGCTCGCCCGTCGCAACGTCGACCTTGACTACCGCTACCGGGAAGCGATGGGCGAGGAAGGCAGGAATGCGTCCGATGGCGCCGGGCTCGCCTTCGCAGTTGTAGAGGGAGAAACTGCCTTCGGTCGCGGCGTAGAACTCGAGAATGCGCGGGACTTGAAACCGCTGCTGGAACTCCCGCCAGACATCGCCGCGCAATCCATTGCCGCAGCACAGCCTCAGCCGGTGGTCGCGCTCCCGCGGATGGGGTGGGCTGTGCACGAGATAGCGGCAGAGCTCGCCGATATATTGCAGCAGCGTGCAATTCTCCTCGACCACATCGTCCCAGAAGCGGCTCGCCGAGAATTTGCGCCGGATCACCACGGCGGCGCCATTGACGAGCGCGGCGCCGGTCGCGACGACCCCGCCGGTGCTGTGGTACATCGGCAGACAGTTGTAGAGCCGGTCGCTCGGGCGCGTGTCCATCATGCCAGCGAACCAATGGCTCCATTGCATCAACCGAAAATGGCTGATCGCGGCGGCTTTCGGCGGGCCGGTGGTTCCCGACGTGTAGATATAGAGCGCCCGGTCGGCGGCTTTCGGCGATCGAGCTTCGTCGGGCGGGAGCGGGTCCCCGGGAAACTTGCTGACCTCCCGCTCGAGAGGCGAAAAGCCCGGCGCGTCGCCGCCATGCACCCAGCATCGCACGCCGGGCGCGAGCCGCGGCAACAAAGCTGCAACGGCTCCGGCCAGTTCGGTTCCGGCGATGACGTGCTTGGCCGCGACGATGTCGATCGAGTGCCGCAGCGCTTCACCGGCCAGATTGGTGTTCACCAAAGCGACGACGGCGCCAGCCCGCGTCAGCCCGAGCCAGATCGCCATGTAGTCCGGGCAGTTCGCCATCAGCAGGCAGACGACATCGCCGGCGGCGATACCCTCGGCAAGCGCCCAGCGCGCATAACGATGGACGCTCTCGGCCAGGGCGCGATAGCTGAGCTGCTCCCGCTCCCCGATCAAGGCGGGAGCGTCGCCAAAGCGCTCGGCGAGGCCGTCGACGACCGCCGGGAGGATCAGGGTCGGATCGCGCTGCGCGGGCGCGGACGCCTCGAGCGCACGCACCCAGGCCTTGAGGGCGCCGCCGCGGTCGGCTGGCAGGGCTACGGCCACTTTCTTTTCTTTCTTCCTTCGGGAGACATATTGCCACATTATCATAGGCGAAGCGGCGCCGCGAGCATGGCGAGGCAAGGGAGTACCGGCTCTTTCGTCTTATGCCGAAAGCAAACCATCAACCCACAACCACCCCGGCGGCGGGGCCCGCGCGTTTTGTGGCGCTGGATGGCTGGCGCGGCATCTGCGCGGGTCTCGTCGCGCTCTATCACGTGGAAGTCATCGGCGAGATCTACGCGGGTGATTTTCGCCACCTGGCCGTCATCTCCAACGCCTACCTCTTCGTCGATTTCTTCTTCGTGCTGAGCGGCTTCGTCATAGCGCACACCTATCAATCGAGGATTGCGAGCATCGAGGACCTTTTCACCTTTGCGATCCGCCGCTTTGGCCGTGTCTGGCCGCTGCACATCGCCGTGCTTCTCGCCTTCATCGCGCTCGAACTGGCGAAGCTGCTCGCGCGTGATCATGGCCTCGAGACCGAGACCGCGCCGTTCTCAGGGAGCTTCTCGGTGGCGGCGATCGTCACCAACTTTTTCCTGGTGCAGTCGTTTGGACTGCATTCAGGACTGACCTGGAACCAGCCGAGCTGGAGCATCGGCGTCGAATTCTATACCTACCTCGTGTTTGCGATCCTCGTCCTGACCTGGCGCGGCCGCATCGCCGCGGTCTCGGCGCTCACCGCCGTCACCGGAGCGCTGATCGTCGCCGCCTGCTCGCACGCCTACATGCGGACCACTTTCGACTATGGTTGCTTCCGCTGCCTCGACGGTTTCTTTGTCGGCGTGCTCGTCCACCGGCTCTATCGGTCCCGCTGGCGGGCAGGCATCGCCCCGGCCATCAACCCGACCGCGCTCGAATTCGGCGTGGTGCTGGCCGTGGTGCTCTTCGTCTCGGTGGCGGACGCGCGTCCGATCTCCCTGCTATCGCCGCTGATCTTCGGTGCCGCGGTCTATGTCTTCGCTCTGGAACGGGGAGCGATCTCCCGATCGCTGCTGACGCGGCCTTTCAGGGCCGCCGGTGCCTGGTCCTATTCGATCTACATGACGCAGGCCTTCCTGCTGATCGTCATGGCGCGGCTGATTCGCCAGGTACAGGCGCATCTGGGCGGGGTCGACAGCATCGAAGCCACGGTCGAAGGCTCGCGGCAGCCGCTGCTGTGGTTCGGCTCCGATTGGAGCGCCGACGTGCTTATCCTGCTCTATATCGGGCTGCTGCTCGTTACGGCATCCATCACCTATCGCTTCATCGAAAATCCGGGGCGCGCGTTCTTCAACGCCATGGCGGTTCGAATGGAGCGCCGGATGACGCGCGCTGCGGCGCCGCGATACCGCATGATGAGGGCTCCTCCGCCATGATCGCTCGGGAGACACGACCAAATCGACCGGCGCCTTCCTCCGCGCCACGGCTGCGCTGCCGGGAAATCGAGGGCGGCGATGGGGAGGCAATCGTCCGGCTTCTCGCGCGCGGCTTTCCGGCGCGGTCGCGCGAGGAATGGGAGGGCGTGCTCAAGCGGCTCGCAGAACATCCGACCCCGCCGGGATTTCCCAAGTACGGCTACCTTCTGGAGCATGAAGGAGCGCCGGTCGGCGTGCTTCTGCTGATCTTCTCGGCCCTGCCGGAAGGCACGGGAACGAAGCTTCGCTGCAATGTGTCGAGCTGGTACACGGAGCCGGCGTTCAGAAGCCAAGCGGCACTGCTCGCCTCGCGCGCGCTGAAGCACAAGGACGTCACCTATCTCAACATCACGCCGGCGCCCCACACCTTGCCGATCCTCGAGGCGCAGAACTACCGCCGCTACAGCCGGGGCGTTTTTCTGGCCGTACCCGCCCTCAACGCCTTTTCGCCCGGCATCCGCATCGCCTCTGCCACACCCGATCTTCGCCCCGGGGAAGATCTGCCGCCGGGCGTCGTCGAGCTGCTGTTGGCGCATCGGGGCTATGGCTGCCTCAGCCTGGTTTGCAGCGCGGCGGGACGCCGCCATCCCTTCGTTTTCGTGCGCCGCCTGCGCTTCGGCTGGATCCCTTACGCCCATCTCGTTTATTGCCGCGAAGTCGACGAGTTCGTGCGCTTTGCCGGACCGCTCGGGCGCTTCTTGGCGCGCCGCGGCTTGCCGCTGGTCGCTCTCGATGCAAACGGCCCTGTCGCCGGGCTGGTCGGGCGCTACAGCGAGTCTGCGTCGCCCCGGTGCTTCAAAGGACCGGATCAGCCGCGGCTCGGGGATCTCGCCTTCTCGGAACGGGCGATGTTCGGCTTTTAGTGCCGGCGCAGGGCCCTTGTTCGAGCGCGGCCCTGATCTCCAGGCCAATGCGGGCGAGCGCGCCTCGCGCATAAGGAATGACGCCCGCCATCGCATAGAAGAGATGAATCATGCCGGGATGACAGGTGTGGCGGACCTCGACGCCTGCCGCTGTCAGCCGCGCCGCGTAGGCGTTGCCTTCATCGCGTAGAGGATCGAATTCCGCGGTGTGGATCCAGGCGGGGGGCAGCCGGCTCACATCGGCCGCGGTGAGGGGCGAGACGCGCGGATCGACGGCGTCGATATCGGGCGGAAGATAGAGCGCAAGCTCGCGATTCATCGCCGCCTGGTCGAGCAGATAGCCTGTTGCCATGGTCTGCCGCGACGCCAGCGACGCGGTGAAGTCCGTAATCGGGCACAAGAGGAGCTGCAGCGCAAAGCTCGGCTGCTGCGCGTCCCGCGCCATCCGGCAAACGACCGCGGCGAGAGTGGCGCCGGCGGAATCACCACCGACCGCCAGGCGCTGTGGATCGATCGACAGCAGGCCCGCATGCTCTCTCACCCATGTCGCGGCGCGGTAGCAATCCATGATCGCGGCCGGAAACTTATGCTCCGGCGCCAGCCGGTAATCCACCGCAACGACCCGGCAGCGCGCGGCATTGGCGAGGCTGCGGCAGAGCGCATCATGAGTGTCGAGCGTCCCGGCGACGAACCCGCCGCCGTGAAAATAGACGAGGCCCGGGCTCGCGCCGGGAGCCGCGGCCCGCGGTGTGTAGAGGCGCAGGCCGATAGGACCGTCGGGTCCCGGCACGAGGCGATCGCCAACCGCGCCCACCGGCTCGGCGGGTCCGGACAGGCGCATCAACGCGGTGAAGCTCTGCCGACGCTCCGCTAAAGTTGCGCCGGCAGAGCCGGTGCGGCCGGCCGCGGCCAACATGGCAAGAAGGCGGCCGGCGTGGGGATCAAGCGCCATGCCTCAGCGCGGCGCGTATCACCGCAGGCCAGCGCTCGACATCGAGACCGTGGGTCGCGAACATCGCCAGCGCCAAACGGTCCAGGCCGAACGCGGCGCAGCCCGTATGGGCGACGTGACCGCTCGAGTCGCGAAGTCCCCAGATCGCGCCAAAATGGTCACGGTGATAATTGAAGCTCATGCAGGCCGTGGGTTGCTCGGCCGAGCGCACCGGTATCAGCAGCTCGAATTTGAGCGCTTGCTGCAGCTGGCTCACCGCCATCACCTGGCCGGTTCGGCCGAAGAACGGGTCGCTCGCCGGCGCTACGCTTCGCGTCAAGCCCAGCTCGTCCGCGAGCTTCTCACCGCGCGCAACCCATCGCTCGCGGAAATCGAGCACTTGCTGCGGCGAGCCGATGCAAACGTATTCGCGCATCCGGAACGATTGCAGGCGATCGAGATGACGCGACGGCTCATGGCGGAAGCAATCGCAGGCGACATCGAACATGAGACCGGCGCTCGGCAACGGTCCGCGCGCCGACGCCAGGGGATAGATGGGATAGCAGGCGGCGGGGCTGAGAACGAGGTCCGCCGGCGACAGGGACGTCGTCCAATCGCCGCCGGTCTCGTTGCGATCGGCAGCGCTGCGGATTTCGGCTTCGCTGCCGTGGAGCGCGCACACGCAGCCCAGCAGGTTGGGAAAGCTCTTCAGGTATCCTGACCGCTCGAGATCGCGGCGGCTCATCACCGGCGGAAACCGCAGGATTTCCGTGCCCGGCTCGCGCAGTCGCGAAATCAGCGAAGAGAGACCTTCGACCACGCTCTCGTAGAGCGGCGTGCGTGCGACGACGCCGTCGACACCCATTGGGCGGAACAGCGTCGCAGCCAAAGCGTCGAGTGGATCCTCCGGTTCGACACGGCTCTTTATCCGCGTTTCAATCCTGGCCTTCATGGTGCTCCGCGACCTCCGGTGGCTGGAATGGATGCAATCGGCTGGATCCGCCGGTTCAAACCTGCACCCCGGCGGGAAGAGCGCTCAGCAAAGCAGCGCCAGACACATTCGCCAGGATGCGGTCATTGTTGATCATGATGGGCGACGACAGGACATCGCGAAGATGCCGGCCGACACTGAAGTCGCCGTCATTGCGATAGCCGGACAAGCCGCACGCCCGGAGCGCGCTGAGAACGACCGAAACCGCCAGCTCCGAGGCTTCCACCTTGGTCAGGTTGATCGTCGTCTGGAAGTCGAGCGATGCCAGCGCCCGCTCATCATCGGCCACCGCTTCATAGTTGCGAACGGCCGACGCCACCAGGCTGCGCAGCGTCCGGAGCGCGGAGTTCGCCTTCATGAAGTGCGGCGCACCCGGCGGCAGCTGGCCGTTCGACTGGCGCGCTGCATTGCGCAGGAAATTCTGTGCGCGCTCGACGGCGCCGGCGGCGGCCCCGGTCCAGACGGACGCCCAGCACAAATGGGCGACCGGCACCATGGTCTGCTGATGGATCTTGTCGTACGGGACCGGAAGAATCTGCTCGATGTCGCCCTGCGCCTTCAGCGTAAAGCCGGCGCTGCAGGTGCCGCGCATGCCCAGCGTGTCCCAGGCGAGGAAGGGCTCGAGCACGTAGTTCTCTTTGACGAAGGCAATCAGCACCTGGTCGGACGCGGCAGCATCGGCCGATCGCCGCGCCGTGGTGACGACGCCGTCGGCGTAGGCGCCGTAGGAGATCACCGTCGCGCGCCGCTCGAGACCGATACGGGAGCCGTTGCGCTCCACCGCCGCGGCGCTCGAGCGGATATCGCCACCACCCTGCCCCTCCGTCGTGGAAGACGCGAGCAGCAGCTGTTCGGTACAGATCCGGCGCAACAGGCGCTCATGCCACGCGCTGCTCCGGCCGTGACGCACCAGACAGGCAATCTTGGTCTGATGCATCGCATAGATCATCCCGGTCGAGGCGCAGGCCCGGCCCAGGCGGTAGCAGACATCGGCGACATCGCCGAGGCTGGCTCCTTCGCCGCCCAGCTCGCGTGGCACCATGATGCCCAACAGCCGCTGCGCCCGAGCGGCGGCAATCGCTTCCTCGGGAAAGCGCGCGTCCCGGTCCACGGCGGCGGCGCAGGCGGCGGCCATGGCTGCGACGGCGGCGGTGCGCGCCTCGAGGCTTGCCACGCCGGCACCGCTCTTCTCGGCGACGGTGTCCGCGACCGGCTGGAGCTTGTGCAGCGGGGTGATCCGGGCTTCGCGTGTCATGGTTCGCTCACTCCTCGGGCAATGCAGATCGCAGCGTTGCTAAGTCGCGCCGGCCTCGCCGGTATCGTCGTGGATTGGTGTCTCACGGGCAGTCGCGCGCGGCGGCGTCGAGTGCATCGACGAGGGCCGCGACATCCTCTGGCGTCGTTCGGCCATGGGTGACGCAGGCGCGGATGATCGGCCGACCCTCGAACTCGGCCTCGGACACCCATGCCCGGCCGGAGGCGACGACCCGACGCACGATCGCCTGCACCGCCCCCGCACCGCCGGGCGGCTCGATGCACAGCACGGCAAGGGACGCGTCGTTGACGACGCGCCAGCTTCGGGCCGCGAGTTGCTGCTCGAGCAACCGCGCCAGCGCTACGGATTTCTCAACATGCGCGCCATAGCCGCTCCATCCCGCCGCCGCGAGCGACAGGAACAGCCTCAAGCCGAGAAAGCGTCGCGACCACTGCACCGACGTGACATAGGGATCAATCGCGGCAACGTTTGACGGCATGTAGCTGGTCGAGACGTGAAACGCCGCGGACAGAGCGTCGGGGCGGCGCGTGAGGAACATGCCGCAGCCCATGGTGGTCGCCAGCCATTTATGGGCATCCACCGTCACCGAATCGGCGAGCTCGACGCCGGCGAGATGTCCGCGCAGCCGATCGGACGCGATCAGCCCGCCGCCCCAAGCCGCGTCGACGTGGTACCAGAGGCCGGCGTCACGCGCGATGGCCGCACATTCGGCAAGCGGGTCGACCATCCCGGCATTGGTCGTCCCTGCGGTGGCAGCGATCATCACGGGAACGCAGCCCGCGGCCCGATCCGCACGAACCGCATCCGCGAGCGCGTCGGGCTCCATGCGGCCCGTCCCGTCCGTCGCGACGAGACGCACAGCGGAGCGACCGATACCGGCCTGATGCGCGATCTTGAGCCAAGCCCGATGGCTGTCTCGCGAAGCATAGAAAACCGGCGCCCCGGAGAAGGCGCGGGCTCCTTCCGTTGCAAATTGCCGGTCAGCCTCGGTCAGAGCGCAGATAAGCGCACTGTAGTTTGCCTCCGTGCCGCCCGTGGTGAAATGCCCGCCGGCCTCCGCCGGCAAACCGGCACGCCGTGCGACGGAGCGAATGACATGGGCTTCGATCTCGACGGGTACCGGCGAGGTGGTCGAGCTCGCGAGCTGCGGATTGAAGGCCGCCGCGATTCGGTCGGCGCACTGCGCCGGAAAGCTGGGGGCGGGATTGAAAAGGCCGAAATAGTGCGGATGCGTGACGTGGACGACACCGTTCTCCATCTGCGCGATGGTCCACTCCAGCAATGCCGGGAGTGGGCGCGGCGTGGCGAAGTCGAAGGCGGCGAGATCGCGTTTGAACCGGGCGAGATCGATGGTGGGTGCGACAGCGCCGGCAGAGACGCGGGCGTCGGCCTGCGCCAGCCTCCGTGACAGAAGATCGTCCGAGCGCCGCTGTTCGCCGCGCGGCGGGAACAGCGCCAAGCTGCGCGACGGGGGCGGCGATGCGCCTCTCCCCGGAAAAGAAGACGAGCGCGCTTGCTCTTCAATCCGCGGCGCCTCGAGGGTGGCCTTCATGCGTCTCCCCCGACGGCTGGCGCCAGAGCAGATTTCGAAGTCGCGGTGAGATAGGTTGATGGGTGCCGCCTCAGCGCCCGGCGGTCCGCCAGATAAGAGAGCCAGTTCGCATAGAGGCGCACGGCGACGCTATGCCAGGTTTGGGCAAGTCTTGCTTGCGGGGCCGCGGCGGGAAAACTTTCGAGCAGGTCGAGCTCGCGACGGGCAAGCGCCCGGCGCCGGAAGGCGCCAAACGCGGCGGCCTCGGACTTGTCGAAATAGCCGCAGGGCATGCGGGGATAGTCGTCGCTGCGGCGCGCGAGATAGGCGGCGACATCGCGTCGATACTCGCGCAACAGCGCGCCCGGGTCATATTCGGGATGACCTTGAAAGAAGAGAAAGAGACTGGCGCGCTCTTTGGCAAAGATGTCGACACCCGCCGCGGCCGAGCTCGAGAGAATGCGGTAGCCGCTGGCGATCAGCGCCTCCTTGGGCAGCTCGTTGTAGCGCGAATGCGGAAGCCGCCAGCGCGTCGGCGCCCCGGCGAGAAGCGGGTGATCGCTCGCTTTGATGCATTCGTAAAGGCCGGAAAGCTTTTGCGGCAATGCGCGCCGGCCGATGCCGTCGAGATGCAGCACGGCGGCATGCGCGGCAAGGCACGACCAGACCGTCGATAACGTGTGCCTTTCCGCCCAATCGACGAGCCGCGTCAGACTCGGCCAATAGGGTTCGTCCTCGAGAGCGGCCGCGCGCGGCGGTATTCCCGTCACGATCAGGCCGTCGAAGGGCGTCTCCCACAGCGTTGTACTATCCTCATAGTATTTCGCGATATGGGCCTTTCCGGCGTCGCCCCGCGGTACTTCCGGCAACGAGAAGAAGGCGAGACGAACACGCCCATTGCGCATGGCCGCGCCGAATAGTTCGCCATATTGGCGTTCGGTCGATTGCAGCGCAGCGTCCGGCATGTTGTTCACGAGGCCGATCAGCAGCGGCCGCTCGAACCGTGGCACGCCGCGGGTACCGGCCGAGACCGCGAAGGCCGGCATCATCCGACCCTCGCCAATCGGCTCCCGCCGAACGCCATCGCCGCGTCGAGCGCCTGGTCAAGATCGGCGATGATGTCGTCGATATGTTCGATACCGATACTAAGCCGGATCGTCTCCGGCGTGACGCCGGCCTTGCGCTGCTCCTCGGCGGACATCTGCCGGTGCGTCGTCGACGCGGGATGACAGGCGAGTGACTTCGCGTCCCCGAGATTGACCAGCCGCTTGATCAGCCTCAGGGCGTTGTAGAAGCGCTTCCCTCCCTCATAGCCGCCGCGGACGCCGAAGGTGACGAGCGAACAGGCACGGCCGCCGAAATATTTCCTTGCGAGGCCGTGATAGGGATTCTCGGGAAAGCCGGCGTAATTGACCCATTCCGCGCGCGGATCGTCGCGCAAGAACTCGGCGACCCGCCGCGCGTTCTCGACATGCCGCTCGACGCGCAGCGCGACGGTCTCGATCCCCTGAAGCAGCAGAAAGGCGCTGAGCGGCGAGAGCACCGAGCCGGTGGTCCGCAGACACACGCTGCGGCAGCGCCCGATATAGGCGGCGGCGCCGAAATGGTCGGTGTAGACGAGACCATGATAGGACGCATCCGGCCGGGTGAGCATCGGAAAGCGCGAACCATATCGCTGCCAGGGAAAACGGCCGCTATCAACGACGATGCCGCCGAGCGTCGTTCCGTGGCCGCCCATGAACTTCGTCAGCGAGTGCACGACGATGTCGGCGCCGTATTCGATCGGGCGGAGCAGAATGGGAGTGGCAACCGTGTTGTCGACGATGAGCGGAACACCGCGGGCATGCGCGACCTCGGCAAGCGCCTCGACATCGCAGATGTTCCCAGCCGGATTGCCCACGCTCTCGCAAAACACCGCGCACGTATCGTCATCCACCATCCTGGCGATGGCGTCCGGCTGATCCGACTCGGCGAAGCGGACGGAAACGCCAAGGCTTGGCAGGAGATGGGCGAAAAGAGTGTGGGTGGTGCCGTAAAGCTGAGGGACGGAAACAATGTTTCTGCCGGCCGCCGCAATGGTGAGGACGGCATAGTGCAAGGCGGCTTGGCCAGAGCTGACGCTGAGCGCGTCGACGCCGCCTTCGAGCTCGGCAACGCGCCGCTCGAGCACCGTGTTGGTGGGATTGCTGATCCGACTGTAGCGATAGCCCTCGGTTTCCAGATTGAACAACGCCTCGCCGTGCTCGGCGCTGTCGAAGGCATAGGCTACCGTCTGATAGATCGGCACGGCGACGGCCCGGGTGGTCGCTTCGGGGTCGTAGCCGCTGTGGATGGCGATCGTTTCCTGTCGCATCGATGCTGCCTTCTTGGTCCCGTAGCGACCCCGCCCGAAAGTTCCGCGCATACGCCTCTCGATCGGTCTGGCGTTTTGTTTTCTTATTTATCTTTCCGCCATAAACCGGTGCTTGCCAAGCCGTCCATTGCGGGAAAATAGCCTGGCCCGGAAGCGCGGCGGTTGAGCCGCCGTGCCGCCTCCGCCCGCTTTCGGCGCATGGGCCGCGCGCGACTTTCGTGGCGGCGCCAAGGAGGACAGGAGCCCGGATTGCCGCCGCGTTCGAGCGATGTCGGCCGGCGCGGCTGGCCCGTAGAAGGTTCTCGCTAGCGGCTTGCCGATGGCGGCGCTTCGGCCAGGGAGGACCGGCCTTCGCTCGCCGCCATGCGCCGATACCAGCGGGTGATAACGAGCGCCGCAGGCTTATTCTGCGGGGTATAGTCCTTGAGCTCGGTCAAGCTGCGCTCGGGATGGACCACGGGGTCCCAATTCCATAGGAACGCGCCCTTTACCCAGGCGGTTTGCCGGCTCCAGACTTCGAAAAACGCCTGATAGGCGCGCTCCTGAACCTGCAGATCGACCGCGCCGTCCCATTTCCAGTCGCCGGGGCGGCCGGCGGCACCGGCGACGCTCTTGTAGCCGAGTTCGGTGAAAATGATGGGCTTGTGAAAGCGTTGCCACAGCGCGCGATAGTTTTGCATCGGCGAATGGAAGTGCGATACCGACGCGACCCAAGGATTGGACGAGATCGTGGTCCAGCCCGCGCGGAGCTCGGGAACGGTCGGCTCGCGCGCATCGGACAGCGGATCGTAGGCATCGACGCCGATGTAGTCGACGGCATCCAGAAACGACACTTCGTTCACGCCCGGCCAGCCATGCGCGTAGATGATCGGCCCGTGATAGACCTCTCTCACGGACCGGATGATGCGCAGCCACCGGTCGCGATAGCGTGGGCCAACCATGCTGTCGAGCTCGCAGCCAATGTTGAACATCTCGACATGATTGGCGGCGGCCATCGCCGCATAGTGCAGCAGGAACGCCGTGTAGTTCCTGAACCAGGCGTCGACATCCGTCGGCGCGTACTCGGCGCGTGGCTTGCCGTCCGATGGGTCGACATGGGGCTTCAGCAGCACCGAAAGTCCGAGCGCGTGGGCGTCCGCGATCGCCTTCGACACGTCCGCGTCGGATTCGGTTTGGGCGGTGGCGAGAAATTCGGAATCTTTGAACGTTCTGCTCCACCGGGTCGGGATGATCGCGACGAAATTGGCTCCGGTCTTGGCCAGCTCGGCCAACGCCGCGGTCGACTCCGGGCTGGCATAATTGCCGTTGTGATAGGAGGGATAGCTGATGCCGCGGATCTCGAAGACGCCCGCAGATGGGGATCGCGCATGGCTCTCGAGCGACAGCCCCTCCACCGATCCGCCGAGAGCGAGTGCGGTGACGCCGAGGAGCGCGACGGTCTCCGCAGGGCGCCTCGGAACCAGCCCGGCAAGCCGCCTCAGAGCCGCCCCGACGCGCTTGCCGAGCGCGATGACGTCGCGGCGGAACCGCTGGCCGCCGGGATCGATCGCCATGGCCTAAATCCTCCGTATGCTTGCAACAATGCAGCCTTGACCCGAGCTCGCCTCGATGAGCGCTCGGCGCGCGGCCGTCACGCCGCCCAGAGCTCGTCATAGGCCGCGAGCAGCGACCGGGCTTCCTTTTCCCATGAGAAGAGCTTGGCCCGTTCGCGGGCGGCGCGGCCAAGCGCCTTGCGGCGCGCGGAATTGTCGAGCAGCGACACCAGCTGCCGCGCGAGCTCCTGGGGATCATTGTCGCTGGCATAGACGCCGCATTCACCCGCCAGGTTCCGCCCCTCGACCAGGTCGAACATCACCACGGGCAGGCCGAAACTCATATATTCCAATATCTTGTTCATACTCATGCTGTCGTTCAGCGAGTTCTTGGGATCGGGCGCCACACCGATATCGGCACTCGACAGCGTCTCGAGAAATTCGCGCCCCGTCAGGAAGCCGGTAAACGTCACGTATTCGTCGATCCCCAGCGACATCGCCAGCGCCTGCATCGCCCGCAACTCCGGGCCTGCGCCCACCAACAGGAACTGCACGTCGCATCGGCCGAGCCCGGAGATGGTGTGATGGGCGGCGTGGATCAACAGGTCGACGCCGTCTTGGCTTCCCATCACCCCGACATAGAGCACGAGATGGCGCCGCCCGCAGCGGTAATCGCGCTCGATCTCCACGCGCCGCAGCATGCCCAGATCGGGGCCGTGACGGACCACCGTGATATCTTCCCGGCGCTTCTGGCCGCGCCGAACGGCGAGCTCGGCAAAGGTCGGGTTGTTGGCGATGACCCGGTCGGCAACGCGGAAGGTCCAGCGTTCGCAGGCAAGCAGGAGCTGGTGAAGGAGCCCGCGCCGGCCGAACTTCACCTCGAAGAGCTCGGGCGCCATGTCGCGATAGTCGAAGACGAACTTCTTGCCGAAGAGCAGCTTGAAGAACCCGCCGACCAGGAAGATCGTGTCCGGCGGATTTCCCGCATGAATCACGTCGAACCCGCGACGCAGCATCACGCGGAAGGTGAGCACGAACTCCCAGAACAGCGCCGCGCCATATTCAAGGAAATACTCGGAGATGCCGCGCGCATCATTCGGCAGCCAATGGCGAAAGATGTGGATCCCGTCGATGATCTCGGTGGCCTTGGCGCATTTCTCGTTCCGGGGGCAGACGACGCTCACGACATAGCCGGCGTCGCGCAGCGCGCGGGCCTCCTGCCAGGCGCGGCGGTCAAGGGGAACGGGCAGGTTTTCGAGGATGAACAGGACGCGCCGCGGCGACCCGCTGCCTTGTTCGCCGTCGATGCGCGAGCGCGACCAACGCAGGGAAACCGGCAAGATCGAGGGAATAAGTCGGGCTTGCGCGAGTTTCATGGCTGCTCCCTCGGGTGTGGCGCCGGCATGAAGGAGCTTGCGAGGACAGGTGATTTTGTTTTCTTTTGTTATGCGTACGCGCTTCGCCCTTGTCAACTTGCTTTTCCATCGAAAAATACGGCGGGACGCGGCTTCTGCGCATGTTTTCTGCTTTGCGCGGGACGGCTTATCGTATAAAAAAGAAAAAGGCACCTTTTGCCGATTCCGCCGGGAAGCCGTCCGGCTGGCGCGCAACCGGAGAGCGAATTGCCTGCACACTCGCCGCCGAAGCTTCGGCTGCTGCCCCGCCCCGACGACGGCGGCATCCGCCTCGCGGCGCCCGTTGGGTCGGCATCCGCGACAGGCACGGATCGGCCGATCGCGCCGTTCTTCGCCGGCGACTGGACGGCGATTCTTCTCGGCGCGTTTCGGCTCGGCGATATCGGCGTGGTCGCCGGTACGGGCTGCGCAGCCTTTTGGTTGGGCGGCGGTGCGGCGGTGCCGCCGGCGATTTATCAATGGCAGCTGCTCGCGGGCTGCCTCGTTGCCGCGAACTCCCTGCATTTTGCCCGGCTCTACACCGTCGGCAGCTTGCGTCGCCCTCTGCGCCATCTCGCCGCCGTCACCGCAAATTGGGTGGGCGTCGTCCTGGCGATTGCCGCGGCCGGTTTCTTCACTGGAACGGCCGACGCGGCTTTCCGCGACCGGATCGTGCTTTGGGCGCTATCCGCGCTTGCGGGACTCGTCGGCGCCCGGCTCGTCTATTGGACTTGGCTCGCGCGCTGGTCCCGCGACAGCAAGCTGGTCGCGAATGTCGCGATCGTCGGGTCGCAGGCTGCCGCGGCAAGGCTCGCGCGCCATATCGCCAGCTCGAGCGAAGGCGACGCGCGCATCGTCGGCGCTTTCCATACCTCCGCTTCCGCGCAGGCATCCCCCGCGGAGGATGATGTGCGCGCGCTGGTACGCCTCGCGCGGCGGACGCGCGTCGATGAAGTGCTGGTTTCGATCCATTGCGCCGAGGACATGGGCGATGCGTTTGCCGCGCTCGCCGAGCTTCCCGTCGATGTGAAAATCTGCCTCGAATTCGGCAACGGCACTCCGTTCGAGGCCACGGCGATACCAACGCTTCTCCTCCGTCGTCGGCCGCTTGCCGAATGGCGAATCGTCGTCAAGCGCGCCATGGACATC
This sequence comes from Allostellaceae bacterium, assembly GCA_035517635.1. Classification (GTDB taxonomy): domain Bacteria; phylum Pseudomonadota; class Alphaproteobacteria; order ATCC43930; family CGMCC-115725; genus DAHUYF01. Next base: position 12,750 of record DATIYL010000202.1, on the reverse strand, counting down.
GCCCTCAGTGCGGCGCTCCTCGTGTTTTTCATGCCGCTGATGCTGATGATCGCCGCATTGGTCAAATTCGACAGCCGCGGTCCCGTGATCTTTCGCCAGCGTCGCTTCGGGTTCAATCGGCAACCGATCACCGTCTACAAGTTTCGCACGATGTATTGCGGCGGGAGCGACGACGCGACCGTGCCGCAGGCGCGCCGGCAGGATCCGCGGGTCACCCGGCTGGGTGGTTTCCTGCGCCGCAGCAGTCTCGATGAACTGCCGCAGCTCTTCAACGTGCTCAGGGGCGATATGTCGCTTGTCGGCCCGCGCCCTCACGCCACGGCTCATGACGAGAAATACGCCGCCTTGGTCGACGGCTATCTCGCGCGCCATCGCGTGCAGCCCGGAATTACCGGCTGGGCGCAGGTCAAAGGCTTCCGCGGCGAGACGGATACCCTGGAGAAGATGATCAAACGGATCGAGCACGATCTGTTTTACATCGAGCACTGGTCGCCGCTCTTCGACCTGCGCATTCTCGTTCTGACGCTGCGATACGGCTTCCATCATCGGAATGCCTATTGATGGCCGGCCGAACGACCTCGCCTGCGATCCATGTTCCGTTGGCCAGAGCGTCGACCCGGGCCCGGATGCCGGCGCGATCCACATACCTCGTGACCGGAGGCTGCGGCTTTATCGGCTCGCATCTGGCCGACCGGCTGATCGCGCTCGGCCATCGCGTCCGTGTCTTGGACAATCTGTCGACGGGTCGTCTCGCGAACCTATCCGACGGGGCCGAGCTCGTCGTCGGCGACGTGGCCGACGAGGCGACGGTTCACGACGCCTTGCGCGACGTCGATGGCTGCTTCCATCTCGCCGCCGCGGCATCGGTGGCACGGTGCAACGCCGACGCGATCCTGACGAACCGCATCAACCTTGTCGGCACCCTCACCATCCTCGCGACGGCCGCGCGCCGCGCCATACCGGTGGTCTACGCTTCTTCCGCGGCGGTCTATGGCGCCAATCCGTCGACACCTCTCGGCGAGATGAGCGAGACACGACCGCTTTCCGTCTATGCCGCGGACAAGCTCGCCTGCGAGCTTCACGCTGCGGTCGCGAGCCATCTTCATCGCGTGCCGACGGTCGGGCTGCGCTTCTTCAACGTCTATGGTCCGCGCCAGGACCCGGCTTCGCCGTATTCCGGCGTGATCTCGATTTTCGCCGACCGCCTCGCAAGGGGGCAGGAGCTCACCGTCTACGGCGACGGCGCACAAGTGCGCGACTTCGTTTTCGTCGGCGACGTTGTCGATGTCATCGTCGCTGCGATGGCGCGTCAGCAGCCCGGTGCGTTCGTCTGCAACGTTTGCACCGGCGAAGGCACGACCATTCTCGCTCTGACGAAGGTGCTGGCCGACCTCACCGGGGTCCGCGCCGAGATCCGCCATGCCCCGGCGCGCGCCGGCGATGTGCGGATATCGATCGGCGATCCGCGACGTCTCGCCGACGCCTATGGCCGCGTGCCCACGACCACGTTGCGCGAGGGGCTGCGCGAATTGTTGGGCCCGAGGGTTGCCGCGCGTCGAAGCACCGCGCCCAACGAGATCTTCATCGCGGCGCCGGAAGCCAGCCGCCCATGAGCGGACCCGCGCGGCGAGATGCCGACCAGCGCGGGTTTGCGCAGCCCGCAACAGGTCCGCTTCAGCCGAGTCGCCGCGACGTGGTACAGGCTTTGGCCTGCTGGAGCCTGCCGGTGATAGGCTTTCCGCGAGTTCCGCCGGTAGCGGCGTCCGACGCGGCGATCCCACCGGCCGCGCTTGTCGAGATATTCGGCGACACTGCACCGTTGCGACTGCTCGGTCTGCTTTACCTCCGGGACCATGCGAGAGACGCCGACCCGCAGCGGCTCCGGCACGCGCTCTTCAACGGTTCCACGCCGCAAACGGCGGCGCAGATGGCGCAATCGGTTGCTGCGCGCCGCGTGCGCGACCTCGCGGCGGAAGACATCGCGATTGTCGGCGGCTGGTTGCTGACGCGCGGCGAGGCGCAGCTCTGCGCGCTCGTCGCGCTCACGGCGGCGCCGACGTGATCGAAGATCTGCGGCAACTCGGCGGCGGCGCGCCGATAGCGTGCGATCTCTGCCTGATCGGCGCCGGGGCGGCCGGGATAACGCTGGCGCGCGAATTCATCGGCTCGGGGCTGACGGTCTCGCTGGTGGAAAGCGGCGGCCTCGACTTCGACAGCCAAACGCAGGCCCTCTATGCCGGCAAGAATGTCGGCTTGCCGGAGCATGGTGTCGACATCGGCCGCCTGCGCTTCTTCGGCGGTACGACGAACCATTGGGGCGGGCGCTGCACGCCGCTCGCGCCCCTCGATTTCGCCGTGCGTTCCTGGATCCCCCACAGCGGCTGGCCGATCAGCCGCGACGATCTCGAATCATTTTACCGCCGGGCCCGGGATGTCTGCGGCTTGGGAGCGCCATACAGCGACGCGGATATTCTCTCGGCGCTCGATATTCAAGAACCGGCGCTTCCTCCGAATTTACTGCGCCTGAAGCTTTGGGAGCATGCGCCCTATCCCTGGAGCTTCGGCGCGATCTATCGCGAGCAGCTCCGCAATGCGGCCGATCTGCGCGTGCTGCTCTATGCCAATCTGACCGAGATCGCCACCAATGCGGAGAGGAGCGCGATTTCGGCCATCAGCGTGCGATCGCTTGAAGGCACCACGCGCATTATCAGGGCGCGCTGCTACGTTCTCTGCTGTGGCGCGATCGAGAATGCGCGGCTGTTATTGTCGACAGCGGACGAAAGAGCGCCCGCCCTTGGCAACCGGCGCGATCTCGTCGGACGCTTTTACATGGACCATTTCCGCGGCCGCGTGGCGACATTGGTGACGGCCGATCCGCAGCCAGAGATCGAGGCGGTGTTCAACTATTTCGGAGATCCTGCTCAGCGGCTGTACCAAACCGGGATCGAGCTCAGCCCGGAGGCGCAGCGCGGGCAAAGTTTGCTCAATGCCTGCGCCGTCTTCGATTATGAGGGCGATCCCGAATCGGGGATCGCCGAAGCGCAGGCGATCTGGCGCGAGCTGCAGGACGGAAAATGGGCGCCCGACATCGGCGAAAAAGTCTGGCGGGTGCTGCGCGATCTCGACGGCGTCGCGGCGATGGTGCGCCGGCGCCTTAGCGACGACCGGCATCCGGTCATGCCGCTAAAGGCCGGGCTGATCGTCTCGGATATCGAGCAGGCGCCCAATCCCGAAAGCCGCGTCACCCTTTCCAACACCCGCGATGCGCTCGGCCAGCGCCGGGTTTGCGTCGATTGGCGCGCGACGGCGCTCGAACGCCGCACCGCCAAGCACTTCGCGCTCTCGATCGGATCCGCCTTGCTGCGCCTCGGCTTCGGACGCTGCCGCATCGAGCCTTGGCTCGTCGAGCCGCCCGGCGAAGCTGAATTCGGACTGAGCGAGACCTATCATCAGTCCGGAACGACGCGCATGGCGGCCGATCCGCGTCTTGGCGTCGTCGATGCGGATTGCCGGGTGCACGGCATGGAGAACCTTTACGTCGCCGGCAGTTCGGTCTTCCCGACCGGCGGTCACGCCAATCCGACCTTTACCATCGTAGCGCTCGCCCTACGCCTCGCCGATCACTTGAAGGTCACCCTGCGCCAATTCGCGAGGGCCGCCCCATGACGCTTGATGCGCTGCTCGGCTGGTCGGTACTTCTGTCGCTGCTCCTGGCGGCAAGCGCCGCAATGATCATGCCTGCGCTGTGGCAATTCGAACGTGTTGTCCCCTTGGGCCGCGCGCGATGGTTCGCGCGCGGCGCGGCGATCGCCGCGGGAGCGCTCGCCCTCTGGTACGCGATTCCGCTGGTCGTGCACACCCTCTATCACACGAATGCGGGCATTGGCGGTGCACCCCGTCCTTGATGATCGTCGGACGCTAGGGTTCGGCGACCTCGGATTTGCCGGAGCCCGGTTTGCCATCGACTTCTTCGCAAATATGAACATCCCTCATTTCGGGCGTCATGGGACCTGAATGGAGCTTTTTTGCTCGATCGGACCAGAGGAAACCCATCGTCCCGTCGGCTGTCTCGATGCAAAGCCATTTTCGCTCCACGGCGAAGGCGCGAAAGTGTGTTCCGCGCTTGACGGTCCCGACAACGGAAGCGCCCGAAGAGGGACCTTCGCGTAGATTCGTCGCCTCTGTCGCGACCCATTCATCCGCGATATAGCGGCCGGCCACCTCCAAGCACCTGAGATCGGAGGCCGCGAACCCATTGCCGCTCATTCCCGTTTCGACTTGCGCAAAGCGCGGCAGCTGCGCTTTGCATTCGCCGTATGAGGGGTAGGCGAGATCGGGGCGCGGATAGGAAATCGCGCACGCCTCGGCGGCACAGCGGACGAAAGCGATGACGAAAGCCTCGAACATGCACGGCTGCCTGTGCATCTTCCGACGCTGCCATACTAACCGCCGCCGGCGCGCGACGCACGATCCTTTTTATCGAAAAGAAAAGACATGAAAGTGCGGCATTGTTTGGCGGTCCGGTGCGCGAGCGGGTCCGGCTCCGTGGCGCTCCATTCGGCATCACCGGCCGACAACCTCGCCCCAGGCCCTGTCGAAGCGACGCTGGATCAGGTCTTCCGGCTTGATCCAGAACGCGGCCGCGCCGGCGGCGCCGAACTCCATGTTGACGGCGCCGTCCGAAAAGAGCCGCAGCAACAGCACCGACGGGTCGTCGACCGATCGAACGTCTTGCCCGGACGGCGCATGGCCGAGCATCTGATGGATATCGGCGCTGAGGCGCCACTCGCCGCATTGAACGTAGACCGCCTGCTTCTCCTGCCGGAAAGGCAGATGATGGTTCTCGAGAACGTTGTAGAAATAGGGCGGAATCAGTGCGGCGGCGCGCGGCGAGCCGGCTGCATAAGTAATGCTGCTGGCGAGCGCATTCGAGAAAATCCGCCGCAACTCGCCTTTCAGCACCGAAGACGGCCCATCTCCGGCAAGTTGATCGAGCCAGCTCACGAACTCGTTTCTGTCCGCGTCCGACGGCGGCGCATCCCAGCCTATCTCTTGGGCGCGCGCGATCCAGTGGCGACCTGCCGTTTCGATCTGCCGCAATTCCCGCTTGCGTTCCCAATCCTCGTCCGAACGGTGCGCCAGAAAACGAAAGGCGGACTGCGTCACGAGCCGCGCAATGCGATCGACCATCACCCCAACCTGCGGGAAGGGCTTGGGGTCTCGGCCACGATCGGCAGGCAGGACGAAGCGCGTGCGCGCAGGCTCGCCCGGCTTGCGCGGCACCACGACAGTCTCGCCCCAATTCGGCACGAGCCCGGCGCCGGGTCGGAAGCCCGGTCGCCCCCATCGATGACAGTGCGTACCGGAGACCGTCAGTCCGCGGCGCGGTAGCGCCGCTCGATCTGCTGCAGCTGGGCCATGCCCATCAGGTCATTCAGCTCGTCGAAGGAGACGACCAGGTCGGGCCGGTCCACGACCCGCCCGCTCGTCAGCATCTCGGCGAGCGCGGCCATGGCGTTCTTCATGCCCTGGATCGCCGCCGCCGTGAGCAGGCGCGGGTAGATCACCACCGCAACGCCCAGCTCCTCCAGCTGCTTTGCAGAAATCAGCGGGGTCGTCGAGCGCTGGCGGATACCGAAGCCCATATTGACGGTCAGGGCCTTTGGCACCTCCTTCGCGACGGTCCTGATTTCGTCCACCGTGAGAAGGGCGTCCGCAAAGAGCAGGTCGGCGCCGGCCTCGGCGTACATGGTGAGGCGGCGGATCACCTCATGGATGCCGTGCGTTGCCAGCGCGTCGGTACGCGACATGACGACGAAATCCGGATTGCGGCGCGCGTCGGCGGCAGCATGGATCTTCTCGGCCGCCTCCTCCGCGGAGATCACCGCCTTGCCTTTCATGTGCCCGCACCGTTTCGGCCAGACCTGATCCTCGATCATGATGCCCGCAAGCCCGGCCTGCTCAAACCCGCGCACCGTGAAGTGCACGTTCACCGCATTCCCATAACCGGTATCGGCATCGGCGATCAGCGGGCCGTCGAAGCATCCGACGATCGCCCGGCAGACACGCAGGTTTTCCTCATACGACATCACGCCGAGATCGGCCCAGCCCAGGCTCGCCTCGCTTACCCCTGCGCCCGTGATGAACCCGGCCTTGAAGCCCGACTGCGCCACGATCCGCGCGCTATAGCCGTCATAGACACCCGGCAGGATGAGGATCTCGGGGGCCTCGATCTGGTCACGCAATTGCCGGCTCTTGCTCACTGACATCTGATCCTTGTCCTCGTCTCGCGCGCGGTGCGGCGCTTGCGAAAAAAATGAAAGACGGCGCCGGCGGTCTGTTGATGGTTCCGCAGCGACGGCACGCGCCCGGCGTCCTAACGTCCGCGCACCGCGCCGAGCTGGACGCAAACGGGCGAGATGTCAGGAGCATCGAAGAGACGGCCGACGCTCTCGATCACGCCCGACATTGTCTCCACAGCGAGGAAGCTGCTACAGAGCGACCGGAACTTCTTCTCGATATCGGCCCGGTCGAACGGGTTCTCGGGCATCCCCTTCGGATAGTCGACGCGCTTGCGGATGATCCGCCCGTCGCGCGCGACAAGCGTCACCACGCCGGCATAGAGGCGCGGATATACCGCGTCCATCTCCGGGTCGATCACGATACGGATGCGAGAGACGAGGTCGAGAACCTCGGGATCCCGGATGCGGCTCTCGGTGAATTGCTCGAGCACCGCCTCGCCGTCGATCATCGCCACGGCAACGTTATAGCGCAGGCTCATCTGGGCGTTGAGCACAGTCGATGGCGTGTACGCGAAACCCGTCTGCCGCTCGACCACGCGGCTGACGCCGATAACGACTTCCGCGATATCGTCGACGCTCAAGCCGGCCTCCGCCGCCGCGAGCAGCGCCGCGTCGATGCTGGCGTGATTGCTGCCGCAGCATGAATAGCGCTTGAAGACGACGCCTTCGCTGCGCCATTCCGACCCGAGCCCGGCGGTGATCTCCTCCGGGCGGATGTCATCGGAAGTCGCGGCGAGGAAGCCGCCATCCTCGGCTTCGAGGATGAACCGGGGCCCCTCGAAGCCGCGGCCGGCGAGCAGCGCGGCGTAGACGCCGCTCTGGGCCGAGCGCCCGGGATGGAGACGCTTGCTCATGGCGCCATCCGCGTTGAACGCCCAGAGCCCGGCCGATTGCGTCCCGGCGAGCCCAAGGGCGCTCGCCGTGGTCTCGGCGTCATGACCGAGGATCACCGACGCGGCCGCGGCGGCGCCGAACGTGCCGCAGGTGCCGGTGATATGCCATCCGCGCATCCGCGTCGCGGCGGGGTTCGCGGCGAGGCTGATCCGGATCATCGTCTCGTAGCCGGCGGCAAGCGCGGTCAGCAGCGTAGCGCCGTTGATCCGGGTCTTCTCGCCGAGCGCCAGCGCCGCCGGCAGAATGACGGCGGTGGCGTGCAGCTTGGCGCGGTGATGGTCGTCGAAATCGAAGGCGTGGATCGCCGTCCCGAGCGAGAGCGCCGCGTTCGCGGCCGAAACGCGCTTGCCGCCGCTCATCCACAAGGTCGCCTCGGCGGGTCCGCCCTGCTCCTCCGCGAAGTCGCGGACCATGGCGCCCCAAGGAAGCGTCAGGCCGTGTAGCCCGCAGCCAACGCCGTCGAGCACCGCTTTTTCGAGTACCGCCCGCACTTGGTCAGGAACCTGCTGCCAGCGGAGCCCGGCGATGAAGCGCGCCAGTGCGCGCGTCGGACCGACATCGCTCGCCGGCGCCACCGCATCGGGTTGATAGCCGGTCGACAGCAGCGCGCTCATCGTTCAGCGTCTCGGCAAGGTGTGGAGGGTAGGTAGGGGAAACATGTCTTTCCCGTCATTCGGCGCCGTCTTGCGAGCTGCGCTGGTCAGGGGCGATGTCATGTCGAAGCAAGGTTGCGCCGTGGCGAAGCGCCTCGGCACATCGTGTCGAATGTCGACATCAAAGGCGATCTGCAAAAACGCGTTTCTGACCGGCATTTCCAGAATGGCTCGCGCAATGAGGCAGACGGTATGGGTTTCATCATATTTTTCAGCGTATTAAACGGCGGCAGCCGGCATTTTGAGCGAACGGCATCGCCTTGACACCCGCTTCTTTTCAGCTGTAGACCAGCCTTCCTCATGGCGAATGTCGACATTCGACAACCTGTTCTCCCGCCCGTTCCGATTCGAACGCTCTCTGATCAGGCTTTCACCTGGCTTGAGGAGGCGATCGTCAAGGGCGAGATCCCGGCCGGCGCCAAGCTCGACGAGGTAGCGCTCGCGCGGCAGCTTGGCATCAGCCGCGCCCCGGTGCGCGAGGCGATCCGGCGGCTTGAGGGCAAGAAGCTGGTCGAGCGCGTGCCGCAGAAGGGGGCCCGCGTTGCCGCCCTGTCCAGCGAAGAGCTCGGCGAGATCCTGCTGATTCGCGAAGCTCTCGAGGGCCTCGCCTGCCGTCTCGCAGCCGAGCGCATGACCGATGCCGAGACAGCCGAACTCGCACGGCTTCTCGAGCAACACTCGCGCGAACGCGCGCTTGCCGCCGGCGACCATTATTATCAGCGTCCGGGCGACTACGATTTCCACTACCGCATCATTCAAGGCAGCCGGAATCGCAAGCTTGTCGAGATGCTGTGCGGCGACCTCTACTATTTGATGCGGGTCTATCGCTACCGGTCGAGCGCGCGGATCGGGCGCGCTCACGAGGCGCTCGAGGAGCATCGGGTGATTGTTGCAGCCATAGCGGCGCATGACGGCGCGGCAGCGGAGGCAGCGATGCGCCAGCACCTCTCGCACGCGCGAATTGCGGTGACCAGCCCAGCGACCGCAGCAAAGCCGGCCTGACCGGCAAGCCTGGAGACAAGCCTGGAGACGAGAATGGCGCAACGGGTTCGATGCGTGATCATGCGAGGCGGCACGAGCAAAGCCGTCTTCCTCAAGGAAAGCGACTTGCCGCGCGATCCGGCGCGGCGCGAGGCGCTCATCCTGAAGATTTTCGGATCCCCGGATAAGCGGCAGATCGATGGGCTCGGCGGCGCCGATCCGCTGACCAGCAAGCTCGCCATCATCGGCCCACCGCGGCTGGGGAATCCGAAGGCGGCGGATACGCAACTCACCTACACCTTCGGCCAGGTCGAGATCGACCACCCCGAGATCGACTGGCTCAGCCTCTGCGGCAACATCACCTCGGCCGTCGGCGTCTTCGCCATCGATGAGAACCTGGTCGAGCCGGTCGACGGCATGACGACGGTGCGCGTCTTCAACACCAACCTCAACCGCGTCCTCAAGATCGAGGTACCGGTCGAAAACGGCCGGCCGTTGGAAGCGGGAGATTACGTTGTACCCGGCGTGCCGGGCACCGGCGCCAGGATACTCGTCGACTTTGCCGACACCGCGGGCGGCGCCACCGGCGCGCTGCTGCCGACGGGCAATCCCGTCGACCGGCTCGAGATCCCGGGATTCGGCAGCCTCGCCGTGTCGCTCGTCGACATCGGCAACGCGCATGTCTTCGTTCGTGCGAGGGATGTCGGACTGACCGGCACCGAGACAGCTGCCGAGATCGATCGCGACGTCGCGTTCCGCGACCTGGCCGAACGCATCCGCGGCGCGGGCGCCGAGCGGATGGGGATGGTGCAGAACGCATCGCGCTCGCGCGAGGACAGCCCGGCCACGCCGATCATCGGTTTCGTGGCCCCTCCTGCCGACTATCGAAACGACTTGGCGAGGACAATGGTGCGCGCCGATGAGATCGACCTCGTCTCGCGGCTCTTCTTCATGCAGCAGATGCACAAGACCTATGCCGGGACGAGCACGGTCTGCACCGGTGTCGCGAGCCGTCTCCCCGGCACCCTCGTCCACGAGGTTGCCCGGCCGGTCGCACCCGACGTCATCGACTGCCGCATCGGCCATCCGGGCGGCGTCATTACCACCGAGGTGAAGGTATCCTTGCGTGGCAATGAATATGTCGTCGACCGCGCGACGCTCGGGCGCACGGCCCGCCGCATTCTCGAGGGCTATGTCTACGTGCCGGACCACGCTGCTGCGGCACAGTGAGGGCAAAGCACCTTGTTTGCGAAGCTGAAGGAGCCCGGCCGCATCGGCCCTCTCGCCCTCAAGAACCGGGTGATCATGGGGCCGATGGGCACGAACTACGGCACGACGGACGGCCATTCGACCGATCGCGACAAGGCCTATTACGCTGAGCGTGCGAAGGGCGGCGTCGCGATGGTGATCACCGAGGCGATGAACATCTCGGCGGCCGCGCGCAACCACAACAACTCGCTCTGCATCTACCACGACCGCTTCATTCCCGGCCTCGCGGCCGTCGTGCGGGCGATCCAGGACAACGGCGCGCTCGCCGTGGCGCAGCTCAACCATCGCGGCCAGCTGCTCCGCCGGTCGGTGCTCGGCATGGAGCCCGTCGGCCCGACGGATGGACGAAACCCGGCAACGGGCGAGCCCGTGCGCGCTCTCCGCATCGACGAGATCCACGCGATTCAACGCGACTTCCTCGACTCGGCGCGGCGCCTCTGGCGCGCCGGGTACGATGGCGTCGAGATCCATGCCGCCAACGGCTATCTCTTCCAGCAGTTCTTTTCGGAGCGCTTCAATCGGCGGACCGATGCCTATGGCGGAAGCCTCGAGAATCGGATGCGCTTCCTGCTCGAGACCGTGCGACGGATCCGCGATGAGCTGACCGACTGCCCGCTCATCGTTCGCATCAGCGCTACCGAGTATGTCGAGGGCGGTTACACGGAGGCGGAGGTGATCGCGCTCGCCCGGGCGCTCGAGCGCGAGGGCGTGGTGGCGATCGACCTGTCCGGCGGGTCCAACGAGAGCCCGCTGCTGTCGCGCTACTGCATCCAGCCCCCTTCGTTCCCACGCCGCTGCCTGGAGCCGTACGCGCGCCCGATCAAGGATGCGGTCGAGATACCGGTCATCATCGCCGGGCGCATCATCACGCCGGAGGACGCCGAGGGCGTGCTGCAGGCGGGAAGCGCGGACTACATCTCGCTCGGTCGCGCGCTGATCGCGGATCCCCATTGGTGCGCCAAGGCGTTCGGTGAGGTGAAGGCGCCCATCCGGCACTGCATCTCCTGCAACGTCTGCTTCGAGCGGCTGACCCTCGAGAAGGACGTCGCCTGCGTCCAGAACCCGATGGCCGGCACGGAGTTCGAGAGCCTCGCGCTGCTCGAGCCGCAGCTCTTTCGCAAGCCGCTCGCGCCAAGCGAGCGCAAGCGAATCCTGGTTATCGGCGGCGGCGTCTCCGGCCTCGAGGCGGCGCGCATGAGCAGGGCCTTGGGCCATGAGGTCGAGATCTGGGAACGCGAGGCCCGGCCTGGCGGGCAGATGCCGCTCGCCCTCGCCGCGCCCGACAAGGCCGACGTCGCCGGCGTCTGGACCTACCGGACCGCCGAGACCGAGCAGCTCGGAATCCCGCTCCGCACCGGCGTCGCGGCGACGGCCGACGATATCCGCCGCTTCAATCCCGATCTCGTCATGGTGGCGACGGGGGCGAAGCCGCGCGGCCTGCCGATCCGCACCGGCTGCGATATCCCGGTGCTGCAGTCGTGGGACGTGCTGCTGCGGCCGGAGCTTATCCGTGACGGCGCGACGGTCACGATCATCGGCGGCGGCATGGTCGGCATCGAGACCGCCGATGTCTTGGGCCAGCGCGGCTGCAAGGTGACGGTGATCGAGCTGCAGAGCAGCATCGCGCGCGAGATGGCGCGCAACAACAAATTCGACGTGCTGGCGCGGATCGAAAAGGCCGGCACGGTGGTCCTGACCGAGAGCGCGATTGAGAGCATTTCCGACGGGCAGCTCGACCTCTCGACCAGGGGCGAGGCCAGCCGCATTCCCGCCGGGGACGCGATCGTCATTGCGATCGGCCCCGAGCCCGACCGCGACATCGTGCCCGTCGTCGAGGCGAGCGGCGTTCCTTACGTCCTCATCGGCGATTGCAACAAGCCGGGCGATTTCCTGACCGGCATCCGAGACGCCTCGATGGTGGCGCTGGCGATCGACCACCGGCTCGTCGCCGAGCGCCGACGACGACCGCCAGCCACCTGACCCGCGACATCCAAGCATAAGGCAATCTGGGAGAGGAAACGACATGCACATGATGCGAAGGGCGCTTGCCGCGACGGCGGCGCTAGGCCTGGTGGCGACGTCCGTATCGGCCGAAGCGGAGACCGCCTTCAAGGTCGGCGTGATCCTGCCGCTCAGCGGCAGCACCGCCTGGGGAGGACGCTCGGCCAGGGTTGCCGCCGAGATGGCGGCGCAAGAGATCAACGACGCCAAGCTCGCCGGCGACAGCAAGGTCGAGCTGGTGTTTGCCGACGGCGCCTGCGAGCCCCGCTCGTCCCTTTTCCCGCGCCTAAAGGAGCGCCAGCGGCAGCTCGCCGGCACTCTTTCCGGCGGCGAGCAGCAGATGCTGGCGATCGGCCGCGCGCTCATGGCCAAGCCCGCCTTCATCCTGATGGACGAGCCATCGCTCGGTTTGGCGCCACTCATCGTCGCGCAGGTCTACGATGTCGTGCGGCGGATCAGCCGCGACCTCGGCATCGGCGGTATTCTTGTCGAGCAGAACGTAGAGCTCGCGCTTTCGGTGGCGACACGCGGCTATGTCCTGTCGCGTGGTCGCGTGGCGCTCGCCGGCTCCGCCGCAACACTCACGAGCTCGCCCGAGCTCCACCGCGCCTATCTCGGAATGTGACCAGGTGACCCCGATGCCCAACCCG